>CAMWYM010000010.1 GCA_947178475.1 uncultured Clostridium sp. | reverse complement strand
ACAAGAACGTGCCGGGTCTTTTGATGGCGGCTGCCCGCATCAACGTGCCTACCGTTTTCGTATCGGGAGGCCCCATGCTGGCAGGCCATGTAAAAGGGCAGAAGAGAAGCCTTTCTTCCATGTTTGAGGCAGTGGGTTCCTATGCGGCAGGCTCTATGAACGAAGAGGATGTCAATGAATTTGAGTGTAAGGCATGTCCGACCTGTGGCTCCTGCTCCGGTATGTATACTGCAAATTCCATGAACTGTTTAACGGAGGCACTGGGTATGGGACTTCCAGGAAACGGAACCATTCCGGCTGTATATTCAGAGAGACTAAAGCTTGCAAAGCACGCTGGTATGGCTGTTATGGAGATGTACCGTAAAAATATCCGTCCAAGGGATATTATCACAAAGGATGCGATTATGAATGCACTGACTGTAGATATGGCACTTGGATGTTCTACAAACTCCATGCTGCACATTCCGGCAATCGCTCATGAAATCGGCTTTGATTTTGACATTTCACTGGCAAATGAAGTGAGTGCAAAGACGCCTAATCTGTGCCACCTCGCACCGGCAGGTCCGACCTATATGGAGGATTTGAATGAGGCAGGCGGTGTCTATGCGGTAATGAACCAGTTAAAACAGAAGGGACTTTTAAATGAGGATTGTATGACCGTAACCGGTAAGACTATCGGTGAAGCAGTAGAAGGAGCAGTGAATAAGAATCCGGAGGTAATCCGTCCGCTTGATAATCCATACAGTGAAACGGGTGGTCTTGCAGTATTAAAGGGCAATCTTGCACCGGACGGCTCTGTGGTTAAGCGTTCTGCAGTGGTGCCTGAAATGATGAAGCATGAAGGACCGGCAAGAGTGTTTGATTGTGAAGAGGATGCAATTGCAGCCATCAAAGGCGGCAAGATCGTTGAAGGAGATGTGGTGGTAATCCGTTACGAGGGACCGAAGGGCGGACCGGGCATGAGAGAGATGTTAAATCCAACCTCTGCCATTGCAGGCATGGGTCTGGGATCTTCTGTAGCACTGATTACGGACGGACGTTTTTCCGGAGCAAGCCGTGGTGCTTCCATAGGTCATGTTTCACCGGAGGCGGCAGTAGGCGGTCCGATTGCATTTGTAGAAGAGGGAGATATTATTAAGATCGATATTGATAACCACAGTCTGGAACTGGATATTTCTGAGGAAGAAATGGCAAAGAGAAAAGCAAACTGGACACCGAGGGATCCGAAGGTGACTACCGGTTATCTTGCAAGATATGCAAAAATGGTAACCTCTGGAAACCGGGGAGCAGTTTTGGAGTTTTAATTTGAAAAGACTCTTTACAAAACCTATAGAAAAGTTATATGATATTAAAGATTGAGCAGAGAATATGTTTACGGATAGGATGGTCGAAGGCGCGAGGCGGTGGCTATAGCATGTAGGCATATTACAAATAATACAAGGAGAAAAGCGTATGAAACAATTAACAGGTTCGGAAATTGTTATTGAATGTTTGAAAGAACAGGGCGTTGATACGGTGTTTGGTTATCCGGGCGGAACTATCTTAAATGTCTATGATGCTTTATATCAGCATCAGGATGAGATAACCCATGTGCTGACCTCTCATGAACAGGGTGCTTCCCATGCCGCAGACGGGTATGCAAGGGCTACCGGTAAGGTTGGCGTGTGTATGGCGACATCGGGACCGGGTGCGACAAATCTTGTCACCGGTATTGCAACGGCATATATGGATTCCATTCCGCTGGTTGCCATTACAGCGAATGTAGGAGTTTCACTGCTGGGTAAGGATTCCTTTCAGGAAATTGATATTGCCGGTGTGGTTATGCCGATTACCAAGCATAGTTTTATTGTAAAGAATGTGCATGAGCTGGCAGATACTATCCGCAGGGCATTTAAGATAGCTAAGACTGGACGACCGGGTCCGGTACTGGTGGATATCACGAAGGATGTGACCTCCAATCTTGCGGATTATGAATATAGAAATCCTGAGGAGGTTGCTCCACTTACCCGGACAATCAGGGATTCTGATATTGAGGAAGCGGTGAAGCTGATTAAAAAGGCAAAAAAACCGTTTATCATGGTGGGAGGCGGTGTCGTTGCAGCCAATGCCAGTGAGGAGTTCAGAACCTTTGCAAGACTTATGGATGCACCGGTTTGTGATACATTGATGGGTAAAGGTGCATTTGACGGAAATGACCCGCATTATACAGGAATGGTTGGTATGCACGGAACCAAGGTTTCCAACTTTGGCGTGACAGCTTCTGATTTGTTAATTGTTGTGGGCGGACGTTTTTCAGACCGTGTTATTGGTAATGCGAAGAAGTTTGCAAATGATGCAAAGATACTTCAGATTGATGTAGATGCTGCGGAAATCAACAAAAATATTGTTGTGGATGCCAGCATTATCGGAGATGCTAAGGAGGTTCTTTCACGGTTAAATGAAGTGATAGAGCAGAAGGATAACAGCGCATGGCTGAAGGAGATTGAAGCGTTGAAGGAAAAATATCCGGACACATATCCTACGGATATTCTGACTGGACCCACAGCCATTTCCAAGATATATGAGATGACAAAGGGCGATGCTATCATTACCACGGATGTGGGACAGCATCAGATGTGGGCAGCACAGATGTACAAGTACAAGGAACCGAGGCAGCTGCTTACCTCAGGTGGACTTGGTACAATGGGATATGGACTTGGTGCATGTATCGGTGCCAAGGTTGGAAGACCGGATAAGGTTGTTATCAATATTGCCGGAGACGGCTGCTTTAGAATGAATATGAATGAAATTGCCACCGCAGTGCGTTACAACATACCAATTATTCAGGTGGTTATCAATAATCATGTGCTGGGTATGGTGCGCCAGTGGCAGACCTTGTTTTATGAGAAGCGTTATTCCAATACAGTATTAAATGATGCTGTAGATTTTGTCAAGGTAGCTGAGGGTATGGGTGCTTTGGGATATAAGGCGACTACCCTTTCCGAGTTTGAGGATGCATTTAGGAAGGCATTGGAAGCTGGAAGACCGTGTGTAATCGATGCACAGATTGGCGAGGATGATAAGGTGTGGCCGATGGTAGCTGCCGGACAGCCGATTTCGACATGTTTCTCAGAGGAAGATTTGGAAAAATAAATCTTTTTTATCTGATGAAAGAATTGTGCTTGGAATCAGGGAACAAATTGTAGAAATGTCAAATGAGAAGCATTTAGACATAGTATATTTATAGAGACATTTAGGAGGATATGAAATGGAAAGAGTTTATAATTTCTCAGCGGGACCTTCAGTATTGCCTGAGGTGGTTTTAAAGCAGGCAGCAGAGGAGATGCTTAGCTACAATGGTACAGGAATGAGTGTTATGGAGATGAGCCATCGCTCAAAGGCATTTGAGGAGATTATTCAGACAGCTGAAAAGGACTTAAGGGATTTACTTAAGATTCCGGATAATTATAAGGTTTTGTTTTTACAGGGAGGAGCTTCCCAGCAGTTTGCTGCTATACCGATGAATTTGATGAAAAATGGTGTTGCAGACTATATCATCACCGGACAGTGGGCAAAGAAGGCTTACGAGGAGGCAAAGCGGTATGGCAATGCCAAGGCTGTTGCATCTTCTGCAGATAAAACCTTTTCCTACATACCGGATTGCAGCAATTTAGAGATTGATGAGGATGCAGATTATGTATATATCTGCCATAATAACACAATTTATGGAACAGTGTATAAGAAGCTTCCAGATACAAAGGGAAAGCTTTTAGTAGCGGATATGTCCTCTGATATTTTATCACAGCCGGTTAATGTTGAGGATTACGGTCTCATTTTCTTCGGTGTGCAAAAGAATGTCGGACCTGCCGGTGTAGTGGTTGTCATTATCAGAGAGGATTTGATCACTGATGATGTGCTTGAGGGAACACCGACTATGCTTAAGTATAAGACACAGGCAGATGCAGATTCCCTTTATAACACCCCGCCGGCTTATGGCATCTATATCTGCGGAAAGGTGTTTAAATGGGTGAAGGAGATGGGTGGTCTCGAAGCCATGAAGGTCCACAACGAAAAGAAGGCGGCAATACTCTATGACTTTTTGGATTCCTCCAAGCTGTTTAAGGGAACTGTGGTAAAGGAGGACCGTTCTTTGATGAATGTGCCTTTTGTTACCGGTAGTGAGGAGCTGGATGCCAAGTTTGTAAAGGAGGCAACGGCAGCAGGCTTTGTTAACTTAAAGGGACACAGAAGTGTTGGAGGTATGCGTGCTTCCATTTATAATGCAATGCCGATTGAAGGCGTGGAAAAGCTTGTTGAGTTTATGAAGGACTTTGAAGCAAAAAATGCATAGGAGAGAAGAGGAAGGAGTTATTATGACAAAAGTAAATTGTTTAAATCCCATTGCCGCCTGCGGCTTGGATTTATTTTCAGATAATTATGAGATAGTGGACAGTATGGAGGAGGCAGAGGCAGTTTTAGTCCGTTCTGCATCCATGCATGACCTTGAACTGCCGGAAGGACTTGCAGCTATTGCCAGAGCTGGTGCCGGTGTCAACAATATTCCCTTGGAGGATTGTGCAAAAAAGGGAATTGTTGTCTTTAATACACCGGGAGCAAATGCTAATGGTGTAAAGGAAATTGTTGTGGCAGGACTTCTTCTTGCTTCACGTGATTTGATAGGTGGTTATAACTGGGTGAAGGAGAATGCCTCTGACGCAGAGATTGCTAAACTGGTGGAAAAGCAGAAAAAGAATTATGCGGGAAATGAGATTCAGGGGAAAAAATTAGGTGTAATCGGTCTTGGTGCAATTGGTGCCAAGGTTGCCAACATTGCTTTTCGTCTTGGTATGCAGGTATACGGTTATGATCCTTATGTATCTGTGGACGCGGCATGGTCGTTATCCAGACATATCAAGCATATTACCAATGTGGAAGATATATATAAAGAGTGTGATTACATTACAATTCATGTTCCTGCTCTTGACAGCACAAAGGGCATGCTTAATAAAGAGACCTTTGCCATGATGAAAGATGGTGTTAGAATCCTTAATTTTGCCCGAGATATTCTGGTAAATGACGAAGATATTAAGGAAGCACTTGCCTCCGGTAAGGTAAGCAAATATGTGACTGACTTCCCGAATCCGGCTATTGCAGGAGTGGAGAATGTAATTACACTGCCGCATTTAGGCGCTTCTACAGAGGAATCAGAGGATAATTGTGCGATTATGGCAGTGAAGCAGATTGCAGATTTTATGGAGAACGGTAATATTAAAAATTCGGTCAATTATCCAGCCTGTGATGCAGGAATCTGTGAGACGGCGGCCAGAGTAGTTATCTGCCACAAAAATATTCCGGATATGCTCACCAGATTTACCGGTGTATTCTCAAGAGAGGCAATTAATATTGCCAATATGGTCAGCAAATCAAAGGGTGACTGGGCATATACGATTTTGGATGTAGAGTCCCCGGTAGATGAGTCGGCCAAGGCAGAGCTCGCAGAAGTGGAGGGCGTTGTAAAGGTAAGAGTTATCTAATTTGTAAAAAATATACCCAAAAGCCATGTTATACCTGTTTGTATAATATGGCTTTTTTACATCAATTTTTCATATTTTTTAATTAAAATAGAATTATTATGTTTTGCCTGTTTTATTCCCGCAAGCAATGAGCCTATCGGATATGTCCGCTTGGCTTTAGCTGCAGAGAGGATAAAGAGTATAGTTAAGGAGAATGAATTATGGCAGTGAGTATCTTGATTGCAGATGATGATGAATTGTTAAGGGATTTGGTTAAGGAGGTATTTGAGGAGGAAGGTTTTAAGGTCTATGCCGCAGCAAATGGGGAAGAGGCGCTGGATATATTCTGGAATTGTCCGGAGATTGCTTTGGTCATTTTAGATATAATGATGCCTAAGCTGGATGGAATGCAGGTATTGTGTGAGATACGGGAACGGGCAGAAATACCGGTTATTATGCTTACAGCTCTCGGAGATTCTGCCAGTGAGCTGTCCAGTCTGCAAAATGGTGCCAGTGATTTTGTGAGCAAGCCGTTTCACTATGAAATATTGGTGGAGAGAGTTAAGAATCTGTTAAGACTGATGAAGGTGCAGGGGATGGACAACATTCAGGTTGGTATTTTAGAGATTGACCCTACCGGACATAAGGTGTTTGTGCGCAATAAGGAGGTTATACTGAATAATAAGGAATTTCAGTTGTTGGAATTACTGGTCCTTAACCAAAATATTGTTCTCTCAAGAGAAAAAATATTAGACCGTATATGGGGATATGATTACGAGGGAGATATACGAACCATCGACACACATGTGAAAATGCTTCGGGCAAATCTTGGACCGGCGGGCAGATATATTAAAACCATCAGAGGTGTCGGGTATCTATTTGAGGAGGCATTATGAAGAAATCAAAATCACTTGGAAAGACATTATGTTTTGTGGGAGTGGCACTGATCGCATCATTTGTGCTGCTTAATCTTATTTTGACCTATTTTTTGTTGATTCCTTTTTCCACATATCTTAGTATACGGCAGATGAAGGAGCTGGCAGTCTCAATTTCCGACAGGGATGATTATGAAGATACCAGTTTTTTGCAGTATATCCAGGAGTTGAATGACGATTTAAATACAAGGATTACCATTGTGGACCGGGATAAAAACATTATCAATACCACAAGATTAGGGTATTATCAGGAGGGAAAATTAGGCAAGGTATCAGGTCGTTATTTTGAGGCAAATTTAAATGCGATGGATTCGGGAAAGACAGTTTCATGGAGCAGAACTGGTGAGAGCACTAATAAAGTCGAGGTGCGTGTCATAACAAAGGTTGCAGACAATCGCTATGCAGTATTATCCCGGTCCTATAGAAGCCTTCAGAATGCGACGAAATCGGCACTTATATTTGAACTGCTGTCAGGTGTTTTGCTGATTTTGGTTAGTATAATAGTTGTCTTTTTTACCAGCCGCCGATTGGTGGTACCGATACGGAGGATGACAGCGGTGGCAGAGCACATATCCAATATGGAGTTTGATGCCAGGGTAGAGGTAACAACCAAGGATGAACTGGGAATGTTGGGAACATCCATTAACCGCATGTCGGAGCATCTTGAAAATAATCTTGAGATGCTGCAAAACGATATCGAAAAGAGAAAGCGTTTGGTGAGAAACCTGTCCCATGAGATTAAATCTCCAGTGGCAGTGATTATGGGATATGCGGACCGTTTAAAGGCAGTTATTTCCAAAAATCCAGAGAAAGCAGTAAATTATTGCAGTGTTATATCCGACGAGTGCAACCGGATTAATGTGCTGGTAACAGAGATGCTGGAGCTGTCGCGGTTTGAGCAGCAGATGGAGGTGTTGAACAGGGAGGATATTCCGGCAGAGCGTTTCTTTAACAGTGTACGTACACACTTTGAAAATACAATACTGGATAGAGAGGTTACCTATCAGGAGAATTATGACAGTCAGGATGTTTTCCAAGGAGACTATATTTTGCTGGAGAGGGCGGTAGATAATCTTTTGCGTAACGCGGTCGGTCATAGTGGAGACAAGAATCCGGTTATTCAGATAACCGGTAATTGGAATAAGGATTATTATGAGATACATGTGTATAATTCTGGCAGCTATATAGCTGAGGAGGACAGGGAAAACATTTGGGATGCTTTTACAAAGGTAGATAAGGTGAGGGGCAGAGGACAGCAGGGCTCAGGAGTCGGACTGACTATTGTAAGGGAAATTGTGGATGCCCATGGGGGCTATTATCATATATGCAATAAGGAAAGCGGTGTGGAGATTACCATTGCAATCAAGGGAAAATAAAAATAATCATCTATAAGCTAAAAAAACTTGCTAAATGATGCAGATTAGAGTATTATTATGGAGATTATACGATTATTCAGATAAAAGAGGAGTTTAGCAATGAGTGAGAAATTAAAAGTAGGTATCCTTGGCGGTACCGGTATGGTTGGACAAAGATTTATTGCATTATTGGAGAATCATCCATGGTTTGAGGTGACAACGATCGCTGCCAGTCCGAGAAGTGCGGGTAAGACTTATGAGGAGGCAGTAGGTGGCAGATGGAAAATGGATACGCCGATGCCGGAGGCAGTTAAGAATATTGTTGTCCACAATGTAAATGAAGTGGACAAGGTAGCTGAAACGGTGGATTTTGTGTTTAGTGCAGTGGATATGACAAAGGATGAGATTAAGGCGATAGAGGAGGCTTATGCAAAGACCGAGACACCGGTTGTATCGAATAACTCCGCTCATAGATGGACACCGGATGTTCCGATGGTTGTACCGGAGATTAATCCAGAGCACATGAAGGTGATTGATTTTCAAAAGAAAAGGCTGGGAACTACCCGTGGATTTATTGCGGTAAAACCAAACTGTTCCATTCAAAGCTATGCACCGGTGCTTACGGCGTGGAAGGAATTTGAACCATATGAGGTTGTGGCAACCACGTATCAGGCAATTTCAGGCGCAGGTAAGACCTTTAAGGACTGGCCGGAGATGGAGGGGAATATTATTCCGTTTATTGGCGGTGAGGAGGAGAAATCGGAAAAAGAGCCTTTGAGAATATGGGGACATATTGATGAGGAGAAGGGTGAAATTGTGCCTGCCGCGTCTCCGGTCATTACCTGTCAGTGTATTCGGGTTCCGGTATTAAATGGTCATACGGCAGCTGTATTTGTTAAGTTTAAGGGTAACCCGACCAAGGAGCAGCTGATTCAGAAGCTGACGGAGTATAAGGGCGTTCCGCAGGAGCTTGAATTGCCGAGTGCGCCGAAGCAGTTTATACAGTATATGGAGGAGGATAACCGTCCGCAGGTTTCTTTGGATGTAGATTTTGAAAAGGGAATGGGGATTTCTGTGGGACGTATCCGTGAGGACAGTGTATATGACTGGAAGTTTGTTGGACTTTCCCATAATACAGTGCGGGGTGCTGCAGGCGGAGCAGTTTTGTGTGCAGAATTACTAAAGGCACAGGGATATATTGACAAGAAGTAGTGATTCGTTATTATGGCAGAAGATTCTGTAGAAGGAGAAATAAATGGAAGAGCGTAGCAGGGAAATAGCAGCCCCAATTATTATTACGGTGATTTTTGTTATATATTTTTTATTTTATTTTATCTTTTTACTGGGTGTGCTGCCGGGAATCGTGATGAAACTGCTATTCGGATTTGTTCCTTTTATTTTGGCGGCAGTGATGATATTTGTATGTATACAGAGAATTGGTGAAATAAGGAGTGGTGAGGAAGATGATCTTAGTCAATACTGATTATATCAGTGGTAAAGAGTTAGAAATGCTGGGGCTTGTAAAGGGAAGTACAATCCAGACAAAGAATGTAGGACATGATATTACCCAGAGCTTTAAGACACTGGTGGGTGGAGAACTCAAGGCCTACAATGATATGATGAATGATGCAAGAGCTCTAGCTACCAAGAGAATGCAGCAGGAGGCGCAGGCAATGGGGGCAGATGCAGTTGTCAATGTACGCTATGCAACCTCTGCAATTATGGCGGGAGCGGCTGAGGTTATGGCTTATGGAACAGCAGTTAAGTTTGTCGGATAATCATGAATATAAGGCTGTCATACTTTATGTGTGGCGGCCTTTAATATTTGAGGTTAGGGATTAAATACAGACGATGCCGGGAATCCTCCTTTACAACAGCTGGCAATCGCAATATAATATTATGGTAGTGTAAAGTATATTATTAGAATTTACTGAAACGGGAATTGCCCGCATTAAAATCTGCTTCGCAGATAGGCGGGCAAGCAGGCAATCAATTTTGCAGAGCAAAATTGGTTACAAGAGACGGAGGTAATCAAAATGGAAAATCAGGATGATAATAAAGAAGATAAAAAGAAGGATCAAAAGCATGAGATGATAGTTCAAAAAAATGGCGAGCTGGCAATTCCGAGAACCGGGCTGGCGGTGAAGGGTGAATTATCGGTAAAGGGAGAACTGGCGGTGAAGGGTGAGCTGGCGGCTATCAATGAGCTTGCCAACAGAGGAGAACTGCTGGTGAAGGGAGAACTGGAGAAAAACAATGCCAGCGAGCGGATTATCATTGTGGAGAGTATTAAGGCGGCAGTGGAATATCTGAGGGAAACCGAAGGGAATATTCTGACGGCAACCGGTGCACTGGAGCTGTATGAATATACAGAGCTTCCTGATTATGAGGAGAGAGTGTATTCCAGAGTGCTTTCCAATGGAAGAATAATAAAGGCCTGCGAGAGTCTGGGAATCAGAAAAAGACATCTAATCGGGATGACTGGCCCCTTTTCAAAACTGATGAATTACGCAATGCTTAAGGATTATCATATACGATATTTTGTGACGAAGGATTTTGGCATTTCAAATGGTTTTCTGGAAAAAATGGAGGCTGCCCTTGAACTGGGAGTGACACTGATTGTTGTTGCTGCTCCGTGTAATGATGAGTGGGGCAGGGAGGACGAAATCATAAAATGCCTTAAGGGAAGAAGTACTTTGGAGTAAAGGGTGGAGAAAACAGTTGAAAAAGAGAATTTTAGCAGTTGTTTTGTATATATTCGCTTTCCTTTCATTGGCATATTTCCTTATCTTGATCGTGACCATCGGACCGGCATTCCGGTTTAATTTTGTATGGCTTTTAATGGGGTTATTTTTCCTTAGTATTGCGCTGACGATTTCTTTTTCCAAAAGAAGCTTGGAAAGGATTCCCAAACCGGTGCTGTTGGGGATAGAGCTGCTTGTCACTGCAGGGTGTCTGATGTTTATTCTTGTAGAGGGCTTAATCATCAGGCAGAGCATGAAACAGCCGGAGGAGGAGGCTGATTATCTGATCGTTTTGGGAGCTAAGGTAAATGGAAAGACACCTTCAAGGACATTGAAGTACCGTATTGACAAAGCAGCACAATATTTGACGGAGCATCCGGCTGCAAAAGCAGTAGTCAGCGGAGGAAAGGGTGATGATGAGGGCATTTCTGAAGCAGAGGCAATGTATGAAGGCCTGATTAAATATGGTATAGCGGAAAACCGCATATATAAGGAAGACCAGTCTACGTCGACAAAGGAGAATATTGCTTTTTCCAAGCGTTGTATAGAGGAAAACGGCGGGGATATCAGAAATCAGAATATCTTGATTGTGACAACAGATTTTCATGTGTTAAGAGCGATTTTAATTGCAAGAAAAGACGGATTTGAAAATGTGGAGGGGGCGGCCGCAAAATCAGTATGGTATCTTGTTCCCACCAATTATGTCAGAGAATTTCTTGCAGTGGTTAAGGATAAGCTGGTGGGAAATTTATAATTTGCACAGAGTATTCAAATATAGTTTGATTAGGCGGGGGGGATGACATTGAATATCCAAGAGATAATGAAGGGATTGGATCAGCTTTTCGATAATCAGGAGGGAGACCGGATAGAGGAATATTTGTCCACATATCTTGAACAGGCGTTGAAGGAGGGCGATGTGGGCAGTGCTATTACGATTATCAATGAATTAATCGGATTTTATCGAGATACCTCTCAATACGAAAAGGCAGAGGCCTATTGTGAAAAGCTTCTTCCCTTTATGGAGGGGGCGGGATTGAAGGATACCGTGCATTACGGAACAAGCTGCCTCAATATTGCCAATGCTTATCGGGCTTCAGGGCGTTTGGAGGAGTCTATGGCATACTATCATAGGGTGTTTGATATCTATGATAGAAATCTGGAGAAAAATGATTTTCTTTATGCTAGTTTAAATAAT
This sequence comes from uncultured Clostridium sp., assembly GCA_947178475.1. Taxonomy (GTDB): domain Bacteria; phylum Bacillota; class Clostridia; order Lachnospirales; family Lachnospiraceae; genus CAG-590. The sequence continues at coordinate 37,547 of CAMWYM010000010.1, read as the reverse complement.
AACCTGTCGCTGCTCTATCAGGAAATGGGTGATTTTGATAGGGCTTGTGAGGCACTCTCTGAGGCACTTGACATTGTAAAGCAATACCCGGAGGCTTTAGTGGAGCTGGCAGTAACCTATACGAATCTGGCAGCATCCTATGTTAAGGCAGGATGTCTTAAGAAAGCAAAGGAAACCTCAGAATTGGGACTTGCGGTTTTTCGTGATGGTTTGACGGAGGATTTTCATTATAGTGCAGCACTTTCCGGGGCAGGGGATATTCATTATGCCTGTGGAGAATATGCAGAGGCGGTGGAATGTTATCAGCAGGCTATGGTCTCGTTGAAGCAACATGTGGGGCTGACCCATGGGTACTTTCGTATTGTATCAAATCTTCAGGTCTGCTATGAGGCTATGGGGAAAGAGGAGGCGCTGAATGGTCTTAGGCTATCAAGAGACTATTATGAGCAATTCGGAAAGGCAGCATTTGAAAGAGCAGATGCAAAATGGAATCAAGATGACAGCAGAGATTCGCAGGAGTTGGATGGAATATGCTTTGCAAAGCTGGGAGAGGGTTCCGAATGCTTTGGATTGGATGACCTTTTGTCAAAGGATCATGATTTTGGTCCGGGTTTCTGTATTTTTGTGACCCGGAATCAGTTTGATAAATACGGTGAGGAGTTAGAAAAGCTCTACAATGAATTGCCGGATAATTTCCGCGGTTTTTCGCGACCTAAGTTCATAGAAGGTGCTCCGCGGAACGGCGTGATTATTGTGGAGGATTTTCTTGGCAGGATTTTAGACCTTTCTGGCAGTGAGCTGGAGTTTTTGATGGAGAACAAGACTCTCTCAGAGGAGGTATGGCTTCGTACCGAGGACTGGCGGCTGAAAACAGTGACTAACGGAGAGATTTTTGACGGTGAAAATTCCGTATATGAAAGCATTTATTCCCGTTTAAAAAAGGGATATCCGGATGCAGTATGGCGAAAAAGGCTTGCCCAGAAGCTGGGAGAAATCTGCCAGTTGGGACAGTATAATTATCAGCGGCTGATGGTCAGGCAGGATTTGTACGGAGCAATTCTCATGCTTCACGACTTTGAAAAAAAGGTAGTGGAATTTCTGTTTTTAATAAATAGAGTGTATGCTCCTCACGAAAAATGGATGCTGGCTGAGGCGGAAACACTTTCCAAGGGACAGAATATACTGAAAGAGGTAAAGGATTTGATGAAGCTGACTCCGGAGCTTTCCTCCTATCTGCAACGGGATATGGTTGACTGGATAGGAACTGTGAACCGGGAGGATATTATTGTGGAAATGATTGACCATATTGGAGAAGAGATGGTTATGCTGCTTAAAGATGAGGGGTTGACTAAGAGCAATGAAAATTATCTGGAAATGCAGATACCGTATATTTTGAATGGCTGTTAATACTATATTTTATATGGAGGACAATAGAGATGGAAAAAAAGGAATTAGTAGATGCATTGGTGAAACGGGAATGGGAAGCCTTTGACAAGGTGAAAAATCAGGGAGGCAGGGCAGATTGTCAGGATGACTGGGACACCTTTTCCGTGATGAGGAAAAGTCAGTATCTGGCATGGCCTGTGGATTTGATAGAGAGCTTCTATGCGGATTTTGCAGCGGCAGACCAGCAGGGCTGGAATCTGATTACCGAGAAATATGCAAGGATGATGGAGTCGACTGTTCCGGAGGAATATGAAGCACTTAGGCAGCAGCTTCCGGAATGTTCAGAGGAAAAGAGGGCTATTGTCAATCAGATAGCAGAGATACAGGTGGAATGGATGGAAGAATTTGCAAAGGAGTATCCTAATATGGCAGCGAATGCCAGAAGTATCCGTAAGGAAGAGGATACACCCTATAATACATCCTATGAAACCTATTTAAAAGGAGAGCTGATGACCTATTCGGACCATACTCTTGGTCTGTATGGCAGATGGATTGTGGAGCTTAAGAGCAATAATGAGAATTTGGCAGTGATCATTATGACAAACACAGCGAAGCTTTATGGATACGAGTCGCTTAAGGCGGCAGAGCAGGCGCTTAATTTTGGTGTTGAAAAAGATTAAGATATACGGTATAATTTGACAAGTGAGTGCTTGTATGAAGAGAAGATATAAGTACAAAAGGATATGCGATCTATTTTAAGGAGGATTTTTGTAATGGCAACTATTTCAGCAGGTGATTTTAGAAATGGTGTAACAATTGAGTTTGAGGGTAATATTTATCAGATTATTGAGTTCCAGCACGTTAAGCCGGGTAAGGGTGCGGCATTTGTCCGTACAAAGTTAAAGAACATTGTCAGTGGTGGCGTAGTAGAGAAGACCTTCCGCCCTACCGAGAAATGTGAGACCGCCCATATCGATAGAAAAAATATGCAGTATCTGTACGAAGACGGCGATTTATATTACTTTATGGACAATGAAACCTATGACCAGATTGCTCTGGGCAAGGATATTGTAGGCGATGCATTGAAGTTTGTTAAGGAGAATGAGAATGTTAAGGTTGCCTCACATTCCGGCAATGTGTTTGCCATTGAGCCGGAAATCAACGTAGTTTTAGAGGTTACGGAGTGTGAGCCGGGAATAAAGGGAAATACGGCGACTGGAGCAACCAAGCCATGTACGGTAGAAACCGGAGCAACTCTTAATGTACCATTATTTGTGAATCAGGGTGACAAGATTATGATTGATACTCGTACAGGTGAATATCTTTCACGGGCATAAGTGATAAAGTAGAGACAAAAAAGACCATTGACCATTTTGGGTTGATGGTCTTTTTTTGTATTAAACTGGTTATATTCCGAATATTTCCACATATATTAAATGTATGGAAATGTATGCCGGATAAAAGGAAAGGAATGATAACCAAAATGAATAAAAAGCAGGAAATACTGAAAATATTATCCGCTAAGCTGCGGAGGATTCTGGAGTCCTCAGAGGTAAATTTTGACAAGCTTCAGGAATTAAGACTTAGGATGAATGAGCCCTTTATCATTATTTATGAGGGTACGGAGTTTTTTGTTTCGGATAGTGGGACTCTAGAAAAGCAGCCGGAAAAGGGATACCAGATTACGCCGGGAGATATAAAGGAAACATTGGAATACATCAGCAGTTTTTCATTATATGCGTATGAGGATGAGATTAGACAGGGATTTATTACTGTGCAGGGGGGACACCGGATTGGACTTGCCGGAAAAGTGATTTTGGAACAGGGAAGGGTAAAAAGCGTGAAGTATATTTCATTTGTCAACATCAGAATGTCACATGAGAAGAAGGGATGTGGAGAGGAAATACTGCCGTACATATATGAGGAAAATCAGATTTGCCATACGCTGATCATATCGCCGCCGGGGTGTGGAAAGACAACACTTTTAAGGGATATGATAAGGATGATTTCCGATGGGTATGGTGAGCACCCGGGAATAAGCGTGGGGGTGGTAGATGAGCGATCTGAAATCGGAGCCTGCTATCGGGGTGTACCACAAAATGATATTGGAATGAGAACGGATGTGCTGGACTGTTGTCCTAAGGCAGAGGGGATGCTCATGTTAATACGTAGTATGTCGCCCTCGGTTATTGCGGTAGATGAGATTGGAAAAAGAGAGGATATCGATGCACTGGCTTATGTCATGAATTGTGGCTGCCATATATTGGCCACAGTGCACGGCGCATCTGTTGATGATGTGAAGAATAAGCCGGTTTTGCGGAAGCTGGTGGAGGAAAAGCTGTTTAAACGGTTTATTGTTCTGGCGGGAGGGAAAAATCCCGGAGTTATCAAGAATATATTTGATGACAGAGGGAGTGTTCTCTATGACTGGAAAACAGTTAATGGAGAATTTGTATTTGTTTAGAACGACGGGGAGGTGAGGTGACAGTGGTATTGATTTGTAAATTTATAGGAGCAATCTGTGTTATGGGTGCCACAGGGTATCTGGCGCTTAATATCAATCAGACGATGGAGTTAAGAAGCAGGGAATTAAGAAAGTTGTACAGCATTTTGCTGCAGTTAAAAAGTGAAATTCAGTATATGGCCAATACCCTGCCGGAATGTTTTCGCAATCTCTCTAAAGGGGCAAAGGAACCGTTTAAAGGCTGGCTTACCAGTCTTTGCGACAGCATGGAAAAGGAAGATGCGGTGTATTCGTTTAGTGGAGACCTTGCTGTTACAAAGGAGGATTTTGCCGACGGGGGAAAAAACAGAAAGGAATCCGCCGGATTTGCCGAAATCTGGCAGGAGCAATTGGAGTACTTATATCAGCACTCTGCATTGGAAAAAGACGATTTGGAACCGCTCTATGAATTGGCGGACAAGCTTGGAACGGTGGATACGACTGCACAGTTAAAGGCTATAGATTATGTTTTGCTGCATGTTGACAAAAGCAGAACGACACTGGAGGGAGAGCTTGGACAGAAGAAAAAGGTGGTGGCTACACTTGGCATGTTTTGGGGATTTATGACATTGATTTTACTTCTGTAACCGGTAAGAGTGGACAAGGATATTTTCCTGATACATTTATGGATAAGGGGAAAAGCTATGACGATAGAAATCATAATTAAAATTGCAGTACTTGGGATTGTGGTGGCCCTGCTCAATCAGGTGTTGAAGCATGCAGGAAGGGATGACCAGGCTTTCTTTGTGACGATGGCAGGGATTATTGCTGTGATGACATGGCTTCTGCCGTATTTTACCCAGTTGTTTTCCACCATGCAAGACTTGTTTAATTTGTAGTGGTGTTGCCGGCAATCGGTATGTTTTTTGGTGGATGATTCGATTTGAGGTGTGCATATGGGATTTTTTAAAATTATCATTGGTGTTATTATCGGTGTTCTGCTGGCATTGAAATTAAAAAATCTGAATAGCTCTATGTGGATATATTTATCTTTGGCCCTCAGTATGTTTGTGCTGTTTTACATATTGAATCGTCTGCAATTTGTGTTGGATTTTCTGGATGATGTAATGGGAGACATCGGATTGGAGTCCGGCTATTTTGAGATACTGATTAAAATTATCGGTATATCATATCTGTGTGAATTTACTGCAAATATCTGTCGGGAGTCCGGCTTTGTCGCAGTGGCAGGACAGATTGAAATTGGCGGAAAGCTCACGATGATGGTGATGAGCATGCCGATTTTGATGGCAATTGTGGAGACGATAACCTCAATCTTGTGAAAGGAGCAGAATGTTGAAGGGGACAGCCGGGGAAAAAACCAAGCTTTTCATTTTGCTGGCAGGAATTTTGATGCTTTTGGGAAAAACGAGCAAAATGCGGGTATATGCCATGCAGGAGCAAACAGAGGAGGAGGAAACGGTTTTAGAGGATTACTATGACAATTTTTATGACAGTGCAGGTATGGCAAATTTAGAGAAAGAGCTAAATGCAATAAGAGAAAGCTATGGAAATACAGGAGATATTTCATTTTTGGATATATATGAGCTTCTTCTGACAGGAGAGGTGGATATGGCAGTATCAGCGGCATTGGAGGGATTTTACCAGAATATTACCGGAGAGGTCATGCAAAACAGGGAGCTGTTAGTCCGTCTGGTTATCCTTGTGATCATCGCAGCAGTGTTTAACAATTATTCATCGATAATGAAGATTAGCTATGTGGGAGAGCAGGGATTTTATATTACCTATTTGCTGATTGCGGTACTCCTTCTACAGTCTTTTACCATTGCTTATGATTTAGCAGAGGAGACGGTGATGTATCTAAAGGAAATTATGGAATGTATCATGCCTGCTTTTTACATGTCTATTGTGCTCTGCAGCGGCTTAACCACATCCCATATGGTGAATTCCATGTTTTTATGGATGCTTGCCGTTATTGAGAAGGTTTTACTGGTGGTTATTCTTCCTGCAGTACGGATCTATTTTTTGATTGTACTGTTAAATCAGATTAATACAAAGGACCGTTTTTCAAAACTGGCAGGATTGATTAAACAGGCAATACAATTCACTTTAAAAGCAATCGTCACCGGGATTATCGGACTGAATGTGATGAAGAGTATGCTGATACCGGTATATGAAAATGCAAAATATAATGTACTGCAAAAAGGGCTTTCCATGGTTCCGGGAGGAGCTTCCTTTTCAGGACTGACCACTATTTTGCTGGGAGCCGGAGTGCTGATTAAAAACAGTGTAGGCATTACCGTGGTGGTGATTTTGTTGGTGCTGGGAGGGGTGCCGCTGTTAAAGCTTCTGTGTTTTTATCTGGCTTACCGGCTTATTTTGGCGCTAGTGCAGCCAATCAGTGATAACCGGATTCTATCCGGCATTCAGGGAGCAGCAGACAGTACGGAAATTCTGGTTCGCGCTACGGCAACCTCTATTGTTTTGTCTGTCCTATCCATTGCTATTGTGATATTGACAACAAATGTCAGAATGTATTCGGGGTAAATGAGTATGGAAACAATTCTTTCATGGGTAAAAAGCGGTCTTTTGTTTGGCATTTTTGCATCGGTTATTCTGATGCTATGTCCAAATAAATCCTATCAAAAGCATGTTGGTATGGTAGTAGGGCTTTTGTTTATTTTGGTCATGCTGCATCCGGTTATGGAATTTATGCAGGTGGATGGAAGTACTTATACGTCATATGTCCGCAATTTTTTGATGCTGGAGGACGAGGATCAGATATCGGAATCCAGCCGCAGGCTCTATGAGGAGGCCTTGGATATTCAGCTGATGTCTAACTTCAAAGAGGCAGGCTATCCGGTGAAGGCTGTGGAGGCGTTGACAGACAGGGAGGGAAATGTGTCGGAGATAAGAATAGTATTTGATGATGAGGTGACGGGATTAGAAAAAATGGAGCTGTATTTAAAAAACCTTTTTGGGGAGTCTGTGGTCATAAGATATGAGGGAGAGTAATAGATGAAACTTAATGAAATGATTAAACGGTTTAAGCTGTCACGGGAGAAAAAGGAAAAGGCGGTCATATTGTTTTTGCTAGGAGTATTTTTTTTGCTGATTGCTACTCCTGTATCCACCATTTCGGATAAAGATAAAACGGGTTTGGCTGACCGGAAAAAGGAAAGGGAGGATTTCTCCGGTGATGTTGCAGGAACCGCCATGGAAAATTCAGAAAAAAATGAATATATTGAGCGGTTGGAGAATAAATTAGAACAGACCATAGGAGGCATGGAGGGCGCAGGAAAAGTTTTGGTGATGATTACCCTTAAAGATAACGGAGAGAAGATATTAGACAAGAATCAGCCCTATGAAAGCGAGACGGTGAAGAGCAAGGAGGAGGGAAAGGAAACAGAGAGCAGCCAAATAAGGAGCCAGCAGGAGACGGTTTTAGTAGATGAAGGCGGAGATACGGCACCCATTGTTATACAGGAAATATATCCGGATGTTGAAGGAGTGGTGGTGGTATGTGAGGGTGGTGACAATTCCGAGCTTACCATTCGTATAAAAGAAGCAGTAGAGGCATTATTTTCCATTGATGCCCATAAGATAGTAGTGTGTAAATTGCAGCAGTAATGCTAAGCGCAGAAAGTGAGGTTTTATATGAAGAAGCTTTTAAAAAAGAATCAGGTGATTATCACAGCACTGGCAATTATGATTGCAGTGGCAGGCTACCTGAATTTTACCAGTGATAAACAGGTACTGAATACTTCGGTGGAAAACATGGAAAGTGAGGGTGCCAGCGGCAATTCGGATGATGCTGCAGTCAGTGCTGCGGTGGAGGATACGATAGAGGGACAGGAGCTTGCGCTGGAGAATGAGACGGATGTGGAGAACGTGAATGTGGCAGCAGAGGTGGAGACCAATATTCCTGAGCAGGGAACCGACGAAGCTGTGGCACAGCCTACGGGAGAGGAAGCGGATATTGATGTTGCCGAGGCAAGCCTTGATGAAAACGGAGACCCTATTGATTCTGACAAAGTTGGGGAAACTGTGCTCACCAATGCTTCCGTCAGCCTGTCTCAGGCAAAATTAAATCGGGAGCAGACACGTTCAAAGGCAAAGGAAATGCTTTTGGAAATTATCAATAGTGAAAGTCTGTCTGAGGATGCAAAAAAGGATGCCATCAGTAAAATGCTTTCGATGACAGAGCGTATGGAAAAGGAAACAGCAGCAGAAACTCAGCTTACAGCCAAAGGATTTGCGGATTCTATTGTCAGTATTTCGGATGATAGTGTAGATGTAACCTTGAGTATCAGTGAATTAACCGATACCCAGCGCACACAAATTGAAGATATTATTACCAGAAAGACCGGGTGTGAACTAAATCAGATTGTTATCACAACAACAAATTGAAATTGCGCTAAAAAGATTGCAAAATCTGGGTTAAATTTGGTATACTATACTACATATGATTAGAGTTTTAGTCACGAAGTGGCGAAGGAGGAATGAAAATGGCAATAGAGACGCAGAACAATGGCACTTATAACGTGAAGGAAGAAGGCGTGTTAGGGGATATTCAGATTGCGGATGAGGTTATTGCAATCATTGCCGGATTGGCGGCAACTGAGGTTGAAGGTGTTGCAAAGATGTATGGCAATATCACCAACGAATTAGTCAGCAAGCTTGGAATGAAAAATCTTTCCAAGGGAGTAAAGGTTTTTGTAGCCCCTGAGGATGTTAAGGTGGATTTATCGTTGGAGCTCAAATACGGATACAGTGTCATGGGAGTATCAAAGAAGGTTCAGGAAAAGGTTAAGTCAGCAATTGAAACAATGACCGGACTGAAAGTGTCAGATGTCTGTGTCCGGATTGCCGGTGTTGCAATTGCGAAGGAAGAGAGAGCGTCAAAAGCATAAAGGGAAATAAAGCTGACCAGGGTGTATCGACAAAAATATACTCTGTGTTAGCTTTATCCTATTTTGTGGAGAATATACCGTAATAAGTGATATAGAGGAGATAGAGATATGTTAAGAAGCCAGGTAAGGGAAGAGGTATTTAAAATTTTATTCCGGCTTCCGTTTACAGCACAGGAGGATATGAGAGAGCAGATTGATTTTTCCATGGAAGAGCTGGAGGGAAAAAGTGAGGAGAATATACAGTATATCCGCAACAAGTTAAATGGGATTTTGGAGCAGATTGAGGAAATTGATAACAGACTTTCTGATAATTGTGATGGATGGAGAATAGAGAGAGTGGGAAAAGCAGAGCTGGCGATTATGCGGATTGCTGTCTACGAGATACTTTATGAGGCGGAGGTTCCCAACAGCGTAGCGATCAATGAAGCAGTGGAGCTGGCAAAGCGTTACTGTGACGAGAGTGCGAAGGGTTTTGTCAATGCAGTGTTGGGTAAGATAGAAAAAGGTACAGGCTGTTGACGGACGACAAGGTGAATAGCAGACGTTAGAGAGGATTAGAAAATACCATGGCAACAGTTTATTCGGTTTTGCAGATTAATACATACATCAAAAATATGTTTAAAAATGATTATCTGCTACGAAATGTGCAGATAAAGGGGGAATTATCCAATGTGAAATATCACTCGTCCGGACATATTTACTTTACGCTGAAGGATGATGGCAGTGCCTTAAACGGAGTGATGTTTCGGCAGGCCCAGATGAATGGACTTAATTTTACCATGGAAAACGGGCAAAGTGTGGTGGTGACGGGCAATGTAGATGTCTATGAGCGGGACGGCAGATATCAGATATATGCAAGAGAAATAGCGATGGATGGGATGGGCAATCTTTATGAAGCATATGAGCGATTAAAACAAAAGCTTTATGAGGAAGGTCTTTTTGAATTTGATATTAAGAAGGAGATACCTAAATATCCGAGGAAGGTGGGCATTGTCACAGCCAGAACCGGTGCAGCGATACAGGATATCCTGAATATCGCAAAGCGAAGAAATCCGTATGTGCAGCTTTATCTGTATCCGGCAAGGGTGCAGGGTGAGGGTGCCGCCGAAACCATTGTACACGGTATAGAAGTATTGGATAAGATGGGAATGGATACGATTATTATCGGTCGGGGAGGTGGTTCGATTGAAGACTTGTGGCCGTTTAATGAGGAGATTGTGGCAAGAGCCATATATCGTGCCCAAACTCCCATTATTTCAGGCACGGGACACGAGATTGACAATACCATTGCCGATTATGCAGCGGATTTACGGGCACCGACTCCAAGTGCAGCCTGTGAACTGGCAATACCGGATGTAATGTCAGCGGTAAATCGGCTAAAGCAGTATGAAAAACGGATAAAACAATGTATGAATCAGCGGCTGATACAGAGTGTGCAACGGCTTAGGGTATTGTCTGCAGAGCTTGACAGTGCAGCTCCAAAGGTTCGGCTTGAAAATCAGAAAATGTATCTTGATTCTCAGCAGGACAGGCTTATACAAGCGGTAAAGCATAAGCTGGGAAGCAGGCGGCATCAATATGAAATACTTCTTACGAGATTAAATGGCTTAAGTCCTACCGCTAAGCTGGTGGGAGGCTATGGATATATCGAAGGGGAAAAACGAAAACCGATTTGTTCAGTAAAGGAGATAAAGGGGGAGGAAGAATTCTCTGTTACTCTTTGGGACGGAACGATTTTTGGTGTAGCAACAGGAATTGAAGAGAAGGTGGAGACAAGCGATGTCAGAAAAGAATAAGACCAAAAAAGCAGAAGAAAAGGAGTTATCTAAACCGGTAGATTTAGAGAAAGCATTTGATGAGCTTGAGGAGATTATCCTTAAGCTGGAATCCGATGCAATCCCGTTAAGAGAGTCCATTGAATTATATGGAAAAGGCGCCAGACTTGTGGCAGACTGCCGGAAGGAGCTTGAAGGGATTGAAAAAGAAATGGTGATAATCGGTGAAAATTTTGCCGTAGACGGGGAAGAATAGAAATAGCAGGACCATTAGAGGAAAGGCTGTGGAGAAATCAGTATACGCAGCGGAATGGAGAAAATTATGGATTTTGAAAAAGAGATGAAAAAACGTGTTAAGGCGGTTGAAACGGTTATTTTGAACTATATGCCGAAGGATGCTTCCTATCAGAAAACAGTGGTTGATGCCATGGAATATACGATGTCTGCCGGAGGAAAGAGAATACGTCCACTGTTAGTGGAGTGTACTTATGAATTGTTTGGGGGAAGCAGTGAGATAGTGGAACCGTTTATGGCGGCATTGGAGATGATTCATACCTATTCCCTGATTCATGATGACCTGCCGGCATTGGATAATGATGATTACCGCAGAGGACGCAAAACTGCCCATATTGTATATGGGGAGGCAATGGCAATTCTTGCCGGAGACAGTCTGCTAAATTACGCTTATGAAACGGCAGCAAAGGCATTTGCAATGATTCCTAAGACAGATGCAGACAGTGTGGCAACAGAGGAAAGTGATGCGTGGTCAAAGGCACTGTATAATGAGTTGGAGAGTCGGCGCAATGTGGAACGTGCAATGCAAATTCTCACATCAAAGCCCGGGATTTATGGAATGATCGGAGGACAGGTAGCGGATGTGGAGCTCACCGGAACAGAGCTTGACATGGAACAATTGACCTATATCTATGCAAATAAGACAGGGGCATTGATTGAGGCTGCGATGATGATTGGGGCGATACTTGCAGGAGCAGGGGAAGACGGAATTGAAAAGATAAGGAAAGTAGCGTATAATATTGGAATGGCATTTCAGATTCAGGATGATATACTGGATGAAACAGCCACCTTTGAGGAATTGGGAAAACCTATCCACAGCGATGAAAAGAATGAAAAAGTGACCTATGTCACTTTGCATGGAATAGAAGAAGCTGCTAAGGAGGTAGAGCGTCTGTCGGATGAGGCGGTTACACTGCTTAAATCTATTGACGGGAATTCTGCATTTTTAGTGGGATTAGTAAGATATTTAATCCATCGAAAGAATTGAAGGAAAATTGCAAAGCAAAATTGGTTATAAGCTACAAAGGAGTATTTTATGAAGCTGCTAGATAAAATTAAGGAACCAAATGACATTAAACAATTTGATACAGAGGAATGGGAGCCGCTGGCAGATGAAATTCGTACATTTTTACTGGCAAATATATCACAGACCGGAGGACATCTGGCTTCTAATTTGGGCTGTGTGGAGCTGACGATGGCATTACACCTGATATTGGATTTGTCTAAGGATAAGATTATCTGGGATGTGGGGCATCAGAGCTATACACACAAGATATTGACCGGAAGGCAGGAGAGGTTTGATACGTTGCGGCAGTTAGGTGGGATGAGTGGTTTTCCTAAGAGAGTGGAGAGTGATACGGATGTATTCGAAACCGGTCACAGCTCTACCTCTATATCGGCAGCGATAGGTATGGCAAAGGCTAATGAACTGAACGGAAAAGAAGGTACAATTGTTGCGGTGATAGGGGACGGTTCCTTTACTGGAGGAATGGCTTACGAGGCACTGAATAATCTGGCGAGGTTAAAGAGCAGTTGTGTGATTATTTTGAATGACAACGAGATGTCCATTGATAAAAATGTTGGTGGAATGTCAGGCTATCTCAATAAGATTCGTGTCGGGCAGGCTTATAATGAGGTGAAGTCCGGTGTCGAGAAGGGGCTGCTGAATATTCCCGGTGTAGGTGCCGGGCTTGCAAAGGTTGTGAAACGCGGTAAGGACAGTATCAAGGGTTTGCTTGTTCCGGGGATGTTTTTTGAGGATTTGGGAATTACCTATATCGGTCCCATTGACGGACATAACGTGTCACAGATGGTGGATACCTTTGCTGCGGCAGTGCGTTTGAAAAAGCCGGTGGTGGTTCATGTTAAAACCATAAAGGGAAAAGGATATCGGTATGCAGAACGCCATCCGCAGTATTTTCACGGAGTGGCACCTTTTGACTTAAAGACTGGTAAAGCATTGAAAAAGAAAGAAAAAATGACCAATACGGATGTGTTTGGGAGAAAGCTGTTGGCACTTGGGGAGGAATATCCGAATCTGGTGGCCATTACTGCAGCCATGGCATCGGGAACTGGATTGGACAAGTTTGCTAATGTATACGGAAAGAGATTTTTTGATGTGGGAATTGCAGAACAGCATGCGGTGACTTTTGCTGCAGGGCTTGCCAGTGAGGGGATGATTCCGGTTGTGGCGGTGTATTCCTCATTTTTACAAAGAGCCTATGACCAGATACTGCATGATGTCTGTCTGCAAAAGCTTCATGTAGTTTTTGCCATTGACCGTTCAGGTCTGGTGGGAGAGGACGGAGCAACGCATCAGGGAATATTTGACACGGCCTATCTGACGCAGATACCGCAAATGACGGTACTTGCTCCGAAGAATCGTTATGAACTTACCCGTTCTATGGAATTTGCCATGACCTTTGACGGTCCAATCGCAGTTAAGTATTGCAAAGGTAATGCGTTTTACGGTTTAAAAGAATATCAGGAACCGATAGAATGGGGGAAAAGTGAAGTGCTGTTTAAGGGAAGCAGCGTAGCACTTATTGCAGTGGGAAATATGGTGGAGACCGCTGTGGAGTCCTATCAGCTACTACAGGAAGAGGGTGTGGATATTACGCTGGTAAATGCGCGGTTTGTGAAACCCTTGGATGAGGAATTGTTGTGTGAGCTAGGAAAATCGCATTCGGTGATTATTACCTTGGAGGAGCATGTTTATCAGGGCGGTTATGGTCAGGCTGTATCGGCATTTTATATGCGTAAGGGAATGACAGAGGTAAAAGTGAGGAACTTAGCTATAGAGGATAGCTTTGTAGAGCACGGTAAGGTTGACGAGCTCAGGAGAATGCTGGGAATTGATAGTGACAGTGTGGTAAAGGTGATAAAGGAATATTTATGAGAGAACGTTTAGATGTGATGCTTGTAAATCGTGGTCTTGCGCCATCCCGTGAAAAGGCAAAGGCAGTTATTATGTCCGGTGTGGTTTTTGTGGACGGAACAAGGGAAGATAAAGCAGGTTCTACCTTTGATGATAAAGTGAATATAGAGGTGAAGGGATCAACTCTTAAATATGTCAGTCGGGGCGGCTTGAAGCTGGAAAAGGCGATGAGCCATTTCAATGTTTTGCTGGAGGGACGGGTCTGTATGGATGTAGGTTCTTCCACCGGAGGATTTACCGATTGTATGCTGCAAAACGGTGCAGTAAAGGTGTATGCTGTGGATGTGGGGCACGGACAGCTTGACTGGAAGCTTCGCAACGATTCCCGGGTAGTTTGTATGGAAAGGACAAATATCCGCTATGTAACTCCGGAGCAGATAGAACAGCCACCGGCATTTGTATCCATTGATGTATCCTTTATTTCTCTGACTAAGGTGCTGGGTCCGGTTAAGGAGTTGATGACAGAAGACGGGGAAGTGGTCTGCCTCATTAAGCCACAGTTTGAGGCAGGCAGAGAAAAGGTCGGCAAGAAGGGAGTTGTCCGTGACCGAAATGTACATAAAGAGGTGATTTGTCAGGTTATCGATTACGCTGAGACTATCGGATTTATTCCGTGTAACCTGGAGTTTTCACCGATTAAGGGACCGGAGGGAAATATTGAATATCTGCTCCATTTAAGCAAAGAGACCGACCAACAAAAGGGAAATATCGATGTGAGTGCGGTTGTGGAAGCTTCCCATGAGGCATTGGATAAGGTTAGTGCCCGGAAACAGGTCTAAGGATTGGTAGTGCGGTAAAGGGAGAATAGAATGAAACATTTTTTGATTGCCACGAATTGCATAAAGGATGAGAAGTTAAGCCTTACCTCTGAGCTGGAAAATTATATTTTAAAAAACGGGGGAACCGCTAAGCGGATATTGGGAGACAACGGTGGTAGTGTTTCCTATGAGGTGGCTGATGGGGAAAGCTTTGACGGAATTATTGCCTTAGGAGGTGACGGCACAATTTTAAAAGTAAGCCGTGATTTGCGCCGGCTGAATATTCCGATTGTGGGCGTAAATCTGGGAACTATGGGATTTCTGACAGAGATTGAACCAGAACAGCTTTTTCCGGTGGTGGACCGCTTGATGAAAGATGATTATGAGCTGGAAAAGAGGATGAATATCTGCGGTGAAATTTTTCAAAACGGAAAGGAAGAGCCGGAGCTTTTCGACGTGGCATTAAATGATATTGTGGTGTCCAGAGCAGGTTTTTCCCGGGTAATCGGGTTGAAGGTATATGTTAACGGAAGAGTCATGGATATCTATGAGGCGGATGGTCTGATTGTCAGTACACCAACAGGTTCTACCGGTTATAATCTGTCGGCGGGAGGTCCTATTGTGTCGCCGAAGGCTGATCTGATGATTGTTACACCGGTTTCGCCCCATTCACTTACCTCCAAGAGTATTGTGTTCTCCAGTGAGGATGAGATTGTAGTGGAGATTTTGAAGATGCGCAAGGCCCAGAAGGAGGAAGCGATTGTCAGCTTTGACGGGCAGTCGGGAACACAGCTTTCCCCCGGAGACAAAATTGTAATCAAGCGGGCCAAGGCAGTTACTTATATGGCAAAATTATTTGATGTCAGCTTTTACGAGGTATTAAGGGAGAAAATAGCCAAGCATTTTTAGCGTGGAACCCTTTAAGTATTGATGGCGTGGTGTAGGCGCAGGTGGTAATCCGTAATTGCTCTGACAGATGAAAAAGAAAATCAGGTGACCAGATGAAGGAAAAAAGACAGAATCGAATTAAAGAGATTATCGAGACTATGGATATCGAAACACAGGATGAGCTGTTGGCAGAGCTTGCAAAGGCAGGATTTTCTGCTACCCAGGCGACGATTTCCCGTGATATTCGGGAAATGGGTCTGATGAAGACGGCGGGAGGAAATGGCAGGCAGAAATATGTCCTTCTTCAGAATACAGATACCGATGTGATGGCAAAATATCACCAGGTATTAAGTGCAGGTGTTCTGAATTTGGATTATGCCGGTAATATGATTGTTATCCGTACCGTGTCCGGAATGGCAATGGCAGTGGCAGCCGCATTGGATAATATGGACATACAGGGATTTATGGGCTGTATTGCGGGTGATGACACCATTTTCTGTGCGGTAAGAAATGAGAATTTTTGTAAAGAAATTATTGCTGAAATCAGGAGAATAGCATCTGACGAGTAAAACTGGAGGGATAAAATGCTATTAAATTTACATATTAAAAATATGGCGTTAATTGATGAAATTGATATTAATTTTAATGAAAATCTGAATATTCTCACTGGGGAAACCGGCGCGGGCAAATCCATTGTTATTGATTCCATTATGCTGGCATTAGGCGGAAGGGCTCCCAAGGATTTTGTGAGACAGGATGCGGAATATGGTCTGGTAGAGCTTTTGTTCTCGGTGGAGGATGAGGAAACAAGGAAGCGGCTGTTGGAGCTGGAGGTTCCGGGAATCGATGATGGTGAACTGGTGCTTTCGAGAAAGGTAATGGGAGCGCGAAGCATTAGTAAGCTTAACGGAGAAACGGTTACGCTTGCAAGAGTGAGGGAAATCGCTGCGCTGATGCTGGATTTGCATGCACAGCATGAGCATCAGTCTCTGTTAAATGCGGCAAATCATTTAAAGCTTTTAGACAGATACGGTCATGAAAAAATAGATCCGTTGAAGGAAAAGGTTAAAGAGGCATATATAAAATATTCCAAATTAAAAGAAGAGCTTAACGCAAATACTATGGATGAGGAAGAAAAAAAACGCCAGCTGGATTTAATTGATTTTGAGCGAAGAGAAATTGAAGAGGCAAAGCTTAAAAACGATGAGGATTTGGATTTGGAAAAACGGTATGCGAAGGCATCTAATAGCAAGAATATTGCAGAAAAGCTGTCGTCGGCTTATCGCTATACGGAGGAGACTGCTTATGAAGCGGTTGACCGTGCCATTCGGGAGCTGACAGAGGTTTCCGGCTATGATGAGGAACTGTCTGCTATGGCAGACATGCTGGCAGCAGTATCGGATATTCTCAATGATTTTGGAAGAAATGCTAGGGATTATATGGAAAACAATACCTTTTCTGACCAGGAATTTGCACAGATAGAGAGCAGGCTTAATACGGTGAATCATTTAAAGGCCAAATATGGAAGTACTATTTCTAAGGTACTTACCTATGGTGCTGAATTGGAACAAAGATATGATAATCTGCTCAATCAGGAGCAGCAAAAGGAGCAGATTAGAATTGAACTGCAGAATCAGGAAAAGGAGCTAGCCGCAGCATGTGAGGAACTGAGTGCCGAACGGAAGCGGACTGCCGGTGAATTGTCACAAAATATAACGGATGCATTAATTGATTTGAATTTTTTGGATGTCCGGTTTGAGATGGTATTTGAGAAGCTGGAGCACTATACAAAGGACGGAACAGATTATCCTTATTTTAATATTTCTACAAATGTGGGAGAGGAGATGAAGCCGTTATGGAAGGTTGCCTCCGGAGGTGAGCTGTCGAGAATTATGCTGGCGGTTAAGTCCTGTCTGGCTAAAGCGGATAAAACGGAAACGCTGATTTTTGATGAGATTGATGTGGGAATCAGCGGGCGGACTGCTCAGATGGTGGCTGAAAAAATCCATAGGATAGGAAGCAGTCATCAGGTAATCTGCATAACTCATCTTCCGCAGATTGCGGCGATGGCAAATCATCACTATTTAATTGAAAAAAAGGTAAATAATGGAAAAACCATAACCAGCATTGAGCATCTGAATTCTGAACAGGAGATTAAGGAATTAGCGAGGATGATTGGCGGTGTGGAGATTACAGATACCGTGTTAAGCAGTGCCAGAGAAATGAAGGAATTGGCAGTACAGGCAAAGGTTAACTGTGTGAGATAAAACTCAACAACCCATAATAAATGTAAAAGCATTTATTGTGGGTTTTTTAATGCCCTTTTTTCGGAAAGGAGATAAACAATGCAAAGATATAAAGCATTTTTGAAATATTTATTGACGGCAAATATTGTGTTTATTTTGATTGTGGCGGGTATGGGATACCGGCAGGAATATGAGAAGAAGAAGCTTGCAGAGGTGACGGCATCACTTAGCTCTCAGAATAAGGTACAAAAGGATAGGGTGATACCAGTTGGGCAGACTGTGGGAATTTATGTGAATACAGACGGAATTCTGGTTATTGATACAGGAGAGGTAACTGATCTGACGGGAAAAAACTGTTCTCCTGCCAAAAATAAGCTGATGCCGGGGGATTATATTACCAAATTAAACGGAGTGAATATGAATACCAAAAAGCAGCTGATTAAAGCGATTACGGATTGTCAGGGGGAGACACTGATATTTTGTGTGCTGCGAAACGGTGAGGAGATTGACGTAAAGGTAGAACCGGTTCAAACGGCAGCGCAGGAATATAAGGTAGGAATATGGGTGAGAGATGACCTGCAGGGGCTCGGAACAGTAACTTATGTAGCAGGAGATACATTTGGTGCATTGGGACACAGCATAAATGATTCGGATACCGGCTGTATTTTAAAGGTGTCTGGAGGAGAAATTTATGCGGCGGATATCTTTGGTGTGGAAAGAGGAACTGCTGGGAATCCTGGTGAGATAGAGGGGATGATTGCTTATCAGACGGAAAATGTGGTGGGACACATTGACGGAAATCAGGTATATGGGATTTATGGTACAGTGACAGAGAATTTTCAGGAAATCTTAAATCCTAAGGATACTGTGGAGATTGCTTCGGTGGATGAGGTGAAAAATGGGAAGGCATGTATCCAATCCTATGTCAGCGGTGAAAAGGAGCAGTATGAGATAGAAATTGTTAATGTTCATAAAAATGAAAACGGTGACCCGGAGATGGAAATTCTTGTGACAGATGACAAATTGATAGAGCTGACTGGAGGTATTGTTCAGGGAATGAGCGGAAGTCCGATTATACAGAACGGAAAACTGGTGGGTGCGGTAACGCATGTCTTTGTGGATGAACCGACAAAAGGCTACGGAATTTTTGTGGAAACAATGCGTGACGGGGAGCAAAAATAGATAAATAACCTGAAAAGTGTTCACTATAAGTGGACATTTTACCGCTGCATTGATTGGAAAAAATAATATGCTGACACAATAAAAATATAGGAATAACCACATTTTATGTCATTTTTTTATTTCCAAATGGTGGTGCAAGACAATTTTTGAAGGGATAGACATAAGAGGGGTTGTCTTGTGACCGCTTATAAAAGAAAATGGTTTTTGCTATAGTCATAAATAGTCGATGATACAGTGATTCTGTCAGAGGATAGAATGATTTGTGACGAATAATCATATAATGCAGGAGGACAGGATGATTAATGTTATGATAGGTAATCATGATGAAATCATGCGAAAGAGAATGGAGGATGTTGTGAGGAAACAGACACAATGTCATCTGATGGGTACTTATGAAAAAGGGGATCAATTATTTGTACATATCAGGGAGGACATGCCGGATTTGGTCATTTTAAATCCGGTTATGCCGAAGCTTGATGGTATTGGTGTGATAGAAAAGATACGTTCAGAAGCTCAGTTTGATCAGGTTTGTTTTCTGCTGGTAGCTGCATCTCAACAGATAAAAATTTTAAACGTACTGAAAAATCGAAAAAATGTCAAATTCCTTCCATGGGACAACGATGAAAACACATTGGAAAAATGTATAACAGAGATACCGAAGTCAAATACGGCAGTAAATCGTACACTTCCGATTGAGGATATGGTGGTAAAGCAGAATAATCTCAAAAAGGATTTAAATCTGCAGGTCACACAGATGCTTCATGAAATTGGTGTGCCGGCACATATAAAAGGTTATCTGTATCTGCGCACGGCAATTCTAATGGCGGTGGACAATATGGATGTGTTAAATGCGGTGACTAAGCAGTTATATCCGGATATCGCCAAGGAATATGACACTACAGATACAAGAGTAGAACGTGCCATCCGGCATGCGATTGAG
This sequence comes from uncultured Clostridium sp., assembly GCA_947178475.1. Taxonomy (GTDB): domain Bacteria; phylum Bacillota; class Clostridia; order Lachnospirales; family Lachnospiraceae; genus CAG-590. Next base: position 17,766 of record CAMWYM010000010.1, on the reverse strand, counting down.
GTAGCCTGGGAACGGGGGAATATTGATATGATTCACGAGCTGTTTGGATATACGATTCAGGCAGACAAGGGAAAGCCCACCAACTCGGAATTTATTGCCCTGATGGCAGACAGAATTCGTCTGGACCAAAATAAAAAGTAAAATAATAACAGATAAATGTCATGGAAGAAAAGATTTCCGGGCTGTTGTCGAATTATTATAGGTAACTTGAATATGAGGAGACTGGTAAATGAGAGAGAGCATGAAGATTTTAATCGCAACAGATAAGGAGAGAGATATTACAAAGGAAATTCTTGGATACATGAAACAGTTTGAATATGTGGTCAAGGAAACAACAGAGGCATATGAAAAAGTTATTGAGGATGTCCATACAATGGAGCCTGATTTGGTGATTACCGATATCTGTTTAGAAGGAGGTGACGGGATAACCTTGCTCCAGCAATGTAAAAGGGAAGAAAACGCAGAAGTGAAGGTGGTTTTCCTCACTGCTGTCACAGCACAGGTAATCATTGATTTGGCTTATAGCGAGGGTGCTGATTATTACTTTATGACAAGTCAGGAGCCAAAGTTTATCGCCAGGATCATGGAGCGGATTTTGGAAAGCCATTACTACAATAAGGAGCAGCAAAAGCAGCGTGAGGGAATGACTGTGGAACAAAAGCAGTTTCTCTTTGATTCCACATTGGAAAATGATGTTACGAAAACCATAAGGGAAATTGGAATCCCGGCGCACATCAAAGGATATCAGTATATCCGGGAGGGAATTATGATGGCGGTGAAGGATCAGGAGATATTGAATTATATAACCAAATATCTTTATCCTACAATTGCTAAAAAATACCATACCACCACCAGCAGTGTGGAACGTGCTATCCGACATGCCATTGAGGTGGCATGGAACCGGGGAAAGCTGGAATCGATGGAGGAATTATTTGGTTACAGTGTAAATTCCGGAAAGGGAAAGCCGACCAACTCAGAATTTATCGCTCTGATAGCGGACAAATTTCGTCTGGAATACCGGTTAAGAGGCTATGGAATGGATGAATTTTCTGCATAGAATATAATGGGAGATAAAAGCCTGTTTTTGAGAAAACAGGCTTTTGTTTTTCATTATTTTATGATATACTAATAGACAAAAGTTTATTATTTTATGAAGGAGAAAAGGTCCGATGAAAAGAATTGCGTATATAGCTTCTGAATGTGTTCCGTTTATCAAGACAGGCGGTCTTGCTGATGTAGTGGGAACACTTCCTAAGATATTTAACAAGAAGGAATTTGATGTCCGCATTATCATTCCCAATTATCAGTGTATTCCGCAGAAATATAAAGAAAATATGCGATTTATTACCAGCTTTCAGCTGGATATGGGAAGTCACTCACAGTATGTGGGAGTCATGTATATGGAGTACGAGGGTGTACCGGTATATTTTATCGATGATGAATTTTACTTCAATGGACCTACTCCATATGGAGATACTAAATGGGATATTGAGAAGTTTTGTTATTTTTCCAAGGCAGCGCTTTCTATCCTGCCGGTAATCGGATTTCGTCCGGATATTGTGCACTGTCATGACTGGCAGGCAGGAATGGTACCGGTATATCTTAAGACATTGTTTGCCGGTAATCCGTTCTTTAGTGGTATCAAGTCAATCATGACGATACATAATCTCCAGTTTCAGGGGAAATGGGATATCGGACATGTGCGTTATTGCTCCGGTCTGCCGGATTATCTCTTCACTGCGGATAAGCTGGAAATCCACAAGGACGCTTCCATGTTAAAGGGCGGTCTGGTTTATGCAGATATTATTACAACGGTTAGTAATACTTACGCCTATGAAATTCAGACTCCGTATTATGGAGAGGGACTTGATGGTCTTTTGCAGGCAAGAAACCAGTCACTGGTGGGAATTGTCAATGGAATCGACTATGAAACCTATAATCCGGAGACGGACAGATATTTGACAAAGCCTTATACAGCAAAGAATTTCAAGAAGAATAAGGCGATGAATAAAACTGCACTGCAAAAGGAGCTGGGACTTCCGGTGGATAAAAATCAGTTTGTGCTTGGAATAATTTCCAGACTTACTGACCAGAAGGGACTGGACCTTGTGGATGCCGTGATGAATGAGATATGTCAGGACGGTGTACAGTTTATTGTTCTGGGAACAGGGGATTCAAGATATGAGAATATGTTCCGCTATTATCAGGGAATACATCCGGCAAAGGTAAGTGCAAATATTTATTTTTCCGATGCGTTATCCCACAGAATGTATGGGGGCTGTGATGCAATTCTGGTTCCATCCAGATTTGAGCCATGTGGGCTTACCCAGCTGATGGCACTTCGGTATGGTTCGCTTCCGATTGTAAGGGAAACAGGAGGTCTTAAGGATACCGTTATTCCGTATAATGAATACGAACAGACCGGTACGGGATTTTCCTTTGCCAATTACAATGCGCATGAATTATTAAGTACAATTAATTACGCAAAAGAGGTATACTATAATCAGAAAAAAAATTGGGAAAATATGCAGGTTCGTGCCATGAATCAAAATTATTCATGGAGCAGTTCTGCAAAGAAATATGAGGAGCTTTACGGATAATGGCTTTTGACGGAGTTGTAATATCAAATATAGTCAGGGATATGAAGGAACGTTTGTCCGGTGGAAGGATTTATAAGATATACCAGCCGGAAAATGATGAGATCAACCTTGTGATTAAGAATCAGGGAAATACATATCGTTTAATGTTGAACGCCAGCGCAACCTTGCCGCTGGTGTATTTCCTGTCCGAAAATAAACAAAATCCGGCGGTGGCACCGAATTTTTGTATGCTGCTTAGAAAACATGTCGGCAATGGAAGAATTGTGGATATTGAACAGCCAAACTTTGAGCGCATCATTCAGGTGAATATTGAGCATTTAGACGAGATGGGTGATTTGTGTAAAAAAAAGCTGGTGATAGAGCTGATGGGAAAGCACAGCAATATTATTTTTATGGAAGAGGATGGACGAATTGTTGATTCCATTAAGCGCATCGGGGCACAGATAAGCTCCGTGCGGGAGGTGCTGCCGGGCTATGACTATGTGCTGCCGCCCAATGATAAGATAAATCCCTTAGAGGTGACGGAAGAACTATTTAAGACAGTTATTTTAGAAAAGCCTGTGAGCGTGGAAAAGGCGATTTATTCTTCTATCACCGGATTTTCTAAAGATATTGCATGTGAGCTTTGCTATGAGGCAGGCGTGGATGGGGACTTTAGTACGGATAGTTTAGCGCAGAGCAACCGTGATGCCTTGTGGCAGGCATTTGTGCAGCTGATATCAAGAGTCCGGGAGGGGAGATATGAGCCGGTAATTGTCTATGACGGTGAAGAGCCTACCGCTTTTGCTGCTGTTCCTCTTAAGATGTATGGAGATTTGAAGCAGGAGCATTTTGAGGATATCTCTGAATTATTAATGCGCTACTATGCCAAAAAGGATATTTATGCCAGAATACATCAGAAATCTACGGATTTAAGGAAGGTTCTGGCAACGGCTGTCGAGCGTACTTCCAAGAAATATGATTTACAGCGCAAGCAGCTGAAGGATACAGAAAAAAGGGATAAATACCGCATTTACGGTGAATTGCTGCAGACTTACGGCTATCAGGCTGGTCAGGGGGATAAAAGTATTACCGTGACCAATTATTACACCGGTGAGGAAATGACTATCCCATTGGATGAAACCCTTACACCGGTGGAGAATGCCAACAAATATTTTAGCAAATATAATAAATTGAAACGCACTTATGAAGCCTCTCTTAAATTAGTGGAGGAGAGCCGGGCGGCTCTTGACCATCTGCTTTCTCTGCAGAACAGCATAGAGATTGCCGTATCGGAGGCAGATTTGGCTGAGATTAAAGAGGAAATGATACTGGCGGGAATAATTAAGGCAAAGCCCGGCAAAAAAAATGGTGTCCGGCAGGAGAAGAGCAAGCCCCTTCACTATATTTCTTCGGATGGGTTTCATATGTATGTGGGAAAGAATAATCTGCAGAATGACCGGTTGACCTTTAAGACTGCCAACGCAAAGGATCTGTGGTTTCATGCAAAGGAAATGCCCGGCTCTCATGTTATTGTCAAGTTAGAGGGAGCAGAGGATGTGCCGGATGCAACTTATGAGGAGGCAGCACGTCTTGCTGCCTATTATTCCTCAGGTAAGACGAGTCCTAAGGTGGAGATAGATTACACCAGAAGAGGCAGTCTGAAAAAACCACCACAGGCTAATCCGGGATATGTGATATATCACACCAATTATTCCATGGTTGCGCTTCCTGACATTAAGGGAATCACAGAAGTTAAAGAATAAGGAGATGGCATATTGTTTGGAAATTGGTTGCATTTCTTCCAATATTCGGTTATAATTGATTAGTTATTTCATGAGTGGGTGTAAGTATTGGGAAGCGGGTGATACACATGATAAGAAGTATGACAGGATTTGGCAGGGCTGAGAGTATTACGAAGGAGCGCAAAATTGTCATTGAGATGAAATCGGTGAACCACCGGTATTGTGATATTAATATTAAGATGCCGAAGAAGTTTAATTCCTTTGAAGCAGTTATGCGGAATCATTTAAAGGCATATATTGGAAGAGGTAAGATTGATATTTATATCAGCTATGAGGATTATACGAAGAACAATGTCTGTGTGAAATATAATCCGGAGATTGCGGCAGAGTATGTGAAATATATCCGGCAGATGGAGACGGATTTTGACTTGCGGAAAAACGATTTATCGGCAGTCATTCTCTCAAAATATCCTGAAGTACTGACGCTGGAGGAGATTTCCGGAGATGAAGAGCGGCTTTGGAAAGAATTTGTGGAGGTTTTAGATGAAGCTGCTGAGCAGTTTGTTGAATCCCGTATGAAAGAGGGAGAGAATCTTAAAACTGACCTACTGGACAAACTTAAGGGAATGTTAGAGATGGTGGACTACATTGAAGAGGTGTCGCCGTCATTGGTTGACAATTATAGAAAGCGAATAGAGGATAAGGTAAAGGAGCTTCTGGAAAATTCGACTATTGATGAGAACAGAATTGCTGCAGAGGTTACCATATACGCCGATAAAATTTGTGTGGATGAGGAAACGGTGCGGCTCCGCAGTCATATTGAGAATACTATGGCAATTTTGACAGAGGGCGGTAATGTGGGGCGTAAGCTGGATTTTATCGCACAGGAGATGAACAGGGAGGCCAATACAATACTTTCTAAGGCAGATTCTCTTGATATTTCTAACAAGGCGATTGATTTAAAAACTGAGATAGAGAAGGTTAGGGAGCAGATACAGAATATTGAGTAAAGGGTGTGGGTATATGGAGAGAAAAGGCGTGTTAATTGTCATTTCCGGATTTTCCGGTGTGGGCAAGGGAACCGCTGTCAGGAAGCTGGTAGACAAGTATAAATACAGTCTTTCCGTGTCAGCTACTACAAGAGCACCAAGACCCGGTGAGGTGGACGGTGTAGATTATCATTTTAAGACGGTGGGAGAGTTCCGCAATCTGATTGATTATAATGGTTTTATCGAGTGGGCACAATACGTTGAAAACTACTATGGTACTCCGCGGAAATTTGTGGAGGATGAGCTGGCAAAGGGAAACCATGTTATACTGGAAATAGAAGTACAGGGAGCTATGCATATTAAGGAGCAGTACCCTGATGCAGTGTTGATTTTTATTACGGCACCGGATGCACACACGATGAAGCAGCGTTTGGAGGGGCGGGGTACTGAGGATACAAAAGCCATTTCCAAGAGATTAAAGCGTGCATATGAGGAAACAGATGATATGCCGCAATATGATTATCTGGTGGTGAATGATGATTTAGATGTCTGTGTAGAGGACATACATTCGGTTATTCAGGCAGAGAGCTTCCGTGCATCAAAGCATGAGGATTATATTAATAATATGAAACAGGAATTATATGATATTCGAAAGGAGATTTTATCATGATACATCCATCTTACAGTGATTTAATGGCAGTAGTGAACAGTGAGGTAGAACAGGGGGAGCATCCTGTTGTACAGAGCCGCTACTCCATTGTGCTGGCTACAGCAAAGCGTGCAAGGCAGATTATTGCCGGAGATGAGCCATTAATAGCAGCAGATGATAAGAAAAAGCCATTGTCTATAGCTGTAGATGAGCTCTACGAGAGCAAGGTTAAGATTGTCGGTGATGATGAAGACGAATGATAAATGTTAGTGGCAGGCAATTTTGCCTGCCATTTCTAGTACAGGAATATTTGACTTTGTAGAGGAGGAAGGCAAATGAGACTGGGAGAACTGTTAACTGGATTGGAATATATATTATTACAGGGAAGTCTGGATACTGAGGTGCAGGCTGTGGAAAATGATTCCCGGAAGATAAAGGCAGGGGGACTGTTTTTCTGCATTACCGGAGCGGTTTTTGACGGACATGGATATGCGGCGGATGTTGCCTCAAAGGGAGCATCGGTCATTGTGGTGGAAAAGGAGACAGAGCTCGGCGGCAATAAGGAGATCACTGTGGTAAAGGTCGATAGTACCCGATATGCTATGGGGGTAATCTGCTCGGCTTTTTATGGTCATCCCTCTGACAGACTGACGGTAGTTGGGATTACAGGGACAAAGGGCAAGACCACAACCACCTATATGATTAAGTCTATGTTGGAGGCTGCCGGTCACAAGACAGGATTAATCGGAACTATTGAAAGTATTATCGGTGACAGGGTTACTCCTGCTAATAATACTACCCCTGAATCTATCGTTATACAGAGAACACTGGCAGAAATGGTGGAAGCAGGGCTTGACAGTGTGGTCATGGAGGTTTCCTCACAGGGCTTGATGCTTGACCGTGTGGCAGGAGTATCCTTTGATTACGGAATATTTACCAATCTGTCAGAGGACCACATAGGTCCGAATGAGCATAAGGATTTTGCAGAGTATCTTGGCTGGAAAGCTAAGCTGTTTACTCTTTGCAGGACGGGAATCTTTAATGTGGATGACCAGCATTGTGGAGCGATTTTAAGGGGACATACCTGTAATGTGATTACGTACGGGGTGAAGGAAGGGGCAGATTATCAGGCGAAGAACCTGCAACTCTATGAAAGAGATGGATGTCTTGGTATTACATACTCTTTAGAGGGGAAATATAAGGAGGAGGTTATGGTGAGCCTGCCGGGTGAGTTCTCGGTACATAATTCTTTGTCCGCCATTGCGGTGGCAAAGGAAATGGGGGTTCCTATGGCACAGATTTTAGAGATATTGAAGGATATTCATGTGAAGGGACGGGTGGAGCTGATTCCGATTTCTGATGCATTTACGATTTTGATTGATTATGCCCACAATGCCATGAGTCTGGAAAGCATTCTGACAACCCTTAAGGCCTATCGACCTAAGAGGCTTGTCTCTTTGTTTGGCTGTGGAGGAAACAGGTCAAAGGTACGGCGTTATGAGATGGGAGAGGTTTCGGGAAAGATGGCCGATTTGACGATTATTACCTCAGATAATCCGAGGGATGAGGAACCGCAGGCAATTATCGAGGATATCAAGACCGGTATGGCAAAAACCAGTGGAGCTTTTGTGGAAATTGCTGACCGTAAGGAGGCTATCCGCTATGCCATTATGAATGCACAAAAGGGTGATGTGATTGTGCTGGCAGGAAAAGGACATGAGGATTATCAGGAAATTAAAGGGAAAAAGTACCATATGGATGAACGGGATTTGATTCAGGAAATATTGGAGGAAGAGGATGTCACCAAGATATGCGGATATAATAATCGATATTTCGCATGAGGCTATTGACCGGACTTTTCAGTATAGGATTCCGGAAAACCTTGCAGCAAAAATAAGGATAGGCACGCAGGTGTCTATCCCTTTTGGACGTGGAAACCATTTGCGGAGTGGTTATGTAGTAGCCCTTTCCCAAACACCGGTATTTGAGGAGACAAAAATAAAGGAGATTGCCGGAATAAAAGAAGGCGGGGTTGATGCTCAGGATTCCCTGATTGAGCTGGCAGCATTTATAAAGGAGAAATACGGTTCCACAATGATCAATGCTCTGAAAACAGTGATGCCGGTTAAGGATAAGGTAAAAGGTCTTGTAAGGAGGCAGGTGCGGCTTCTGCTGTCAGATGAAGAGGCAAAACAGCGGCTATCTGCTTATCAAAAGAAAAATGCCAGAGCAAAGCTTCGACTTTTGACAGAGCTTATCGATGGTAAAGTGATTCCCTACGAATTGGTTACCGGAAAGCTCAATATATCTGCTGCTACGTTGAAAGCGATGCAAGATGAGCAGGTTATTGTTGTGGAGAAAGAGGGATATTACCGCAATGTTGTGCAGGGGGAAACAGCCGGGCAAAGCATTGCTCCCAATGCGGAGCAGCAGGCAGTGATTGATCAGGTGGTAAATGATTATCAATGCGGTAATCCGGGCACATACCTGTTGAAGGGAGTTACCGGAAGTGGTAAGACTCTGGTATATATAGAAATCATAGACAGGATCGTATCTATGGGCAGGGAGGCTATCGTTTTGATTCCGGAGATTGCCCTTACCTATCAGACAGTAAAACGGTTCCGACAGAGATTTGGAAACCGGGTGACAATTATGAACTCAAAGCTCAGCAAGGGAGAGCGCTATGACCAGTTTGAAAAAGCAAAAAATGGGGATGTATCGGTTATTATCGGTCCGCGCTCTGCACTTTTTGCACCGTTTAGACATCTTGGCATTATTGTCATTGATGAGGAGCATGAGGCGGCTTATAAGAGTGAATATCCGCCGAAATACCATGCGAGAGAGGTGGCGATAAAGAGGGCGCAGATGGCAGGTGCCTGCGTGGTGCTGGGTTCGGCAACCCCATCTGTGGAATCCTATTATCATGCCAAACAGGGGGATTATAAGCTGTTGACGCTCTCAAGGCGTGCCAATGAGGAGGCAGAGCTGGCAGAGGTTTCAGTGGTAGATCTCCGTCAGGAATTAAAGAGCGGAAACCGCAGTATCTTCAGCAGGAGACTACAGGAGCTTATGGCGGACCGGCTGGAAAGAAAGCAGCAGATCATGTTGTTTTTAAACCGTCGTGGTTTTGCCGGTTTTATTTCCTGTAGAAGCTGTGGGCATGTGTTTAAATGTCCGCATTGTGACGTGTCACTGACCGAGCATTTTTCGGGAACACAAAGGGAAAAGCTGGTCTGTCATTATTGTGGTTACGAGCAGAAAAAGCCGGCATTTTGTCCGGAGTGTCAGTCAAAATATATCGCGGGTTTTGGAATTGGTACCCAAAAGGTGGAGGAGCAGGTTAAGCGGCTGTTTCCAGCAGCAACGGTGCTTCGCATGGATATGGATACCACCCGGAATAAAGATGCCCATGAAAGGATTTTAAGCCAGTTTGCCAACAAAGAAGCGGACATACTTGTGGGCACCCAGATGATTGTGAAGGGACACGATTTCTCCAATGTGACACTGGTAGGGGTAATTGCGGCAGATTTAACACTGTTTGACAATGATTATAAATCTGCTGAGCGGACCTTTGATTTACTTACCCAGGCTGCGGGAAGAGCAGGCAGGGGAAGCATTAGGGGAGAGGTGGTTATCCAGACCTATGCACCGGAGCATTATGCCATTGAGGCGGCAGCAAAACAGGATTATCAGGCATTTTACAGAGAGGAAAAGGCATATCGGAGCCTGCTTTCCTATCCGCCGTTTTGTCATGTGCTGGCAGTGTTTATGGAGCACGATAAATATGAAGAACTGTACAGGCTGTCCGATAGATTAAAAGAGATTTTTGGTGAGGATACCCCGGTGCGGAGAATCGGACCATGTGATGCTACCATTGCCAAAGTCAACGACCGGTATCGGAGGGTGATTTATTTAAAGCATGAGGAATACGACCGGCTGGTGGAGGCTAAAAATATAGCAGAGGAGTATCTGGAGGGGAATATAGAATTTAAGGACTGCCATGTTTCTTTTGATTTTGATCCTGTACATGGGTATTAAAAGAAACTAGTGGAATTGTACTATTGGATATGTTATAATGTTTGATGTTTTTGGAATACAGATCGTATGAAAAGGAGAAAGAGTCATGGCGCTTAGACAGATACGGATTGACGGTGACGACATATTACGGAAAAAGTGTAAGGAAGTAAAAGAGATAAATGAGCGGACATTAACGCTTATTGATGATATGTTTGATACAATGTATGATGCGAATGGAGTGGGGCTGGCGGCTCCACAGGTAGGAATATTAAAGAGAATCGTTGTCATTGACGTGGATGGAGAGACACCATATGTGTTGATCAATCCTGTACTGGTAGAAAAAAACGGTGAGCAGACAGGAGAGGAGGGCTGTCTCAGCCTGCCGGGGAAATCTGCTCAGGTGACAAGACCCAATCATGTAATATGCAAATGCCTTAATGAGGATATGATGGAGATTACCATTGAGGCAGAAGGACTGCTGGCCAGAGCAATCTGTCACGAACTGGACCATTTAGAGGGAATTCTCTACAAGGATGTGGCAGATGGTCCGCTTCATGATGTGGTTTATGAGGACGATTTAGAGGATGATACTGAGTAGGCCGAAAGGCGGAACGGAGCGGAATATGAGAGTTGTGTATATGGGAACACCGGATTTTGCAGTGAATACATTGGAGGCTGTAGTAAATGCCGGTCATGAGGTATTAATGGTAGTAACCCAGCCGGATAAGGAAAAGGGCCGCGGAAAGAAAATAATGTTTACGCCGGTTAAGGAAAAGGCATTGGAATATGGACTGACGGTTGTACAGCCCAAGCGGGTAAAAGAAGAGAAATTTATAGAGGAGTTGGAGAAACTTAATCCGGATGTGATTGTAGTGGTGGCATTTGGTCAGCTTCTTCCGGAAAGAATCTTAAATATTCCTCAATTTGGGTGCATTAATGTTCATGCGTCTTTGCTTCCCGCTTATCGGGGGGCTGCACCTATCCAATGGGCTGTCATTGATGGATTAGAGGAGACAGGTGTAACCACACAGTATATGGAAAAGGGACTGGATACCGGGGATATTATCTGTCAGAGCAGGCTAAGACTTGCAGCAGACGAGACCGGCGGAACACTGTTTGACCGCCTGGCGGCAGAGGGAGCAAAGCTTCTGATTACCACATTGGAACAGTTGGAAAAGGGAACGGCTGTCCGGACAAAACAGGACGACAGCCGTTCAAGTTATGCGGGAAAGCTGTCGAAGGAGATGGGTTTTCTGGATTTTACCCGGGAGGCAGTAGTGTTAGAACGTCTTATCCGAGGACTGAACCCGTGGCCTAGTGCCTATACAAGGATTAACGGAAAAACACTGAAGGTATTTGCCGCAGATATACTTGACGAGGAACATACAATAGAAATGTTGAGGAGAAGTGAGGCATCTGACACAGCGGGTACGGTGATTGCCGTGGATAAGACAAGCTTTACCCTGCGCTGTGGAAAGGGTGCTCTTTGTGTCCGAAATTTGCAGTTAGAGGGAAAAAAGCGTATGGATGCAGAAGCGTTTTTGCGGGGATATGATATTCATGTGGGGATGAAGCTAGGTGAGTAAACAGGAGCAGATAAACACCAGATTACTGGCACTGGAAATTCTGGTGGAAGCGGAAAAAAAGAATATATTTGTAAAAGAAGCTCTGCAAAGATTCCTTTTTCAGAAACAGTTTCTGAGTAAGCAGAACCGGGCGTTTATTACCAGACTGGTGGAGGGTGTGACAGAATACCGTGTGAGACTTGATTATGTTGTGAACCTTTACAGTAAAACCCCCATTTCCAGGTGTAAGCCGCTAATCCGCTGTCTGTTGCGCATGGGTGTCTATCAGATGCTGTATATGGACAGTGTGCCGGATGGGGCGGCTTGTGACGAGTGTGTGAAGCTGGCAAAGAAAAAGGGATTTCAGAATCTTTCTGGGTTTGTCAACGGAGTATTAAGAAAGGTTTCGGTAAACAAAGAATGTCTTCCATTTCCAAGTGAGGAAGAGGATTTATTATCCTTCCTTTCCGTCAACTACTCCATGCCATTTTGGATTGTGGAGAAAATGATGGAATGGTATGGCAGGGAGAGAACCGAGACAATTCTTAAGGCATGTCTTGAGACGACGGATTTAACGGTTCGGGTAAATACGGATAAGATAAGCAGGGAAGAGCTGACGGCAAAGCTGGAGGAAAAAGGAATCTGCGTTTGTCAGGGAAACTATGTACCGGAAGCTCTTCATTTAGATAAGATTGATTATGTGAAAAGAATTCCGGGCTTTAAGCAGGGAGAATTTTTTGTTCAGGATGAGAGCTCTATGCTGCTATATCAGATAGCCGGGTTAGAAAAGATGGCGGATAGTGGAGAGGTATTGCATATTCTGGATTTATGTGCAGCACCAGGTGGCAAGACAACACAGTTCGCTCAGCAGCTGGGAGACAGAGCTGTTGTAGAGGCGAGAGATATATCCGAGCAAAAGACAGAGCTGATTGAGGAAAACAGGAAACGTCTTGGTCTTTCCAATATACAGGTAAGAGTATGGGATGCCCTTGAGGTAGACGAGGAAAAAAAGTATTGGGCAGATGTAGTGATTGCGGACCTGCCCTGTTCCGGCCTGGGCTGTATTTCAAGAAAGAATGATATAAAGTATCATATAGAGGAACATCAATTAGAGGAGCTGGTCAATCTCCAGAGGAGAATATTGACCAACGGAGCAGAATATGTGAAGCCGGGAGGTCTGCTGATTTACAGTACCTGTACGATTAATCCAAAGGAAAATATGGAAAATGCAAAGTGGTTTTTAAAAAAATTCCCCTTTGAGGCAGAGGATATCAGAGAGACGATTCCCGATGAACTTAGAAAAAGTATGGTAGGAGAAAATATGTTACAGCTTCTTCAGGGAGAAGTGAAATGTGACGGTTTCTTTGTTGCCAAATTTCGCAGGATTTCGGATTGATTTTATCCGGAAGAAAGAGAGCAGAGATGGATATCAAATCAATGACTCTGTCGGAGCTGACAGAATATATAACGAATCAGGGATATCCCGGATTCCGGGCGAAGCAGATTTATGACTGGTGTCATGTGAAGCTGGTAAGGAATGTGGACGAGATGAGTAATCTGCCTAAAGAGATAAGACAAAAAATTGCAGATGACATGATTTTTCTTGAAATAGTAGAGCGTCTTGAGTCCAAGGTGGATGGAACCAATAAATTTGTATTTCGTCTGGCAGACGGCAATGTGATAGAAAGTGTGTTTATGCCGTATAAGCATGGAAACTCTGTCTGCATTTCCTCTCAGGCCGGCTGCCGCATGGGCTGTAATTTTTGTGCCTCTACATTGATGGGATTAAGCAGGAACCTGACGGCTTCGGAAATGCTCGAACAGATATATGCCATAACAAGGGTGACGGGAGAGCGGATATCCAATGTGGTAGTCATGGGAACCGGTGAGCCTCTGGACAATTTTGAGAATCTCTGCCGCTTTATCACACTTTTGACTAATGCAGACGGACTTCATATCAGTCAGAGAAATGTAACCGTTTCAAGCTGTGGAATCGTACCGCGTATCTATGAGCTGGCAGATAAGGAATTTTCTATCACCTTTGCCGTGTCGCTGCACGCTTCAAATGACGAGAAACGCAGGGCGTTGATGCCGATTGCCAATACATACTGTATCGATGAATTGATAGAGGCATGTCGTTATTATTTTTCCAAAACCGGCAGACGGATTACTTTTGAATATTCATTGGTTGCCGGTGAAAATGATACCCGGCAGGATGCGATGGAGCTTAGCGTACTGTTAAAAGATTTTCCATGCCATGTGAATCTGATTCCGGTAAATCCGATTAAGGAGAGGCATTATAAGAGAGCTGACAGGGATTCTGTGGAAAATTTTAAAGTTTTACTTGAAAAAAATGCAATTAATGTTACTATTAGAAGAGGTATGGGTAGAGATATTGATGCGGCCTGCGGGCAGCTTCGGAAAACCTATATGGAAAAGCAGGTGTAAAGGAGGGTTTTGATGATATCCTATGGAAAAACAGATATCGGCATGGTTCGTAGTGTGAATCAGGATAGTATTTTCTTTTCCGATAAAGACATCGGCAACCTTCCTAATTTATATATCGTTGCAGATGGGATGGGAGGACATCAGGCAGGAGATTACGCATCCTCCCATGCAGTTTCCTGGTTTGTTGATTATATCAAAAACTGTCAGTATGTGAATCCGATTACGATATTGAAGACAGGAATAGCAAAAGTAAATGACATGCTTTTAGAACAAGCATCTAAACATAAAGAGCTAAAGGGTATGGGGACTACCTTTGTCACTGCGGTAATGGCAGAGGATAAAATGTATGTGGCTAACATCGGTGACAGCCGTCTCTATGTCATGGGAGAAGAGGCTAGACAGGTTACTTTGGACCATTCTCTTGTGGAAGAATTAATTAGAACCGGTCAGCTTGACCGGCGTAAGGTTCGATTTCATCCGGAGAAAAACATTATTACAAGAGCGCTGGGAACGGGTAATGAAGCGGTGCCTGACTTTTTTGAAATCGATTTGCGACAAAATGAAAAAGTGCTGCTATGTACGGATGGTCTTACCAATATGATAGAGGATGATGAAATCCGGGATATTGTTATGCAGAAGCTTTTTTTGGATAAAATATGTGATCAGCTGATAGAACGTGCCAACTATTATGGAGGCAAGGATAATATAGGTGTTGTAGTCATAGAACAGGATTTGAATGAGGTGTGAAAATATGTTTGAACAGGGAATGATAATTCAGAATCGATATGAAATTATTGAAGAAGTCGGCTCCGGTGGAATGAGCGTGGTCTATAAGGCAAAATGTCATGTGCTTAACCGTTTTGTAGCGATTAAGGTGTTAAAGCCGGAGTTTAGTGACGATAAGAGTTTTGTCAGTAAATTTCGGATTGAGGCCCAGTCTGCGGCAGGGTTGTCCCACCCGAATATTGTCAATGTATTTGATGTGGGGGAGGAAAATGGCTACCACTATATTGTTATGGAGTTAGTGGAGGGCATTACCCTCAAGGAGTATATTCAGCAAAATGGCAGACTTCCCTATCAGACAGCCCTTGATTTTATTATGCAGATTTGTGCGGGGATTGAGATGGCACATGAACATCACACCATTCATCGTGATATCAAACCACAGAATATTATCGTTTCTCGCAACGGAACATTGAAGGTGACGGATTTTGGTATTGCCAAAGCAGCAACCTCTAATACTATTGCATCAAGTGCCATGGGCAGCGTACATTACATATCACCTGAACAGGCAAGAGGAGGCTATTCCGACGAGAGGTCTGATATTTATTCTCTGGGTATTACCCTGTATGAGATGCTGACAGGAAGAGTGCCCTTTGAGGGGGAAAACAATGTGACTGTAGCGCTGATGCATATTCAGAGTGAGATGATACCGCCAAGGGAATATTATCCGGATATTCCGGTAGGACTTGAGAAGATTGTATTGAAGGCAACACAAAAGAAACCGGAGCGCAGATATCTGACGACTAATGCACTGTTGGCAGACCTGCGGAAGATGGCTCTTGACCCCAATGCAGATGTGGGTGTGACAATGCCGGTGATGTCCAGTAATGCACCTACGATTCAGATTTCAGAGGAGGAGCTGACGGCAATTAAGAATTCTTCGGCAGAGGCAGCCGAGGGAATTTCCATGTTTCCGATTAACAAAAAGAATACGGAATTGGACGAAGCAAATGCGGCTTTAGACAGTCTGTATGAAGATGACAGATACAGCAGCCGGTCTTTTGATGATGACGACGAGGATGATGAGGATTTCTTTGATGATGAGGATAAGGGACATAGAGGAGATCTGGATGCAAAGACAGAGAAAATTGTGACCATTGCAGCAATTGTTGTAACCGTGATAATTGCTATTCTGATTATTGTTGCTATTGCATCGATTTCCGGAGGCTTTAAGTCCAAAGAACCTACTACGGAAAAAATCAGTACGGAGGAAGAGATTTTAAAAATGATTGATGTGGTGGGGATGACGGAAGAAGCAGCCCTGGATGCATTGATTGAAAAGGGAATCCCTTATGAGATTGAGCGTGAATATTCCGAGACATTTAAAGAGGGAATAGTGATAAGCCAGAGTATAGACGACGACACGGTTCTGCAGGAGGGCGACAGAGTCAAGCTGATTATCAGTAAGGGAATAGAGGAAATAAATGTTCCTGATGTGGTTGGCAAGTCCTTAGAGGAAGCAAAGAGTCTTCTGACTGCTGCAGGCTTTGTGGTTGATGAGCGAGAGGAATATGATGAAGAAATAGAGAAGGATACGATTATCAGTCAGACACCGGATGGCAATACAACTGCTGCCAAGGGATCCACCGTTACTATTGTAATAAGTAAGGGTGAAGAGGTAAAGGTTGCAAAGGTTCCGGATTTAAAGGATAAGACTGTACAGGAGGTAGAGGAGGCGCTCTCAGCAGTGAAGTTGAAGCTGGGGACCGTTTATCAGGAATATGACGATAATGTAAAAGAGGGAAAGGTGATTGCACAGACTCCGAAATCCGGTATGGAGGTAAAGGAAGGAAGTACCATTGATATTACGATTAGCAAGGGAAAGAAGCCAAAGGATACAACATACACGGTTTCCTTCACCGGCTCCCTGACAAATAATGGATACGAATTTGCAGAGGGCGAACTTGTGTATGTGAGCCTTGTCCTGAAAGTGGGAGATGCAAGCTATAATATTATCAGCAATTATTATACCGTAGGTGACTTCCCGATAGATGTGTCATCTTGTCCGGCGATAGAGGGACTAAATAGTAATAATGGTGTGTTAGAGTATAGTGTGAAAACAGATAGCGGCAATAATATTACAGGAAACTTCTCGTCCTCTATTAAGGCGAAGTTTAAGAAAGTAGAGCAGTAAATGCAGGGGAAGATTATTAAAGGAATTGCAGGCTTTTACTATATATATGCAGGTCGTCAGGTATATGAATGCAAGGCAAAGGGGATATTCCGTAATCAGAAGGTAAAACCTTTAGTAGGAGACAACGTAGAGATTACCGTTCTTGACAAGGCGGCAGGACTGGGAAATATTGAGCGGATTCTGCCCAGAAGCTCACGACTCATCCGACCGGCAGTGGCCAATGTAGACCAGGCATTGGTCGTGTTTGCGGCGGCAGCGCCGGAACCCAATTTTAATCTGTTAGACCGCTTTTTAGTTATGATGGAAAAACAGAGAGTGCCAGTTGTAATTTGCTTTAACAAGGCAGATTTGACGATACAGTCAAAGCTGTCGGAATATGAGGCAGCTTATGCAGGGACAGGGTATCCGGTTATTTATTTAAGTACCTATGAGGCACGGGGAATGGAGGAGCTGCAAGAATTACTAAAGGAAAAGACCACTGCACTGGCAGGACCGTCGGGGGTCGGAAAATCTTCCATCATGAACATGCTTAATCCTGATGCCAATATGGATACAGGGGTAATTAGCCGGAAGATAGAAAGGGGAAGGCATACAACAAGACATTCGGAGCTTCTTCCAATTGGCGAGAACACATATTTGATGGATACTCCTGGATTTAGTTCTGTCTATCTTCAGGACATAGAAGCAGAGGAGTTAAAAACTTACTATAGAGAATTTGAACAGTATGAGCCATATTGTACGTTTGGCGGTTGTAATCATTTAGGAGAAAGAGAATGTGTCGTTAATAAGGCCTTGGCAGACGTAGAGATTCCGTTGTCCCGTTATGAGAATTACAAGCTTTTTTTTCAGGAATTGAA
>CAMWYM010000009.1 GCA_947178475.1 uncultured Clostridium sp. | reverse complement strand
CTTTACATAAAATAGTCGATTCCCAAATACCATTTGAAAAATCTGATGCATTAAAAAAATATATTATTGTTCCCAACTCTCTTCTAAGATTGATACAAATTCCATTAACCGTTCTTTCAATTTGTAAATCGCCAAAGCCCATTTCACCTATCTTTTGTACCAAAAACGATTCCGTTAATATATTTCCTTTAACTTTCACAGAAATTCCAATTGACACCTCTGTTTCCCTCCCTTTTTACTTCTCCTTATCACATGCTATTTTCGACCTTGTATCATTCCACAGAACAATATGATGTGCCGCATTCTGATAGAGTGGTCCAGCAACACCCAGAGAATATAATTCTTGTTCTTGTCTTAAAATATCTGATACAAAAAGGGAATGACTATAAGTTCCATACACTTTTGTTTTTGTAAACTAATATTTGATTGTATTAATTGTCTACACTTATATAAGTATCTGTACTTTTCTCCACTTTGTTTATCAGAAATTCTGTAAAGGAATTTGCGATTTTTAAAAAATTATCTTCCTCTGCTTCGTTATAATAATATATTGGGGGATTTTCACCCTCACTTAATTTAAAAAAACAAAACATGCAGCCTTGACACATCCAAAACACAAAATCATCTTCAGTTAAAATATTCTTAGAATTATTTTCTATCAACAACTCAATCGCACTTTTTTTAAGATTAAACGTTTCATTTATATATATAGATTCGCCTGTTATAAATCCAACTGCACCATTCCCCATTATTCTCATAAATTCCTCATATGCCGCGGGAAGCTTCTTACCATTTACAAAAAAATGCAATTGTTCAATTTGTTTATCTGAACATCCAACAACGCCTCCATTTAAACTACTAATAATTTTTTCTAAATATTTCATTTTTTTCTCCGTTCCTTTTAGTAGACTTAAACAAATTTCTTTAATTTTCCAAATGAACCTGCATAGTCATCCCGACCATTTGCTGTTTCAGTGTCTAACTATGACTACCCCGTTGCAGACACCTTTCCTTTTCTGCTGCTGTCTCCCAACCACTAGCAGCACAGACCTCACATAGGTTGTATATACCAACAATCACTTTACTCCGTAAGTGAGATATGATATTCTTGCTCTATTATTCGCAATAAAGAATCTGGAACACCATAACAGTTTTTTAATTCTTTCTTCAATTCCTGTCCATATTCTTCTCTGCTTCTATTATCCCACTTTAATATAATTCTTTTGATAAGTTCCGCCTCATTCTCATTACAAATTACAACTAAAGTAAATAGCCAGTCCCTATCATTGCAATCAAGACATATTAATCTGTCCTTTTTTCTAGCAATGTAGAGATTACGAGAACTACGCATGTTTCTTTCATTCCACGCAGTCAAAAAATCTTCTCTTAAATATGGCAACTGCATTTCTTTTGTCAATTCCATAATAACATCTTCCGCAAATTCATTCGCAAAACAAATCTCATATTGTACCATTTTTGCTTCTCCTGTTCATACATATCTGCTGCTATGGTGTCTGCAATGTCCACCTGAGCAAAGTAGAACTTTCCAGCGAGGGCAAGTATCTTTCTAAGATATTCCTCTCTGTAGACATTCTCCTCTGTCACACTGTCCTTCAGGGCTGCCGCTTCGTCATAAACAGACTGCAGTTCCTCTGCTGTGATGCTCTGGTTGTCTAATTTGCATATTATTTATCATTAACATTCATTTCATTTACCTCATATACATATTTTACTAAATCCCACAATATATTTCTATCTTTTCTTTAAAAATAAGCCTTTTCTCTTGTATACTATCAACCTACAAAATGCCCATAACATTTTGCTTTATAATTCCGTCTATCACTTGTCACTATTTTCTTGCATTCCTGCCTTATTTCAATACCTTCCTAACTATCTCTCTCTGGTGCCTACAGCTGCTAAGCTATAGGTTATCCATATATAATTGTCCATGGTTACTATTCACGCATCCCTCTTTGACAGTAAGCGAACTGTAACCTTGTAAATCCTTTCCTAATATTATATAATGAACAAAAAGCTCCTGCCTGCAGGAGGGAGTTATCAGGCACCGCCATAGATTATTTATGGTGTGTTTCAAGTATTTTATGGAAGAGGTACAAATATATGTATCAGATTAATTTTAACAAGCCGATTCACGTACACTTTATCGGAATTGGCGGTATCAGTATGAGCGGTCTGGCGGAGATATTGTTAAAGGAGAATTTTACCATTACCGGTTCCGATGCCAAGGGCTCTGAAATCGTAGATAACTTAATGGACATGGGAGCAAGAATCAATATCGGCCAATGTGCTGAAAATATTACCGATGATATTGATTTGGTCGTGTATACCGCTGCTGTTCACGCCGACAACCCGGAATTTGCCGCCTGTGAAGCTAAAAAGCTTCCTATGCTTACCAGGGCACAGCTGCTGGGTCAAATGATGAACAACTATAAATATTCTGTGGCGGTTGCCGGCACTCACGGCAAAACGACAACCACCTCCATGCTAAGCCAGATTCTTCTGGAGGCAGATGTTGACCCGACAATTTCCGTAGGCGGTATACTGGATTCCATCGGAGGTAATGTCCGTGTGGGCAAATCCGATTATTTTGTGACAGAAGCCTGCGAATATACCAATAGCTATCACGCCTTCTTTCCTTATATAAGTATCATTTTAAATGTTGATGCAGACCATCTTGACTTTTTCAGCGGTATCGAGGAAATTATCGAAAGCTTTCATACCTTCGCCGAAAATCTTCCAGACAACGGAACACTGGTAGTAAACGGTGATATGGATTGTCTTTCCCAAATCACAAGAGATTTGCGCTGTAACATTGTGACCTTCGGTATGACGGACACCAGTCAATACTACCCTGCCAATATCGAAACAGACGAAAAAGGACATATGAATTATACGTTGATGATTGACGGAACCGCCCATGAGCGGATTCATCTGAATATCGGCGGCATACATAATATCATGAATTCTTTATCCACTATTGTGGTCGCTGATATACTGGGAATTGACAGAGAATCCGTTATAGCCGGACTCTCCTGCTTTGGCGGCGCACATCGCCGCTTTGAGTTAAAGGGTCGTTTAGGTGATGTGACCATTATCGACGATTACGCCCATCATCCTACAGAGATTAAGGCAACACTTACTACTGCCACACACACACCGCACAATGAGCTATGGGTTGTCTTCCAGCCCCATACCTATACACGAACAAAAGCACTATTTGAAGAGTTTGCCGAAGCACTAAAGGGCTTTGATCATGTTATTCTTGTTGATATATATGCCGCCAGAGAAATCGACACAGGACTGGTTCACGCCAAGGACCTGGCAGAACGAATACGGGAATACGGGACAGATACCCGATACTTTAGCTCCTTTACTGCTGTCGAAAATTATCTATTAAAAAATTGCAAAAAAAATGATTTGTTGATAACTATGGGCGCCGGAGATGTCAATTTAATAGGGGAAGAGCTTCTCGGAAAATAGTTTTACACAATATCCACAATCCATTTTTTTCCTTTTGAGGATAAGGATTGTGGATATTGCTCTTTACATAACATTTTTATCATTTGTCGAAAATGCCCCCTATGTATCATTTATTTTCGCCACAAAATATTATGTATACCTATTATCCACATTTTCCACACTTTCCACATTTTTTATCCTCTCCCTCCTCAAAACAAACGTTCTATTTTCTTTTTTTATGCACTGTGATATAATCCATTTGCTTGTGAAGATTATCACTTAGGTAATTAGATGAAAGGGGGAAGAAATCTGTGGAAACCATTACCGTTACAACCAAAAATCACGAAACCTATTCCTCGATTTCTAACTTCTTTATTGATTACTACATGACTGAGGCGGACGGCGAATTTGTAAAAATATACTTATATCTGGTTCGTCTGCTTAACAGCGGTCGTGCCATTACCGTAGCAGAAATAGCAGACCATTTTCATCTTACTCAGGAAGATATATGTCAGGCAATCCGCTATTGGATTAAACAGGGGATTCTTCGACTGGAATATACAACGGACAAGATTTTAACGGGTATCACTATGCTGCCATTGACACCTAAGGCACCCAACCGGGAAAATGCCTCCCTCCTATCTCTACTAGAGGAAGACATGGACACCAATGTTGCGACACCAGAAAGCAAGGCGGCACCAAAGCGAAAAAGCAGAACAACTGCAGCTGTCAAAACAGCTGTTGACCAGCCCGAGACTGCAGCAACAGAAATCAGGGATTCCGCCGCAGTCCCGAAAAAGGTCGCATACAAGGCTGCATTTATTGAAGAAAAGAAAAACGATGAGGACTTTGGCAATCTGCTCTACCAGACAGAAACCTATTTTGCAAAGCCCCTGACACAAAGCGATATTAATGCATTGCTTTACATATATGAAGAGCTGCGTTTTTCTCCTGATTTAATGGAATATCTGGTGGAACACTGTGTATCCATTGGTAAAAAAAGCTGCCGCTACATCGAAGCAGTTGCTTTAGACTGGTACAAGAACGGTATTACCTCCGTCAAGGAAGCAAAGGCTGCTGCGCAGAATTACAATACAATCTATTTATCTGTACTTAAACAACTGGGTATTCAGAGAAGAGTTCCCACACCGGCGGAGACCTCTTATATTGACACCTGGTATAACACCTTTGCATTTGACAAAAATATTATCATGGAAGCATGTCGGCGGGCTGTTACCTCTAACCCCCATTCGGCAAACCTTCACTATGTCAACGGCATTCTGGAGAACTGGCACAGACAGAACGTCAAAAGCCTTTCCGATATAGAAGTACTGGATCAAAAATGGGAGAGCGAAAAGAAAAAAAAGGCCGTCAGCGGTAAGGCTTCTTCCGTCAGTCAGTTTAACCAATACCAAAGCTCCACCGACAGCAACGTACTAAGCGAGTTTGAAGAGCTTTTTTTACAGGAAACAAACAACTAATCAGGAGATAACTTATGGCTTATAGCGATACCATGTTCGACGATTTAATGAATACCTATTATAAAAGACAGATGGACAACCGGTCTCTGGAGCAGGAGCGGAAAGAAGAAATCTACGCTGCCATTCCCCGCATCAGAGAGATTGATAACAGTATTGCCGTTTCTTCTATCAGTGCCGTGCGCACCAAGCTGACAACCGGCACAGATTCTACCGACAAGGTAAAGGAACAAAACCGTTCATTAATTACCGAAAAAACAGAACTGTTAAAGTCACATGGTTATCCGGAGGATTATTTAAAACCGATTTATACCTGTCCCCTATGTCAGGATACCGGAAGAATTGGCAGCGAATATTGTTCCTGCTTTCAGCAGGCTGCTATCTCTCTGCTCTATAAGCAGTCTACATTAGAGCAGATATTACAGGTTGAAAATTTTGAGCATTTTGATTTAAGCTTTTATCCTGAAGAGGAAGACGGTTCCCGTCCTTTTTCATCCTACGAGAATATGAAAAATATTCTGGCTCAGGCAAAGAATTTTGTTAAAAATTTTGATAAAGAGGGAGGCAATTTCCTATTTTACGGTGAAACCGGACTGGGGAAAACCTATCTTTCTAACTGTATTGCCAAAGCCTTATTAGATACACAGCACACCGTCCTGTATCAGTCCTCTATTCACTTATTTGAAGAGGTCTGCGGCGATGTCATTATGAAGAAAAAACAAAATCCCGACAGTCTGGGAACCTACCGCTATCTCTATAGCTGTGATTTACTCATTATTGATGACCTTGGCACAGAGTTTACAAATTCTTTTGTTGCCTCTGAGCTATATGATATACTAAACACGCGGATGCGGGAAAAGAAATCCACCATAATTTCTACCAACCTTAATCTACAGGAATTAACTGACCGTTATTCCGACCGGATTACCACCCGTATCATTGCGGAATACAAGGTTCATAATTTTTACGGCGATAATATCCGCCTTAAAAAGCGAAGAAAAGCAATTCAACAATAAGCGTACTATTTAACGGAGGAAAAACCATGCCAAACGACAGTAATTTATTATCAACTATCCCTGTAGGCCCTTTAGGCATCATCGCCATGGAGAGCTGTACCACCCTTGGACAACGTGTAGACTCATATCTTTCCCGGTGGAGAGCAGCAAGAAATAACGTAGAAAAGTCTACTATTGCATTTAATGGCTATGAGAAAGACTCATATCTTGTAAAGTCTGATTGCCCACGATTTGGCTCCGGCGAAGCAAAAGGTGAATTATTAGAGTCTGTCCGGGGTAAAGATTTATATATATTGGTTGATGTAACCAACTACAGCATTGAATATTCCCTATACGGACGAAACTGTCCAATGTCACCGGATGACCATTACGCAGATATTAAGCGTATCATTGCCGCCTGTGGCGGTAAGGCCCGCAAGATTACTGTTATCATGCCTTTCCTATATGAAAGCCGTCAGCATAAAAGAAGCAAACGTGAATCTCTGGACTGTGCCTTATGCCTGCAGGAGCTGGTTAGTCTTGGCGTAGATAATATTATTACCTTTGATGCCCACGACCCACGGGTTCAAAATGCCATCCCGCTTCATGGCTTTGAAAATATACGCCCGACATATCAGTTTTTAAAGGCGTTATTACTATCCACTCATGATTTGGAGCTTTCAAAGGAACACTTAATGACAATCAGTCCGGATGAGGGCGCTATGAACCGTGCAATATATTTCGCAAATATTCTTGGAGTAGATGTGGGAATGTTCTATAAACGGCGGGACTATAGCCGTATTGTAAACGGACGTAACCCAATTGTAGCTCATGAGTTTCTTGGAGATTCTGTAGAGGGCAAGGATGTAATTATTATAGATGATATGATTGCCTCCGGTGAGAGTATGCTGGATGTGGCAAGGCAGTTAAAGAGCCGTAAGGCCAGAAGAGTATTCTGCGTATCCACCTTTGGATTATTTACTAATGGCCTGGATACCTTTGATAAAGCAAAGGCAGATGGCATTATCGAAAAGGTAATCACCACCAACCTTACTTATCAGACACCGGAACTACTTTCCAGAGATTGGTACCTGTCTGCCGACATGAGTAAATACATCGCATTGCTTATTGACAATTTAAATCATGATGCGTCCATTTCCGACATTCTGGATCCTACAGACCGTATTCAGGACCGCATTAATGAATACCGCAAGAATCATACTATACGAGAGAATTATTAGAAAAACAACCGGTGCCGTAACAAATTACGACACCGGTTATTTTATTCACTATACTATTAATCTATTGACTCGAAGACGTATCCGTGGACGGTGGCTCTGTTGGAGGCTCCGTTGGTGTCTCCGTCGTAGTTGCTTCCGAGGTTGTTGGCGGCTCTGTCGTTTGTTCAGAGGTAGGAGAAATATTCGGTGGTGGTGTAAGAGCATCCGTTTTCAGCTCTGTTGTCTTCTCGTGAGGCTTCTTTTTAACCTTCTCTTTATCTTCCGAATCCTCTGACGAAGAACGTGTATCCTTCCAGTCCATAGTAGACCGAACCCACTCAAAATCCGGGAATCCAAGGTCTGTTAAATCCTCGTGAATCGGAGCCATAAAATCATGCCAAATACGCCCAGGATAGGTCGAACCCCATAAACCTCTAGTTGCCTGTGGTGTATCATATCCCACCCATACACTGGTGGTATAGTACGGTGTAAATGCACAGAACCAGCCATCTGTATTATTATCTGTAGTTCCCGTCTTACCGGCACAGGACATACCGGATATTCCCAGCCCGCTGGCTGTACCTCCGGTAAACACACCTCGCAGCATGGATATCATCATGCGGGAGGCATTCAATTCATATACCTGCTTTGATTTGATGTTGCCGTCTACAATTACATTACCCTGAGAATCCGTTATTCTCACTATACAGGTAGGCTTACGAAAAGCCCCATCATTCTCTACAGTAGCATACCCCGATGCCATCTCAACCGTAGTGGCACCATAAGTAAGCCCTCCCAGACAAGCTGCCATATTATGTCTGTCTTCAATCGTCAGATAGTTAAAATTCATATTTAACAGATAATCTGCACCAACCTCCGGTGTAAGCTGACCAAACAAACGGTATGCCACAACATTCTTAGATGCCGCCACCGCCTGTGCCAACGAAATCATACCGGAGTATGAACGCCCTGAATTCTCTGGCATATTGGCTTTTTCAAAATCCGTGTCATCTACCGTCGTAGCCGGAGTATAACCGCGTTCCAACTGTGGAGTATAGACAATCAGCGGCTTAATCGTACTACCCGGCTGTCTTGCACTCTGATAAGCACGGTTCAGACTATAGCCCTGAATCTCTTTTTGTGTTCGTCCACCAACAATCGCCACAACACGTCCGGTCGAATTATCAATACAGGTAGATGCACCCTGAAGATTATAAATACCCGTCTCTTCATTCTTCTCTTCATCCACGGACAAAATATCATCAATGGTCTGTTGTAAAAGCTTCTGCTTTTTGGGTTCAATAGAAGTATAAATCTGAAATCCACCTGTGTATAAGGAAGCATAATATTCATCATAGACCTCACGATACTGCTTATTATACTCCTGTTGTTCCTCTATTGTCTCAAAGCGGTATTGGAAATCAAAGCCTGCCGCTTCCATTAATGCTTCTGTGGCACAGAAGTTTGTAAACGTTTCCACATAGTCATGACTGACCTTTTGCTGCTCTGCCAATACCACCTTTTCATCTAATGCCATCTGAAGCTCCAAGTCATTTAAATATCCCAGATCATGCATATCATTTAAGATTTTGTCTCTTCTCTCGATAGTGTGGTCATAATTCACCCTCGGGTCATAATAGCTTGGACTATTGGGAATCGCACACAAAAATGCCACCTCAGACACGGAAAGCTCGTCCAAATCCTTATCAAAATACCCCTTTGCCGCAGCCCCGATTCCATAATAACTATTAGCAAAAAATATAGTGTTCAGATAATACTCTAAAATCTGCTGTTTGGTATATTTTTTCTCAAGCTCCCATGCAATAAAAATCTCCTTAAACTTCCTCTCATACTTTTCGGCATTTGTCTTTTCCGCTTTGACCTCAGCAGTGAGGAAAATACCTCTTGCAAGCTGCTGTGTTATGGTACTTGCACCCTGCGTAATGCCGCCGTCGTTCTTAAAAAGAACATACGCCGCCCGGGCAATACCCTCATAATCCACACCATTGTGTTCATAGAACCGGCGATCCTCTACCGATACCATCGCTTCCACAAAATATGCCGGAATCTCATCATAAGTTTTGTAGTAAACCTCTTTTTCACCGGTTACCTCTCTTATCATCTTTCCGTTGGCATCATATACAATGGAGGTCTCGTCCTGCCGAAAGGAATTCTCATCAGAATTTGCAACTATTTCCTGTGCTGCATCACGGTAAGCAAGAATATTTTTTCCAAATTTCTCATAGACAACATATCCACCGATGACAGCTACCAGAGCAAAAATCAAAAAGAGATATCCTATGATAATTCTTCTGACTTTTCTTCGCTTTCTTCTTTTGTCTCTCCTCGCCTTTTTTCGTTTTGCTGCTTCCAAATCCTGTGCGGACTTGGTCTTATCGGATGTAGACTTTTTGTTATCAGCCATGTTTTTCCCTCATTTCCTGCTGCTTTCCTTAGGAATTGGTATTAGATCGCAATATAATTGTTCTCTATCCCTAAGTCTGCAAACATTCCCTGAATCTTAGAATTTGTCGTAAAAATGATAATCTGTCGATTCAGATATTCGCCTAGGCAGCTTAAAGTTTCTTTTATTCTTTGATCATCATACGCGACAAAAGCGTCGTCCATGATAATTGGCATATCCTCAGCGATCAGCACATCTGCAATGGAAAGGCGAAGAGCAAGATAAATCTGCTCTATCGTTCCTGTACTTAAATAATCCATACTGATATAGGAGCTTCCGCTCTTCACCATTACTCTCAGCTGATCGTCTATCTTAACTTCAGAATATTTATTACCCGTTATTCTGCGCACAATATCAGAAACCTGACTATTTAAAACACTTCCAAAGGAATCGTAAATCTCCTCTGACAAATCCTGAATTGTTTTAATGGCAAGATCCAAAGCTGCTATCTCCACGCTATTAGCCTGCATCTGTTCCTTAAGCTTGGTAATCTCTGCCAGAGCCTGCTCCTGCTCACTGCGCTCTTTCATAATATTCTGTTCCTGCAGCCGCAGGCTTGACAACTGGTTTACCACTTCTCGCTGTGAGCCCACCCCTGCACTTTCTGCTTTTGCTGCTTCAAATCCCTGTTCAATCTCTAGTTCTTCTAATAATCTATGTAGATAAGAACGTTTTACCAGTACCTGAATCGTCATCGATACAGAAAGCAAAACTCCAAATCCCATAATACCCATTTTAATCATCTGATCAGAGACCGGAACCACATACGCAAGACCAAAAAACAACGCAATCAACAAAATTCCGATACACAAAATAACAAACGCATTATCCAACAGACCTTTTTTACCCATGTTTCGAAGCATTTGCTTATCCTTTTCTTCCTTAGTAAGCGGACGTGCCGGCTCCTCTCTTTTCACATAGGCGTTACCAAAACGATCCTTTTCTGCCTCTTCTACTGCTGCATTCTTAATCGGAGTAAACTTAAGCTGTTCATCCGGCTTACCAGACGCCGATGCTTCCACCTTGGCATATTTTTCCTTCACCGCTGCAAGCTCAGTATCAAAGTCACGGTCCAGATTCAATCTGGCTGTCAGCTCCTGTTCCTTATTCTCCAGCTCCTTATTGGAAAAAGCTTTCTTTTTGTTCTTTAATTCCATAATGGCATTAACTGCGTCAATATCACCGGTTCTGGTAGATGCCATATTCACAATATAATTGTTCAGTTTGTCTGCAATGTCTTTATCCGTAGCAGCTCCCATCTGACCAATACACAATGTATTTGTATAGGTGCTCTTATCTGTCTGTAATAAGGTTCCAAGCAGATTATTCTCCTCCTGCAGAGATATCTCCCGTCCACTATCCAAATCACGAACGGTAGTCCTCTTCTCCTGTCTTGCAAAATTACGTTCAATCAAATAATCAGCACCCTCAACAGAAACCTCCATTGAACCGGAAAAGGCTGACCCATTAATCGGCTTTCTCTGCTCATAGTGATCAAATCTGGCCCCAATTCCTCTTGCTTTATCAATCCCATAAAGCATATCTACTATAAAATCCTTAATTGTTGTCTTACCCGCCTCATTATTGCCGTATACCACATTAATTCCCGGAGCCAGTGTAAGATCCATCTCATGAAATTGTCCAAAATCCTGTAAGTGCAGTTTATCAATTCTCATATTACTGTTCTCCTGTCTTTAGTAGTACATCCAAACCATAGTGAATAGCTTTCTTACAAATCTCATCTCCATAATAATTATCAGATAGCTGATCAATAAACTTTCCAATCAGATTATCCTGATTCTCTTCAAGCAATTTTTTCAGATCATATTCTTCAGCAACCTCTGTGATTACCTCATAAATATTATATTTGTTTGTAAGACTTGTAAAATCAAACACATCCTGGTTATGATTCTGTCCTTTGACAAGAATACGGTATATATGCTGTGTGCCCAGATTCTGAATCTGGCGGTCCACCAAATCTAAAATCATGTGAGGAGTATGGTCCGGCTTAATATTGATTAACAAATTCATGTAAATTCGCTGAGACACCGGGACAAATTCTGTTTTGACATTACCATCCACTACCTCTCCATAGATATAACCCCTCGCTCCGGTATCTGTATAATCAATAGGCTCCAGAGACCCCGACATGATTACTGCATCGTCTTTGATAATTTCCGGCTTGTGGATATGTCCTAATGCAATGTAATCAAAATTAGACTCTCTCAAATTCTTTTTGTTAAACGGTAAATGCTTTGCATCCCCGCCATGTGCCAGCAAGATATTGAAAGCCCCCTGTTTTGCCGGCTTGATATGATTCAAAATATCATCCTCATTCTCCTTGCTGTTATAGGAAAAGCCCGTAACACAGGTGTTCAGATCCTTCATATACACATTACTAATCTTATCCGCCGACAAACAAATTGTCTTGGAGGAAAACTGGTAATTTGCCATGGGACTATCCGGTTTCATATAGTCATGATTACCAGCAATCATAATCGTCTTCGTTTTGGTCAGTCTCGAAAGAATGTAGTCTACATCTCTCAACATTCCCTCAGACGGTGGCATATGAAACAAATCACCTGCAATCAACAATAAATCCACCTGTTTCTCTTCGGCGTTTTCTACCACTTTGACAAAAGTATCCTTTATCTCTTTTTCCCGCGCTTCACTCCATGGCTTACCCTTATCAGGCTGAACTCCTAAGTGAACATCCGCCATATGTATAAATTTCATATTTGCACCTACTCCTTCATCACATATAGATTCATTATATTAGATTTTTCTAATAAGTGCAAATTTTCTGGAGATTTTTTTCTGTTTTTTTGCTCCAAATATTCCAAAATAATGAATATTCCTGCTCATTTGACACTTTCAACACCAAAAATCTCCAGTGTTCTCTCTCTTACATAATGTGTTTTCTCATATTTTACTATTTTTTACAAGATATTTTTCGTTATTTTCAGAATATCTTAAGATTCTTCCTGCCTCTGATGCAAATATTTCTCTCTCGTCGCCATTCCACCACGTATATGACGCTCCGCCTTGTTCACGTCCAATACCTTTCTGACTTCTCCTGCCAATATAGGATTGATATAGATCAGCCGCTCGCTGACATCCTTGTGAACTGTACTCTTACTCACTCCAAATTTTCTGGCGGTTTGTCTGACCGTAGCATTGCAATTAATGATATAGGTTCCAATCTCTATTGCCCGATCTTCAATATATGTTTTCAAGGATAAACCCCAATACACTTGTTGTTACAATGTATGCAAAAAAATCCCGGTGTATTACCATTAATAGCAGATTTCCATATGGTCAAAATCCATCGTACCTCTATCTATTGTACGCCTAACACATCATCTTTATCCAAGAACATTCAAAAACTCCTCATAATTAGTCCGGTCCTCCCCCGGACAATATACTGCAAATTCAACTTCCTTAAAAAAGCTCCTATACTCCTCCAAAGCCTCGGCATATGCCAGAGCAGCTATATGCGGTGGATTACAGAATGCACCACAGCCAAAAGCCCCTAAAACCAACGCCTCTATCTGATGACTCGCAGCTACCTGTAAAATCCCCTTCATTCTGTGTTTCAATAAATCCTTCAGCCTCTCCTCTTCAATATGCACAGGTTTCCCGGAAAACGGATTCATCTGGTTAGACGGACTCCGCCGCAGATTCGGTGCCGGACAGCTAATCACGTCTACCATAAACCATTCCTTCTCATCCATCAGCTCCGGCCACTGCTGGTCCCTCTTAATCCCAACGATTCCCGGCGTATAAATACACGTATCTGTATATAATGCCGATTCTCTGTTCCGGTGAAAATGATAATACTCCTGCCAGAGCGTTTCTACATTCAGACACGGATACAGGGTTGTGCACCGGCATAGACACTCCTCCTGAGCATTGCTTCCCCGTACCACACCTCCACCCGGATTAGAGGCTGATGCAAAATTCAACACACCAACTCTGCTATCGGGATATTTCCCTGTCAGCTTCTGTGCCGCCTCCAGAGAGCGGTGGTCTGTCACAGTTATCCGGCAGGGTGCTGCCGGGGAATGTGGCCTGTCCAAATCCTCCAGCGGATTCCTATATAGCATAGTATTCTCTCTTGTTCTCATCACCGCCTCTACCAAGCCGGGAGTACGCTCGCAGTATTGAATGGTATCCTCAAAAATTGATATTCTCTTCTCTCGTTTCTCCTGATAATCCATATGATTCACCTCCTTTGTGTCTATTTTATAGTATCTGCATGTACCATAAAAATCCCACACCTCCAAATCGGAGTGCAGGCATCCCTTTTTGGTTATATCTTCCATACAAAATAAGATTAGACAGACCGGTAAGGGACTGTCTAATCCTGTCAACTGCTTTAAATTTGTGCCAGTTACCATATCCGCCAACGCCTTATCCAAGCATTGACTCTATCTCCTCCTTAGACTGCAGACCAACGGTCTGATTCACTATCTCACCATTTTTAAACACCACCAGTGTAGGAATGGACATCACTTTATAGTCCATAGCCAGTGCCGCCTGCTCATCTATGTTTACCTTGGCAACCTTAACCTCCGAATGCTCCTCAGCAAGCTTATCCACAACCGGAGAAAGTCGCTTACATGGGACACACCACTCTGCCCAAAAATCTACCAACACCGTCTTGTCAGACTTCAGTACCTCCTCCTCAAAATTATCTGCTGTCACATTTATCACTGCCATATTATCGCTCCTTTCTTAGCATCTAGCGTAACGAAGTCCGATTATTACAAAATCATTACACTAAGCATTTGTGAAACTTCCTAATTTCCAAAATCCAGTTATGCAATACCATCAATTTACCAGGTATATAATCTATTATAACCATTTTCCCTAAAGTAAATACCCTTTGCTACAAATCCGTTTCTTCCGCCGGTGGCTTTGGACTATCCATCTGTTTTCTTTTATTGTATTCCATCATTACATCTGTCGCCCACCTTGCGTCAATACGTACAAGACCTTCACCAGTTTTTTCCTCTATAAGAGCTCCCATTTTTTCCTTCATGTCCTCGTAGACAGACATATCAATTTTGCCCACCAGCGGTTCCCTTTTGGCTACCAGCACCACCCACTGATATTCCCCGCTTTTCGGATGCTTGTCAAAATACAGACCGGAAATCACTGCCTCGGCACCAATCTGCTTACGAATACTCGGAACATAAACCAACTTCAGGGTTTCAAGAATCCGGTCATCTAAGCCCTCATCAAAAATGCGTATCTTCTCCCGCAGCTCATTGCTGTTTCTTACAATACGAAAGGTATATGCATTCTGCGCCAGTCTTAACGCCGCATCATTTTTCAACTTGTGGTTGTGAGCAGCTATGGCTGCCTGCT
The DNA here is from genome assembly GCA_947178475.1 of uncultured Clostridium sp. Classification (GTDB taxonomy): domain Bacteria; phylum Bacillota; class Clostridia; order Lachnospirales; family Lachnospiraceae; genus CAG-590. The sequence goes on along the minus strand of CAMWYM010000009.1, from coordinate 34,863 downwards.
CCTTCTCGTCCAGCTTAGGAGCTATCCAGATTAAATATCTCTGTTCCAAATCATTATATTTACAAGGGTAGGCTATAGGAAATGAAATTCTGCAGTGACTACAGGACACCCTGAAAAAGGTATTATCCATCACCTTTTCCTTTTGCTCACCATCATAGGGAATTTCAATGCTCTCCCATGCATCAAACTCAATAGTCCTGCCACATTCCGGGCACATTGTCTTTTGTGTGTTAAACTCTGACATATACTCTCCTCATTTTCTAATTAGACGATACGATTCCTTTTTCGGCATCCATGGTCACCACCGCACCGGACTTTAAAATCTCCGTGGCATTGGCCGCACCGAGAATTACCGGAATATCCAGACTGAGTCCCACTATTCCTGCATGAGAGTTATGTCCCTCATTTTCTACAATAATACCGGAAGCTTGTCTTAACTCATCCATAATATCGTTACTGGTTTCCGGCAGTACAATGATGTCTCCTTCCTTGAAATTATCTACAATATCCATCTCATCCTTGCCGACACAGAGACTGGCTGTTGCCTTGCGGTTATTAACACCCCGTCCCTTCACCAGAATATGTCCCACAACATGTACCTTGATTAAATTAGTGGTTCCTGAAACACCCAAAGGCACACCTGCTGTAATCACTGTAATTTCACCCTGTTTTACGTAGCCCTTCTTCTCCGCCTCCTCAATGGCATGTTCAAACAAATCATCGGTATTGTTCTTTTCCTCCACCATCAGCGGCATCACGCCCCATGACAGATTCAGCTGGCGCCATACGTTTTCATATGGGCTGCAGCCAATAATCGGACATGCCGGTCGGTACTTGGAAATCATACGTGCTGTCTTACCGGACTTAGTGACGGTAACAATGGCAGTGGCATTTAAATCTATCGCCGTTGTACAGGTTGCATGGGCAATGGCGTTGGTAATATCCGGATTCACCAGACTCTCCCTATTGTTAAACCTCTTCACCAAATCAATGTCAGCCTCTGTACGCTCGGCAATCCTTACCATCGTCTTAAGCGCCTCCACCGGATACAGCCCGGCAGCAGTTTCACCGGAAAGCATGATTGCTGACGTTCCATCATAAATCGCATTCGCCACATCCGTCGCCTCTGCTCTGGTAGGTCTCGGATTCTTCATCATGGAGTCCAGCATCTGGGTTGCCGTAATAACAATCTTCTCCGCATTATATACCTTCCGGATAATCATTTTCTGAATGGATGGCACGTCCTCAAAAGGAATCTCCACACCCATATCACCACGTGCAATCATAACACCATCGGAAACCCGGATAATCTCTTCTATATTCTCTACGCCCTGCATATTTTCAATTTTTGCGATAATATTGATAAAATTACAGTTATGTCTGCTCAGAATATCCCGGATTTCCAGAATATCCGCTGCCGTACGCACAAAGGAGGCGGCAATAAAGTCAAAGCCCTGTTCAATACCAAAAATAATATCTTCCCTATCTTTGTCACTTACATAGGGCATTGACAAAACAACATTCGGAACATTTACACCCTTGTGATTAGACACCGGTCCCCCATTGTCAACCACACAAATGATATCTGTATCGGTAATATCCTGTACATGCATGGAAATCAAACCATCGTCAATAAGAATCCTGTCGCCCGTCTTTATATCCTGCACCAGATTCTCGTAGGTGATCGAAACCGCTGTCTCATCGCCTTCAATTTCTCTGGTAGTCAACGTAAACTGCTGACCATTCTGAAGCATCACCTTTCCATCCTTAAAGTCCTTAACCCGGATTTCCGGTCCTCTGGTATCCAGCAGAGCAGCAATGGGAAGTCCCAGCTCTTCACGCAGTGCCCTTACCCGCTCAAGATTTTTCTTATGCTGAGCATGGTCTCCATGAGAAAAGTTAAACCTTGCAACATTCATTCCCTCTATCATCAATTCCTTCAGCACCTTATCGTCCTCTGTAGATGGTCCAAGCGTACATATTATTTTTGTTCTACGCATAATCTATATCCCTCCTTCTATAGCTTTTTATTTTCTCCCTATTCTTACTATGCCTCATATTCGCCTTCAATAATCTCTGTTTTTTTGTTTTTTTCATCAGTTCCTGTCTGAACATGCAGCTCTGCCACCGAATCCATTTTCATACGGATTTGCTGCATAATCTTATCTGTCTCTGCAATGCGGTCTGCACAAAACAGCAGCTCCTCGGCAATCTTCTCTTCCTCCTCCTTGGCAATACCCTTTTTATATTTAAGCTCATGGTCAAGACTGGCCCAAAAATCCATGGCAATAGTGCGAATCTGTATTTCCACCCGCATCGGCGTCTTACCCTTAGAGAAAAACACCGGAATCTCTACAATCAAATGATAGCTTCTGTAACCGTTAGGCTTGGGATACTTGATATAATCCTTTACCTTGATTACCTTTAAATCATCCTGCATTACAAGCATAGTGGCAATCGTATATATATCGTCAATAAATTCACAGATAATGCGAACACCTGCCACATCAGACAGATTGCTCATCACCGCTTCCACAGTAAATGGCAGACTCTTTCTGTACAGCTTCTGTGCTATACTTTCCGGCTTCTTCACTCTGGAGGAAACCCTGCTGATAGGATTTCTGTGATAGCGCACTGACATCTCATCATTTAAAACCTCTGCCTTAGTCTGTACCTCCCGAATTGCACATTTATACATCATCATCATTTCCTGAAACTGCTGAGACTGCTGCATCGCTACTTTCAATTGTTCCATAATATCATTAGTTAATGCCGGCAAATCATTCGTCTTCTCCCGAAGGCTTGGCAGAGCTATTTTCTCGTATTCTGACATTTCATCATCACTCCGTATAGTGTTCAATATTTATCACCGGGTTTATCCACGGTTTTGTGCATCTACAACGCTGCCTCCGGCATACATCTCACGAAGTCTCGGCTTCTCGATTTTGCCGGTAGGATTACGTGGGATATCTGCAAATATAATCTTCCGGGGTCTTTTATAACGGGGAAGCTTCATGCAAAACTCGTCGACTTCCTCCTCCGTCAAAAGATGATTTTCCTTCACCTCAATAACCGCACAGGTAATCTCTCCCAACCGTTTGTCAGGAAGACCGATAACTGCCACATCATGAACCGCATTATTTGTACGGATAAAATCTTCAATCTGTACCGGATATATATTTTCACCGCCGCTAATAATAACATCCTTCTTACGATCCACCAGGAAGATAAATCCGTCTTCATCCTCCTCGGCCATATCACCGGTAAACAGCCAATCTCCCTTTAACACCTCATCCGTTGCCTTCTTGTCATGATAATAGCAGGTCATCACTCCAGGTCCCTTAACACAGAGCTCACCAACCTCTCCACGGTTCACAGTATTACCATTCTCGTCTACTATCTTGGTTTCCCAGCCATACCCCGCTTTACCGATGGCACCAACCTTGTGAATATTATCCACACCTAAATGCACACAGCCCGGTCCGATTGATTCACTAAGACCATAATTTGTGTCATACTGGTGATTTGGAAAATAATCCTTCCAGCGCTTGATAAGACTTGGAGGAACCGGCTGGGCACCGATATGCATCAGTCTCCACTGGTCTAATTCATAATCCGAAAGCTTCACTTTCCCGCTGTCTATAGCCTCCAAAATATCCTGTGCCCACGGAACCAACAACCAGACAATGGTACATTTCTCCTTGGATACTGCCTCCAAAATATATTCCGGTTTTGTTCCTTTCAAAAGAATTGCCTTACTGCCGGACAACAGACTTCCAAACCAGTGCATTTTCGCACCGGTATGGTAGAGCGGCGGAATACACAGGAATACATCATCCTTAGACTGTCCGTGATGATTCTGCTCCACCTTACAGGAGTGCATCAGGCTTTCATGATTATGTAAAATCGCCTTGGGAAACCCGGTAGTTCCCGAAGAAAAATATATCGCTGCATCATCCGAATCCGTGAGCTTAATGTCTGGCGAAAGCGAAGAACAATTTGCTGTCATGGCCGCATAATCCTCTGCAAAGGTAGGGCAGTTATCTCCTACATAAAACAGTAATCGATTTTTACTTATATTGTCTGCAATCTCTTCCACGCGCCCGATAAATTCCGGACCAAACACCAGAATATCTACATCCGCTATCTTCACACAATATTCAATCTCATCCGGCGCATAGCGAAAATTAAGCGGCACTGCCAAAGCACCGGTTTTCAGGATACCAAAATATATCGGCAGCCACTCCAGACAATTCATCAGCAAAATAGCCACCTTATCTCCCTTTTTGATTCCACGGCTAATCAGTAAATTCGCAAAACGATTTGCTTTCTCGTTCATCACGTGCCAAGTAATCTCTCTCCTGTAATGCGTTGTCGGATTGGGCTCCATCAGCTCATATTCCTTCCAGGTTACACGGCGAACCTCCTTTACCTCTGGATTAATCTCTACTAAGCAGATGTCATCGGGATACTCTCTGACATTGCGGTCCAAAATCTCTGTAATCGGCATATTTCCTTCTCCTTTGTCCTATTTATTCTTCTGCCTCAATATTATGACACAGCTTTCTAAACCATTATAAATTTAAGGCTTTAACGCTTTTATCAGCTAAAGTAGATTATATAAAAACCGAGGTAAAAAATCAATCCTTAAGTTGTATTTGTGCATTGCCTGAAAATGTGAAAATTCAGGACATTTTGTCCGTTTTACTTAAGTAAATCAGTCAAATATCAGGATACATTAAGAAAGTTTTAAGATTTCCAACATTTACTATTTTTTTTAAATGTGCTACACTATTGAGGAATATATTGCAAGGAGGGAATCCATGGCGTATCAGAATTTGACACTGCTTACTGACCTGTACGAGCTTACCATGATGCAGGGATATTTTGAAGAAAAAAGCAATGACACCGTTGTATTTGATGCTTTTTACCGCAAAAATCCGTCCGGTAACGGCTATGCTATTACCGCAGGACTTGAACAGATAATCGATTATATAAAGAATCTGTCCTTTTCCTATAATGACATCGATTACTTAAGAGGATTGCAAATCTTCAGCGAGGATTTTTTGGAATACCTTGCCGGTTTTCACTTTACCGGTGATATTTATGCAATACCGGAGGGAAGTGTTGTTTTCCCTCATGAACCGCTGATAAAGGTTATTGCTCCGATCATGGAGGCCCAGCTGGTAGAGACCGCCATTTTAAATATATTGAATCATCAGAGCCTGATAGCAACAAAGGCTTCCCGCGTCTGCTTTGCTGCAAAAGGCGACGGAATCATGGAATTTGGACTTCGACGTGCACAGGGACCGGATGCCGGAACGCTGGGAGCACGGGCTGCCATTATTGGCGGCTGTGCAGGCACATCCAACGTCCTCTGTGGTCAACTGTTTGACGTTCCTGTACTGGGAACCCATGCCCACAGCTGGATTATGAGTTTTCCGGATGAATATACCGCATTTAAAACATATGCAGACATGTATCCGGATGCCTGTATTTTACTGGTGGACACTTATGACACCCTCCGTTCGGGCGTTCCCAATGCCATTCGGGTATTCGAGGAAATGAAAGCCGCCGGAATCCACTCACAAAGATACGGCATTCGTTTGGACAGCGGCGACCTTGCATATCTCTCCAAAAAGGCCCGTAAGATGTTGGATGCTGCTGGTTTTACTGATGCCATCATCTCTGCATCCTCCGATTTGGACGAGTATCTGATTGACAGCTTAAAAACTCAGGGGGCTGCCATCACTTCATGGGGAGTGGGCACTAATCTGATTACCTCTGCCGACTGCCCTGCCTTTGGCGGTGTATATAAGCTTGCTGCGATCCAAAAGGAAGGACAGGATACATTTACTGCTAAAATTAAAGTATCGGAAAATCCCGTTAAAATTACCAATCCTGGTAACAAAACCGTATTCCGCATTGTCGATAAAGAAACCGGCAAACTAAAGGCTGATTTAATCGCTCTTGCCGATGAAAGCTATGATACTTCCAGTGATTTGGAAATTTTCCACCCCATTGATACTTGGAAACGCTCTACAATCAAGGGTGGCACATATGATATGAAAGAGATTTTAATTCCTATTTTCAAAAAGGGACAATGCGTTTATGAATCGCCAAAAACAATGGATATTCAGGCATACTGCAAAAGAGAGCTCGGATTACTGTGGGATGAATCCAGACGTCTGGTGAATCCACAGGAGGTCTATGTTGACCTGTCTAAGCCGTTATATGATTTAAAGATGGACTTACTGAATAAGAGGGGGAAATAATGCATGATTAAAGAAAACCGTAGATTTTGGAAGCTGCTGCTGCTTACCATTCCCACCTTCGGCATCTACAATATTATATTTTGGTTTCAATTCACAAGAGATTTAAACGAGATGAATCATGAAGATAAGAAAATCAAAAACTATATCCTTGTGTGTTTTCTAACATTAATCACATTGGGAATCTATCGCTGGGTATGGTTTTTCTATCTGGCAGACCGGATACAGGTTACCGGTCAGCAAATGGGGATAAAAATTAGTCCGGGACCCGGTGTCACCCTGAGCATCAGGTTATTTGGTACTTTCCTGATAATAGGGCCTTTCATTTCTACCTTTCTTGTCATTCATAATATGAATAAGCTCGCTATCGAATACAATAAAACCTTTAAGAAAAAAACAAAGGTTAACAAAGTATAATATCCTACATTAATACCCGCTGTGAATTTCTATTCCACAGCGGGTATTGTATGCTTTATCTTTTTCCTGACTTCTCTTTGTTTGCAAACTTGGTGTACTTGCCCAGCCATACAAGCTCCACCGGTCCGGTAGAACCATTTCTCTGTTTTGCAACGATAATATCCGCAATTCCGGGCTTGGTAGATTCCTTGTTGTAATAATCATCACGATAAATAAACATAATTACATCGGCATCCTGCTCAATGGCCCCTGACTCACGCAAATCCGACATAACCGGCTTGTGATCCTCCCGGCTGTCCACTGCACGGTTCAACTGAGAAAGTGCTACAATGGGAACATCCAGCTCTCTTGCCAGTTTCTTTAAGGAGCGACTGATTTCTGATATTTCCTGCTGACGGGACTCCGAACGTCCACTTCCGTTCATCAGCTGCAGGTAATCAATAATAATCAGACCAATATTCTGTTTCTGCTTTAATCTACGGCATTTTGAACGCAGCTCAGCAATAGTGATACCTGGTGTATCATCAATAAACATTGGCATTCCTCCTACCCGCTGAGTAGAATCCATCAATTTATCCCAATCCGAATCTGCCAGCTGACCGGTACGGATAGCCTGTGAATCAATCATGGAATCCATAGCGATCAGACGTGAAACCATCTGTTCGCTGCTCATCTCCAGACTGAACACAGCACAGGGAACATCATATTTCATTGCTGCATTCTGAGCAATATTCAAGGCAAATGCCGTCTTACCCATGGAAGGTCTTGCCGCAATCAAGATCAACTCAGAGCCATGCAAACCGGTAAGCTTTTCATCTAAATCAATAAATCCGGTAGGAACACCGGTTATCTTGCTGCCCCGCTTGGCTGACTCCTCGATGGTATCCAGTACATCCAACACAAGATCCTGCATGAGTCGGAACTGGTCACCGCTTCCTCTTTTCTGAACAATGTCAAAGAGCTCCTTTTCTGACTCCTCCAACAATGCAGCAACATCCATCGAGCCAGCATAACAGCTCTCTGTTGTCTTCTCCGTAAAGCGAAGCATTCTCCGTAGGGTTGATTTATCCTGAACAATCTGAGCATACTGCCTTGCATGAGCCGATGTAGGAACCTGACTAAGTAAATCTGCAGCATACTCCATATTACTGATGGAAGCCGGCGCTCCCATCTCCTTTAGCTTATTGCTGACCGTTAACAGGTCCACAGGCTTCCCTTCATTATATAGCGTTATCATCGCCTCAAACAAAAGACCGTACTCACCGTGATAAAAGTCTTCTTTTTTCAAAATATCCGCAGCTTCAACAATGGCATCCCTGTCCATCAGCATAGAACCGATCACCGACTGTTCCGCCTCTATACTATTCGGTTGTATTCTCTTAATTACTGCCTCATCCATTACTATTTCCCTACTACATTAACCTTAATGACTGCGGTCACCTGCGGATGCAATTTTATCTTTACCTCATAGCTTCCAACTGCCTTAATGGCATCCTTTAACTGCACCTTTTTCTTGTCTACATCATACCCAAGCTGTTCTTTAACGCTCTCAGCAATCTCCTTAGAGGATACGGAACCGAAGCTCCTTCCACCCTCGCCTACTTTAATGCCAATGGTAATCTCCGATTCCTCAAGCTTCTTTCCCAATTCCTTGGCAGCCGCCAGATTCTCTGCCGCGATCTTATCATCATTCGCCTTTTTCAGTTTCAAATCATTTAAATTTTTACCGGTTGCCTCCACTGCCTGTTTCTTTTTAATCAGGACATTGCGACCATAACCGTCATTGACCTTGACAACCTCTCCCTTTTTTCCTACATTTTTAACATCCTCTAACAATATTACTTCCATGTTTACCCTCCTTTTCCTGCAGACATCATAACATATGTCACCAATTTTCGAAGAAACTTCGTTTGTTGCAATAGTCGCTAAATGTATATACAAGTATCTACGCTTGGCTCGTTATCTGCACAAATTGATGACCTGCTTGCGCATCAGCGCAATTCATTATAACATATGTCACCAATTTTCGAAGAAAATTGATGACCTGCTTGCGCATCAGCGCAATTCATTATAACACAGCAATTGTGCTTATTGACTCTGCCATATATCAGAAATCGCCTTCTGCCCACATCGTGGTAAGAAGTTCCCGAATCTGTCTTTTTACTTCTTCTATCGTCAAATCCTTCAACTGGGCTCCTGCCACTGTTCCATGACCGCCTCCGCCAAAATGCTCCATAATGACCTGAACATTGACATCATCTATGGACCGCGCACTTATATACACAACATTGTCAATCTTCGACAACACAAAGGATGCCCGAACATTATCCACATCCAGCAGGTCATTTGCCACCTTAGCTGCCAAAACTGTAGGACTGTCTACTCCCTCCGTCGGCACATCAGATATGGCAAAGTTATCCATGTATATTTCTGCCCGGGCAACCCCCTCCGATAGCTGCTTATAGCTTTCCATATCGCTGCGATACGCCTTGCGGACTCTGGTCATGTCTGCACCAGCCTTCCGCAAAAAGGAAGCCGCCTCAAAGGTACGCACACCTGTTTTCGTCACAAAATTATCAGTATCTACTAATATTCCGGCATACATAGCATCAGCCTCCGCCGGTCGCAGCTTTGGCTTATCCATACTATACTGCAAAATTTCTGCTACCATCTCACAGGCAGAGGAAGCATAGGGTTCAATATAGGACAGGGTTGCATGTTCTATAATCTCTCCACTCTGACGGTGATGATCAATAACTACTATATTCTTTGTGTGTGCCAGCAGCTCCTCACACTCCGTGTAGGTAGGCCGGTTCACATCCACCACAATGACAACCGTATTAGGATCCACTGCCTCTAATGCCTGTTCACTGTTATAAAACATATCATCCGGATACATACTGTTACCAAGAAAGCTATTCATCGCCGGACGGATAGAACTGGTAATCTCATTAATTACAATATGGGATTTCTTATCCATCATGGCAGCAAGCCGATAGATACCAATAGCCGAACCGAGACAATCAATATCCGGCTTCTTATGTCCCATAATAATCACCTTGTCCTTAGTAACCAGCAGCTCCTTAAGCGCATGAGCCTTCACCCTTGCCTTTACACGAGTATTTTTCTCGGCAGACTGGGTTTTTCCACCATAGTAAATAATCTTGTCGCCCTTTTTGACAACTGCCTGATCTCCTCCCCGTCCTAAGGCCAAATCCATCGCCATATGAGAATATTCATAGGAAGTAGTATAGTTATCATCATCCGGGTCAATACCTATCGCAATACTTAACGTAACCGGAGTTCTATTACCGATATTAATGCTGCGCACCTCATCAAGCAGTGAGAACTTCCCCTGCTGCAGTTGTTCCAGATACTGCTGCTGACAGACAAAAATATATTTATCCTTTTCCAGCTTTTTGATGATTGCCTCTGCTGTCTGCATATACTTTGTAATCTTCCGGTCAATCAATGCAACCAGAAGTGCCCGCCGCACCTCTTCAACGGAATCCATTGCCTCTTCATAATTGTCAATGTAAATGTGTCCGGCTACCAGCTTAATTTTCTCCTTTTCCGCCAATGCGTCCACAAGCTCTGTCTCATCATTAAGATAAATAGCAAATAAAGCTTCCTCCTGTGTTCCTGACAATTCAGGCGACAGCAGATTGTCAAGCCCTACCCGGTGAATCTCTACCCGGTAATTACGGTTCCCCTGAAAAATATGCACAATTCTCCGGTTATCCTCCTCCGGCTCCATCTGCAAAAGCTCCAAAGTAATATCCGTAAATATGTTTTGAATATGCTTGCGCATATGCTGCTTATCACTCTTAACAATCTCGTAAAATGCACGGTTACTCCAAAGCACACGCCCTGTAACATCCACCAGAGTATACGGAACCGCCAAATCCTTAATCAGCTCACTCTGTATTGAGCCCTGTGCAAAGGAATAGGATACCAGATCCGATATCATATTAGAACGTTTACGCATATATACATATGCACAGACTCCCAAATATGCCACAAGAAAAACAGATACAACTGCTCCTCCAGTCACATCAATGCCATACACAATTCCATTCATCACCAATAAAAACAATACCGGATAAAAAGGAATCCTCATATATTTTTCAATTTCCCTGCGCAGTAAATTCTTCTCTTTCATAAGTTGTCTCCTCTTGTCCTATCGGAAACCGGTTATCATACCTCAGTACAGTATATCATTTTTAGCATTTTCATACAACAAAATATCTTGTGCCATTTCTTACACCAGACGCAAGATTTTGTAATTATACTATGTCAATCCACCGTATCACCCTCGGGAGCTTGTCCGTATTCGTAGATTACCACCTTCTCATCCCAATCCATTTCATAGGTCGGAAGTCTGGCAATCCGAAAGAGCTTAAAATGACTGTCCCGCATATGGGTACGGTATTCCTCCTCCGGATAATACATCAACACAAACACTCTCCTCGGATGCTCCTTCACACTCTGCTTAATGTTGGCGATTACCTGTTCAAAAATGTGAATACTAAATGGATTAAAAAAATAGAAAAAATTGTCCTCCGGGCGAATTTCATATTCCTCTGCCTTGCCACTGATAATTTCAATGTACTCACTACTTCCTCGAAAACGGGTATTAAAGTATGCCCGGTTATCCATGGCATTTTCATAGAGTTCCTCATCTATTTCAATTCCGCAAACCTCACACTGAAAACGCTGATTAACATAGAATAGAACTCTCCCTTTCCCGCAGCCAAAATCCACCAAACGGTCATAGCGGGTAATCACATTCTCCAATTCATCAAACGCACAAATGAGCCCACTATAGCTTGTAGGCTCATATCGGTAATAATCATCATTGTACCGGTTATTATATACAATCTCCGTGCTCTCGATTCCAAGAAACTGTTCATATTTGTCGTTTTCAAAAAACCTCGGCATCTGCCCCTTTTTCTTTTTCATTCTCTGGCCCTCACCTTGAAAGTCACTTCACAATCAGACACAAATCTATAGTTAATATCCAACGTATATTTGATATATACATTCAGTTCATCCTCCGTTTCCTCCATAGTCATATCATGGGTCACGGCATCAATCTGTATTGGTCCGGCTATGGTCTGATACACGGTAGAAGTCTTCTTTCCCCGCTCAAAAAGCAGATAGGAATTATTACCTCCCTTTTTGGTCATCTCAAAATAGCCGTCGTAAAACTTTACCAAATTTCTGGTGACTGGCACATTATCCTCTGGCATTTCCTCATAGATCACATAATGCTTGTCATTTTTTAAATAGTAATTCCCCAGTGTTTTGAGTTCAATGGGTTCATCCCCCATGCTGAACTGCATACCGGATATGATAATCAATACTTCCTTTGTCATACAAATCCCTTCAATAACTCTCTATATCAATAACCTGTGTATCTGTGACATGACATGGCAGTACCGTATCCGCAAATGAAATAAAAGATTCCACACCATCACTGACATAGTATTGGTGCTCCGGTCTGTGTTTATTCATGTTGAGCATTTGCTGCTCTGATAACAGCTCCTTCAAGCTCTTAGCTGTCTCAAATGCAGGGTTAACCAAATGTACTGTCTCTCCCATAAAACGTTTAATGGTATTGCGTATTAACGGATAATGCGTACAGCCTAACACCAGCACATCCACATGATATTCTTTCATCTCTTGCAGGTATCTTGACACAATATCATCCGTCACCCGATCCTCCAGCAGCCCCTCCTCCACCAGAGGAACAAACAGCGGGCAAGCCTTGCTCACCACCGTAATCTCAGGATTCAGCTCCCGAATATAATCATTATATATACCGGATTTGATTGTACTGGCTGTCCCGATGACTCCCACATTTCCTAAATCGGTAGTCTCTACTGCCATACGCGCTCCGGGCTTCACCACACCAATGATCGGGATATCAATTTCCTGGGCAATCTCATCAAGAGCAAGTGCACTGGCAGTATTACATGCCGCCACAATTGCCTTGACATTCTTCGTCATCAAAAAGCGAACAATCTGTCTACTATATTTAAGTACAGTTTTCTTGGATTTTGAACCATAGGGAACACGAGCCGTATCACCAAAATACACCAGATCTTCATTGGGAAGCTGCCGCATGATTTCCCTCGCTACCGTCAACCCTCCCACACCAGAATCAAAAACACCTATTGGACTATTCATATTTTTTCCCTCTCAAAAGCCAACTGTATCTGTTTCTCCACCAGCTCTTCCAGCTTCAGTCCCTCTGCCTCCCAAAGCATCGGATACATACTGATTGCTGTAAAACCAGGAAGCGTATTAATCTCATTGAAGATTACTCTGTCAGTATCCTTTTCCAAAAAAAAGTCCACTCTGGCAAGCCCGTATCCATCCACCGCAGAAAATATCGCCTTGGCAGCTTTTTGAATCTCTTCTGCCTTTCCCGCCGGAAGTTCAGGAGATATAACCGTCTTAGATTCCTCACTGCTATACTTTGCATCAAAATCATAAAATTCTGCTGCCGCCAGAATCTCCCCTACACCAGACGCTTCCGGCTTCACAGCACTGCCGAGAACAGCGCATTCAATCTCTCTCCCTACGATATTACGCTCCACTAAAATCTTCGTATCATGCTGTGCCGCAAGCCTCAGACCTGCAATCAGCTCCTCCCTGTTATGTGCCTTGGATACTCCCTGAGAGGAACCCGCTTTGCTTGGTTTGATAAACACCGGATAGTCCAGCTTATCTTCCACCCGTTTAACCTGAATGTCCAAAGCTTTCTCCGCTACATCCGCTGCCCGCACAAGAACATAGTCTGCCTGAGCAATCCCCAGAGTATTGACAATAATTTTGGTATAAACCTTATCCATTCCCACTGCAGAGGCCAATACCCCTGAACCTACATAGGGAATTCCGGTCATTTCAAACAAGCCCTGAATTGTTCCGTCCTCTCCAAGCATTCCATGAAGCACCGGAAAAATAACATCTATCTTTCTGGTAGAAAAACCCTGTTCTGTAATCAGAATAAGCTCCCTTTTCGTGGCATCCGGTGATAAAATCGCCGAAGCCTTCGACTTAACCCAGCTACCGTCTGCGATATCCTCAAGGGAATCCACTAAGAGCCAATGCCCATCCTTTGTAATACCGATATATGTAATGTCATATCTATCTGTGCAAACCGCTCCGGCCACTGTCTGCACAGACATACAGGAAATATCATGCTCAGATGACTGTCCCCCGAAAATAATCGCAATATTTAATTTATCCATAACTGCTCCCTTCCCGAATCAACGAAAAGCTAATCCGGATTTTCTCAATATATTATACTATATTCATACGTTCATTATACTATAGCCGATTTTTGAAAACAACCTGTTTTTCCGATACAAAAAACCTCCAAAAACCGGCTTAATGATTCATATATTGTTTATCTTCCCTCTCCTGCAGCTTAATGGAAACCTCCATATCCAACGCAGAAGCAATCTTTACCATCATCTCCAGTGTGGGATTATATTTGCCGCTTTCAAATCGGGTAATGTTAGTCCTTGCCATTCCGGAACGTTTGGCAAGCTCATCCTGTGTTATCTTCTTATCCTTCCTACACTGCACATACTGTGATATAACCTCCTGCTTAGCCTCCCGCTGGGCAGATTCGATAAGTATTCTTTGTCCGTCCTTCATGTAGATATAGTCCATCTCTATTCTTGATCCCTGCTGTTTTCCCTTTGGTTCCATAGCTCATCCTCCCAAATCATATATTTGTATCAGGTATCTATACTATAGCTGCATCCTAACAGTATCTCATTTGATACAATTTGTCAAGTAAAAGTATCTCACTATCTTTCCGTACTATTCGACTGTTTTGACTGAAACAAATTCTTCTCCACCAGCCAGTTATAGATCCATGATTCACCCTTTACCTTTGAATTTGCAAATAAATCAGCATACTCCTGTGGTGTCAGATTATCTTCCAGCATTTTTTTCCCCTCCTCGGGCACCACTACCGTTGATTCGTCAATAAAGCACAGCGGCGGATACATGACACACCACCAGTTCTGTCCCTGGGCCTTTCCTATATCAATCCTGAGCGCCTGATATTTACCTTCCGGGAAGGTCAAATCCCCATAAGTCTTAGCTGGAAATTCTTCCTCCGTCACATACACTTTAATCTCATAATCATATCCCTGCTCTGTAACGGTATTCACCGACGTTTCATAGATATTCTGCAAATTCGACACAATCACATTCTTGCTCTCAGCCACACTTTTACAGTCTGAAAGTATAGGCGTCAACAGAGCCACCACATCTTCCTTTACTGCCATTTTCAGCTTCTGGTCCTCATCCGAATCACTGTTCGCCCGTACATGAAACCGCAAAATTCCCGAATAAGGTGTACCCTCATCAATATTTCCGTCACTGCCATCCATCACAAGAATATCCGGTTCTTCTCCCCCTGACTGAAGTATGGCAGTACCCATTCCACTCTCTGCTTCTTCATCATTAATAAGAGCGTTTTCTTCATTTCCGCCTAACAACGACTGTACCATCGCTTCTACAACCGAATCCGCCGATTGATCCTCTACACTCTCCATAGCCTCAAGTACTCCGCTTTCAATGTCATAGTCTCTTAAATTCGTCAGCACAGAAGCGCCATCTTCTCCTGTATAAGCTTCTCCTACAGTGTAAAAACTGTTTGCCACAGCTAACAGTGTCTGAAAAATCCCTCCATCCTTATGATGATTATAATAAGCTATTGTGGTAATCAGCAAGCCTCCCATTATTCCAATCATAGATGCAGCAACTACATCCCGCAATGCCTTTGCAGATAAATACTTCATGGTCAAATCCTCCTTTATACTCTGACTCTATATAGGTAATTGCGAAACTCTGTTTTTCAATATGTCCGTTGTACAATATAGACAAATCACCGCAGGGCACGCTTGCGCTACTTGTCGCTCGTAACGGTACATAAGGTGCCAAAATACGGCACCTAAGTACCGACGGCTCCAAAGTACCCTGCTTGCGATATTGTCTATATTGCACAACTAGATTTTGTAAATAGAGAGTTTCTCAATCACCTACTAACTCTATTCGATAACAGCAGACCATCTGCATATCAGACTGTACTGCTGCCTCTTCTGCCTTAAGTATTGCCTATCTGCTTTTTTTTATTCCGGTCATCAATCTCCGCTTTGCTCCGGTTGGTGACATATTATCTGGTTTCTACAGTTTAAACGCCAGCCCTCATCCACTGACTCCAAAGTGTAAACCAGCAAAGAGTCCCCCTCTCGTATTACTTTTAAATAATCCTTCAACCACGGAATATCCTTTCCCTGTCTCTCGCTTGCCTCAATAAGATTGGCAAGATAGGTTCCCACCGGCTCCTCCGCATCCTCTAAATAATCGAGAAATTCTTCCTGCTCATATAACTGCAGCACCGGACAGGTCTTAGCAATTTCCTCGTTTTCATCTAATGCGATAAACGTTTCCGCCAGCTCCTCTATGATATACATTTTATCAAGACTTTCCTGTACTGCATTTCCGTTAAAGAACACTTCCTCCACCCGTCCGGTATCTCCAAAGAGAATAACCTTTAAATGCGCCAGAGATAAGTCCTTCCCCTTAACAAGCTGATACTCATCTGCCAGCTCTTCAAAGCTGTTACATTCAAAGCTGCTGACTTCCTCCGTCTGGCTCTTTTCTCCTGTCCTTTTTTCCTGTGCAATGCCCAGGTCAAAATGATATCTCTTTCCGTTTTCACCCTCCGATATCACAAGAATAGTAGCATAGTCCCTCTGCTCCACATTTCTCATATCGTTGACATTAGCCAGCGTCCCGCTGCCACTGCTACATCCGCTAAGCATAGTTAAGCATAAAAATGCCACTATACAGCACATACCTTTTTTTTGTATAATTCCGCCCGTCAGAGGCAACAGCAGCGAAAGCGGGATATCACAAACCGCACCATAGCACATAAACAGCAGAAGCGAATGAGAATATTCGGGGGCAATGGTCACAATCCCCACTGACAACAGCAAAATAATCACCAGCCCGGCGATTACCAGCTTCCTTTCTCCTTTCCTGTATGGCATCTCTTCCTCTTTTCTCTCCAGCCCCAAAAGCAGCCGCAGAAACTGCCCGGTATAATACAGACTATTACAGATTAAAATAAAGCAGCCTGTCATAAAGAACCATACCATCAATACATCAAAGCGCTCCAACACACCCAAGGGAAGACGGATATACCGCATAATGGCAATAGTGACCATTTCTTCACTCCCTGCGCCATGCACCCCATAAATCCCCAGGATAAACAAACTAAAAAGAGCGGCAAGTGCAATTACCAACAATTCCGCGCAGGGAAACAAAAAATGCTTTCTCCGTGCTCTCACAAAATCTTTGTCCTGTGACGTTCCTTCTTTGTCAGTACTATGCCTTCCTTCCCTGAGCAGCGGTCTTAAGTACAGATAATTTTCCACAGGCTGAATAAAGGTGAGTAATGCATAAGCATAGAGCACAAGCTCTCCCAATGGCATTTTAAGCTGTGGCACAAATACACGATAATCCACCTCACCAATTCCAAACAGAAGCATAACAATAAACGGTATAAACAACACCCAGAAAATCATTTCATGCAGCCTTGCATTTTGCTCAATCCGCTTACTGGCACCATATAATACCACCAGCAGCAAAGGCAATAAAACCAGCAGATTTCCGGCTTTTGCATTATGCATTCCCTGCATAAAAGGCACCTGAGCCTCTCCCAGCACCTCCATTGTCAGCACAATATAAAATGCCAGTCTGAAGAGGTGTCGCAAAAACTGTAATAAAATCAATACTTTTCCACCTATACCGCCACTATTCACCACATTTATAAATCCCAATGGCTGCCGGGAAATATTTTCTTCATCTGGCTCCTGCTCAAATTCCTGCTTTTTCTGATAGCCCTCACCAATCACATAAATACAGGCGGTATAAATACAGGCAAGTATAAAAAATACCAAGAGCCCCATAGGCACACTTTCACCAAACAATCGTGCTGACAGATAGGGCAGCACAAAAATGCAACCGGCAAAAGCAGGCAGCACCAGCATCCTTCTCATTTGCTTTTCTGAAATTTTCCCATTACAACTAAACATATTTTCTCTGCTCCTATCCACATTTTCCAGGCATTATTTTTCCCGATAACGCTCCCTTTTATGCCGTCTGGTATAAAGAGGCCGGTCACGCATTGTAAAAATCGGTTTTCTCAACACAAAATCCTGATATTCCACTCCGTCATCAATACTGCCAGACACCATTGGCATCATATACGGAATTCCAAAACTCTCCATGGAGGATAAATGAATCTGCAAAACCAACACTCCAAGCATAATTCCATATAGTCCCCAAACTGTTCCCAAAAAAATCATGACGAATTTTAAGAGGCGGAAGGTAGAAGAAAATTCCTCATTGGGGATGGCGAAGGAGGCGATGGCAGTGAGAGCCACCACAATAACAACAATAGTGCTGACTAAAGAAGCCTCCACAGCAGCCTGTCCTACAATCAGTCCCCCCACTACACCAATGGTATTTCCCATTTGCCCCGGCAGCCGGATTCCCGCTTCCCGCAGTAATTCAAACAAAAGCTCCATCAGCAATACTTCCACCACAATGGGAAAAGTCACATCGTTTCTTGCTCCCACAATGGCGAGAAGAAAATCTGCCGGAAGCACCTGGGGATAAAAACAGGTAATGGCAATGTAAAGACCTGGCAGCAGAACAGTGATGTAAGCTGCCAGATACCGCAGGCACCGGGCAAAGGTTCCCACAGCAAAACGATTGTAATAATCGTCCGCTGCCTGAAAAAATGTGTTTAATGTAGTGGGAAGAATAATAACCTCCGGTGAGTTATCCACTACCAGCACCACTCTTCCCTCCAATATCGCAGAGGCCGCCTTATCCGGACGTTCCGTGGTCTGCACCTGAGGAAAAGGAGAATACCATTTTTCCTCTAGCAGGTGCACCAGCATACTGCTGTCATAAATGCCGTCAATATCAAAGCTCTTTAATCTCTCTTCAATTTGCTCAAGCAAAGACGGATAAACCAAATCCTCCATATACATCAGACCATAAACAGTGCAGGAACGCTGTCCCACACTATCCTGCTTAAGCTTCATCTTGGGATCCTTAATACGCCGTCGCAGCAATGCTGTATTTGTGCGGAAATTTTCAGTAAATGAATCCCGTGGACCCTTCAGACCCGCTTCCTTCTCCGGCTTGGAAACCGACCTGGTTGGCAGCTTTTTTGTGGATAAAATCATGACCTTTTCCACATTATCCACAAAAATAGCAGTATCACCCTTCAACACTGCCGAAACCGCCTCCATCATCGTTGTCTGTTCCGTTAGGTCTACCGCCTCTGTCTGGAAATGAAATATGTGATCAAAAATCCCTTCCTCTCCTGTATCCGGATTTCTTTTGTCTTCCCCGGTACTGGCTCCAGCCTCTCTTCCCCGCCACTCGTATAACAGAGGTCTGGTAATTGTCCGCTCTACCATCTCGTTGTCTGTCAAGCCGTCAATATAGACAATATAAATTCTCACAATTTCCTTTTCCCGTTCCAGCACAAACTCCTTTTTTACATAATCTCCCCATTCTGAAAATATAGAATCCAATGCCTCAATATTCCGGTCTAATTCCCGATAAACCGGCAGTTCAATTTCGTTTTTCTCGTTATATTCTATCTTCATAAAAAATAAAAACCTCACACATACTGGATATATCAGATAGTATGTGTGAGGTTCTTACTTTTTATTCTCTATATTTCAACGAGACTGTCCTTAAGATTTTTGATTACAATCAATTCCTGATTGTATAAATGCTTTCTCATGATTTCCTTTGCTGTTTTCACATCATTTGTCAAAATGGCATTGGTAATGTCATAATGCTCCTGTACCAAAACATCATGGTAAGAAAAATCCTTCACATATTCCACTCGGTAACGGTACACCTGCTCCCGAAGATTGTGTGCGATTCCAATCAATCGCTGGTTCTGTGAAATTGCAAAAATCACATCATGAAATTTCACATCTCCATCCACAATATTCTGCACATGCTTAGTGGCAATTGCCTCCTTAAACTCATTACATGCCTGCTTTAATTTCTCCTTGCCCTCCTCAGTAATTCTGGCACAGGCAAGCTCCACCGACAGCTCCTCAATGGCCGTTCTCACCTCTAGCGCATCCCGCAAATCCTTTTCGGTAATCCGAGCCACCTCCGCACCCTTTCTGGGAACCATGACAACAAGTCCTTCCAGCTCTAGCATACGAATTGCCTCCCGAACAGGAGTCCTGCTTACCCCCAGCTTATTGGCAAGCTTAATCTCCATCAACCGTTCCCCCGGTGACATTTCTCCTGTGATAATGGATTGCCGCAAGGCATTAAACACCACATCACGAAGCGGTAAATATTCGTTTTTTCCGTCATACCTCAGTTCCATGCATCCTCCTGTTCCTCAGCCTGATTAAACGGCTGTATCACATAAACCTGATTTGCCAGCTTTCTCTCCCGTATCAGATCCTTTGCTTTCCATGCCTCTTCCTCGCTGTCAAAAAGTCCGAATACCGTAGGTCCGGAACCGCTCATCATGGCATTGAGCGTTCCGCATTCAAACATACACTTCTTAATCTCGTCAATTACCGGATATTCCGGAATGGTAACCGTTTCCAGCACATTTTCCATGCGCTTTGCAATACCGGAAAGACTTCCTTCACGAATGGCTTTTACCATACCGTCAATATCTGGATGCACCGTTAAACCCTGGGCATCTAAATGCTCATATACAAATTTGGTAGAAACGGAAATAGGTGGCTTTGCAATTAAAACATAGCACTCCGGTATAGGTGGAAGAGGAGTCAGCACCTCACCAATCCCTTCCGAAAGAGCTGTTCCACGGAGTATGCAATAGGGAACATCCGCCCCTAATTTGACTCCCTCCTTCATCAATTCCTCCTTATCCAGACCAAGCCCAAACAGTTTGGAAGCACCCACCAGTGCCGCTGCACAATCGCTACTGCCTCCCGCCAATCCTGCAGCCACAGGAATACATTTATATAAATCAATCTCCATTCCTTTATCTACATGATATGTGTCCTTTAAAAGTTTTATCGCCTTATACACCAGATTATTTTCATTTACCGGTAAAAATCCAAGATTAGTCTTCATTCGAATTACATCTTCATCGATTATCCTCAATGACAATTTATCAAAGAGCTTAATTGTCTGCATAATCATCCGCACCTCATGATAGCCGTCCTCTCTCTTTCTCACCACATCCAAGCCAAGATTTATCTTTGCATAAGCTCTTAATCGTACCATGTCCCCCATCCAACTGCTCCTTCCTATAGCTGCTCTTTTGATTACTCAAAATAATACTTTATGCAAATATTATACCACAGATTGAACTTGATTCCAGTCAAAAAAATATTGAATTTTTTTCTAATTTGCTATAAAGTAATATTATCTATATGTCGATAACATACATAGAAACCGTCAAGTGACTGAATTTAAGTCCTGCGGTTACAAATATTATTAACCAAGGAGGGTATATTATGGCAGTAGGTAATGTAGGAAGTAGTACATACACAAGTGATTTAGTCTCACAGATTAAGGGAAACAGTCAGAGCACGGAGGCAAAGACTTCAGAGACAGCTGCTACAGAAGCAAAGGACACAGCAAAGGATACAGGCGTTGTATATGAGCCATCAAAGAACAGCACCTCATCTTCTAAGAAGAGCGGTAAAACTAACAGCGCAATGATTGCACAGCTTAAGGCTGATGCTGATGCAAGACTTTCCCAGTTGAAAGGAATTGTTGAGCAGTTAATTACCAAGCAGGGCAAGGCTGCTAACAACGCAAGTATGTGGAGCCAGTTCAGACAGGGCATCTTAGACGGAAGCATCACTGTTGACGAGGCAACAGCTAAGCAGGCTGCAGAGGATATTTCAGAAGACGGATACTGGGGTGTTAAGCAGACCTCTGAACGTATTTTGGATTTTGCCAAGGCATTAAGCGGCGGAGATGCAAGCAAGGCAGAGGAGCTTCGCAAAGCAGTAGAAAAAGGCTTCAAGCAAGCTGCTAAGCTCTGGGGAGGAGATCTTCCAGAAATTTCTCAACAGACACATGATGCTGTTATGAAGGGCTTTGATCAGTGGATCAAAGAAGCTAACGGCACAGAGGCATAATTGTTTCCAAACAGAATAATATCTTTGTGACTATATCTAGTGTACACAAGCATTTAAGGACTGCCATTGATTTACCTATAATTCAGCGGATTAGGGGTAATCAATGGCAGTTTTTTATCCGATATATATAGTAGAAAGAAATATTTCTTCAAGAGGCCTCAGTGCTTCACCACAAACACATATATTAGCTCATTGAAGCGAATGGCATTCTAACGTAATTTCAAGGAGGAGATTACCATGAATGCAAAAACCTATCATCAGGTTGTCAGTCCGGTACTCGCCGTACTGGCTACCCCAAAGTATAATCATCGCAAACGCGAACAGCAACCCGAAAAAAGAGCAAAGAAACCTATAACCTTTGAATCCCTTTTTCAAACAGCTTGCAACAACGTTGATGATCCGTTCGCTTTATATGACCCCGGCTGTTATGGCAAGGATGCAAAACCAGTCGTTGGATATGTCAGCAGCTTCAATAGAGCTATGTGACCGTGACGGCACACGAACCCTCTTGGTTCGTGTGCCATTTACATGTAAGCAGCAATTTAAAATGCCAGGTTTAAGTTTTTATTTAAAAAATCTTCACAATTTTGAAACAATAAGGACACGCAATTTTCACAACTTTTCACTATACTATGCATTGTAAGAACTTTTCATATTGAGTACAGCAACACCGTACTCAAAATTCTCCCCCTCATTAATAGAAGCGAAGGATTATCTCCTTCGCTTCTTATTTTGTCAAAACAATATCAACGCTTTACCACCTAAACACCTGTTATACCAGCTTCTGTGCCAGCCTCTCTATATTGTTGATATCCTCTTCCTTCACTGTGGAACGTATAGTAATCATATCCTCTAAAACCGTAATGTCTTTCATTTTATCAAATGCTTCCTTCATCAATTTACCTGACATCGGAGCCCATGAACCGTTTTCCATAATTGCTACCTTACGATTCTGATATGCTTTCATCTTCAGATGATAAAGAAAATCCTCCATTACCGGCATCAAACCGCCGTCATACGTGGGTGCTGCCACCACCAAGCGGTCATAGCAAAATGCATTTGCTACACACTCCGCCATATCCTCTCTTGCCAGATCCGCTACTACTACCTTCTCTACCCCTTTTGCCTGCAGCTGCTCTGCCAGCTTTCTTGCTGCCATAGCCGTATTGCCATGTAAAGAGGAGAACGCAATAAATACTCCCTCTTTTTCCGGCTTATAGCTGCTCCATGTCTGATATTTATCCAGATAATAATCCAAATTCTCTGACAAAACCGGTCCGTGAAGCGGACAGATTATCTGTATATCCAGTGACGAAGCTTTCTTTAACAAGGTCTGTACCGGCATTCCGTACTTACCCACAATGTTAAAATAATATCTTCTCGCTTCATCAGCCCATTCCTCCTCTTCATCCAGAGCACCAAATTTCCCAAAACCATCCGCTGAAAACAGAATCTTATCAGTGGAATCATAGGTCACCATAACCTCCGGCCAATGCACCATAGGCGCCATTACAAAGTGAAGTGTATGCCTGCCAAGCTCCAAAGTATCTCCCTCTTTCACGGTAATACTACGTTCGGTCAAATCCACATCAAAAAATTGCGGCAGCATGCCAAGTAATTTAGCATTAGACACCACCTGAATATCCGGATATTTCGCCAGTACCTCCTGAAGATTTGCTGAATGGTCCGGCTCTAAATGAGAAACAACCAGATAATCCGGCTTCCGCTCTCCCAATACACTTTCCAGATTCACAAACCAGTCGGCTGCCTTTCGCTGATCTACCATATCCATGATGGCAATTTTCTCATCCATAATCACATAGGAATTATAGGATACTCCCTTAGGAACAACATACTGTCCCTCAAACAAATCCAGGTCCTTATCATTGGCCCCCACATAGAAAATATCGGCAGTAACATTACTCTTCGTCATAACATCTGATTCCTCACTTTCTCAAAATATTTAGGTGATTATAAAGCCCCTGTAAATCCACCACTGCATTCTATCCTTCCTTACTCCATAAATAACAGTAGGACTGGGTACGCGCAGCAAAATATTCTTTCTTTAATAATTCCCTTACCTCTGCCCTTGTATACCAGCCTGCCTCAATCTCCTCCACAGTAGAGCTACTGGGAGCAAAATCTCCCTTTGCAACTCCCACCACGCAGATATTTTTCTCATTGGAAAATCCGATGGCTGAAAAGCTCTCTCCCAACACATCATCAATTCGTATCAAGTCAAGACCGGTTTCCTCTTTTAGCTCTCTCCTTGCACTCTCCTTAAATTCCTCACCGGGGTCGATAAGTCCTGCCGGAAAATTAAATACAAAATCGCCGCATGCCATACGATATTCACGATTTAACAGCAGTCTGTCCCCTGTTTCATCATGCATAATTAACACCACTGAATCTGCCGGATGATCCGCCAGATCCTCTCTGGTCTTCAGCTCCCTGCTGCGGCTTATCATCTCATATACTTTTTCCTTATGGTCAACCGTTTCGTAGGTTATGTCATACCGGTTAATAAATTTTCCCGGCTCTCTCTTTTCTATCCGAACAAACCTCATCTGCCTATTTCACCCCCTCGATTCTCTAAACCTCTGGATTCTTACCGACACTGACAAATTATTGTGGCTGCATAGACACTGCATACTCACTCTCATACGTCTCAGCTAGTTTATCCTTTTTATTATATTTTTCACCAAGGCAGAACTCCTTCGACCAAGTCATATAATACGCCCAAGGCGTATGGGACTTCTCCAGAATACGGATATCCGGCAGATATCCGATTTCCGCCAAAGCTGCAACCTTATTTCCGGTATTCAATTCAAGCAGACGTTCATAATAGTCCTGATAATCAGTTTCCTCATACTGCTGCAGATAAATATCCCAGGAAATCACATCCACATACTCATCTCCGGGATATCCGCCCTCTGCCGGACAGTTATAAACCCAGAGCAGATTATCTAAATGATACACCTCTGTGTAGTATCTATACATCAGCTTATACAATTCACTGGCAACCTTCGGACCCTTTGCTCCCCACCAAAACCATGTTCCTTCCGACTCATGAAAAGGTCTCCATAATATCGGAATATCCGCATCGCAAAACCGCTTTAGTTCTTCGGCAATCACATCCAGATCCTGAAAAAATGCTGTATGCTCTGGAGTACCCTTCTCTAATACCTTCCCCGCATCAAACTCGGTATGCTCTGTATAAAAGGATTTGTCTCGTCCCCCCACCGGTGAAAACCAATGAAAACAAAAGGTTACAATTCCGTCCCTGTCCGGCATCCATTCCCATGATACCTTCTGTTCCCGGGAATCCTTCCCATCGGCTTCGGGACGCCTGCTCAGCGCCCACTGATAAGCTGTTTCCAACGTATCTCTGTTCTCATAAACCTCCGTTAAACAGGGTTCTGAGGCATCGTCGTAGTTAATATTAGGAGAATACGCCAACAATTCAAAGCCCCTAAGCTTTGGCTCCTTGCCAGTTACTTCCCTGATATAGTCTATCTCCTCCATCGGCTTTGTCTGTGTATGCTGACCGGTAATAATTTTCTGTCCTGCCACTTCATATAAATAATCTAACAGTTTTTTCGCATTTCTTGTAGCATTCTTATTAACTGGTACTGACATCTGTTATTCTCCTCTATCCATGTTTTTTAACTTAGGTAATTGCGAAACTCCATATTTTCAAGATTTAGTTGTACAATAGAGACAATATCACAAGCAGGGTACTTTGGAGCCGTCGGTACTTAGGTGCCGTATTTTGGCACCTTATGTACCGTTACGTGCGACAAGTAGCAAAAGCGTGCCCTGCGGTGATTTGTCTATATTGTACAACGAACGATAATAAAAACAGAGTTTCACAATTACCTAATACCCAAAATAGTAAACTACCGATGGTTTATTCCTCCTTAGCAGGAATATCCACTTTTATACAGAGCTCTTCCAGCTGCATCTCGTCTACTACATCCGGTGCATTACTCATCAGGCAGCTTGCATCCTTCACTTTAGGGAACGCAATGACATCCCGGATAGAATCTGCGCCGGTCATCAGCATAATCATACGGTCAAGGCCAAATGCCAGTCCTGCATGCGGCGGTACCCCGTATTGAAATGCAGTCAACAGAAATCCAAATCGGTCACGTGCTGCTTCGTCACTGATTCCCAAAAGCCTAAACATTTTTTCCTGTATGTCATGCTGGTGAATACGGACTGATCCACCACCCAGCTCCACACCATTTAGCACAATATCATATGCCTTGGCTCTTGCTTTACCCATATCGGTATCCAGAAGCTCCAGATCCTCCTCCATAGGCATGGTAAACGGATGATGCATAGCTGTGTAACGCTCCTCCTCATCCGACCACTCAAACACTGGAAATTCCGTTATCCATAAAAACCGGTATTCCTCTTTATTCACCAGCTCAAGCTGCTCTGCCAGATGGCATCGCAATGCGCCAAGCACCGAATATACAATTTTATCCCTGTCTGCTGCAAACAATAGCAAATCTCCCGGTTCACCCTCTAACGCCTCCGTTAATGCAGACATCTCCTCGTCCTTCATAAATTTGGCAAAGGAGGATTTCATACTGCCGTCATCCTGAATCGCAATATAGGCAAGTCCCTTTGCACCATATCCCTTGGCAAACTCCACCAAAGCATCTATTTTCTTTCTCGGCATTGCACCCTGTCCCTTGACATTGATGCCACGAACTGATCCACCGTTCTCAACAGCGCCCTTAAATACAACAAACTCACAGGTCTTTACTATATCCGTCACATTGATAAGCTCCATACCAAAACGGACATCCGGCTTGTCTGAGCCAAAACGCTCCATTGCCTCTTTCCATGTCATCCTCTCTATAGGAAGAGGCACCTCTACACCGATTGCCTCCTTAAAAACTCTTGCCAGCAGTCTTTCATTTACATCCAAAACATCATCAATATCTACAAAAGAAAGCTCCATGTCAATCTGCGTAAATTCCGGCTGACGGTCAGCACGCAGATCCTCATCACGAAAACACTTTGCCACTTGATAATAACGGTCATATCCGGCCGCCATAAGCAACTGCTTAAAAATCTGCGGAGATTGTGGAAGTGCATAAAAGCTGCCCGGGTGCACACGGCTTGGTACCAGATAATCTCTGGCTCCCTCCGGAGTTGACTTATTGAGAATCGGTGTCTCAATCTCCAAAAAACCTTCTTCTGCCAAAAAATTGCGAATCGTACTTACCACTCTGCTTCTAAGAATCAGATTGCGCTGCAAATCTGGTCTTCTTAAATCCAGCGTACGGTATTTAAGGCGTACCTCTTCCTTTGTCTTGGAATTTTCTTCGATGGGAAACGGCGGTGTATCCGACTCCGAGAGTATCGTCAATTCACTGGCTATCACCTCAATATCACCGGTGGCAAGGTTTTCATTGACAGCACCTCCCCGTCGGGAAACCTTACCCGTAACCGCAACCACAAACTCACTTCTCAGCCTTTCTGCCTTGGCAAAATTGTCGCCTCCGCATTTGTCCTCCTCAAAGATTATCTGCAGAATTCCGCTCCTATCCCTTAAATCCACAAAAATAATACCGCCCTTGTTACGGCTCTTTTGTACCCAGCCCATAACAGTAACGGTTTCTTCTATATTCTTATTACTTATCTCAGTACATCTGTGGGTCCGTTTCAACCCCTTCATTGATTCTGCCATGTTATCCTCCTAATCCATTGGTACGGTAAACCATATTCACTGTACAAAATATTTGACTACATTTTACTTTATAATATTTTAGAAGTCAACAACTCCGGCAAAACATCAGACAACCACCCTGTCTAATTGTTACTATTCACCGTTTTTTCTACAGATAAATTTTTGTTATCTGCCATTTTTGAGCATTGTTTGCCATGAAATTTCTCTGCTTATTCTATGTATTTGTATAATGCCCGAAACCAGAAATGTTGTGTCTCGGCTCGCAACCTACGGATTTTGGAAAAAACATACCCTGCGTTCCGTATTGTATATTTGCGTGCTCTACAGGGAACTCCCACCATGCGTGCAGTTTGTATGTTTCTTTAGCAAGGCAATTTGCAGACATCGGTACTTGCGGAGCGTACCTTGCTCCGCTATGTACCGCTATGTCTGCAACGTAACGCAAGTGTGCCTTGCAAAAGAAACTACAAACTGCACGCATGGTGCTCAGACACCCTTACGAGCACGCACAGATACGTCACTGCAGGGTATGGTTTTTCACAAAATCCTAATTGTCTTCGCCATGACACAACATTTCTGGTTTCAGACATAAGCACATGTGCCGAGACAAGCAGAGAAATTTCATGGCAGATAACAAGAATTTATCTGATACAGAAAAAACTGTGAATAGTAACGTCTAATTCAAAAAACAGTTGCATTTTCTCACAGATTATAGTAGATTAGCTTTTATCACACTTTAAATCAGAAAGAACATACAACAGGTGAAAAAATGAAAACCAAAAAAGCTACTATATTTTCCCGTCTTATTGGTGACAGACAATTTTATAAAATGGTGCTGGCAGTGGCAGTACCTATTATGCTGCAAAACGGAATCACCAATTTTGTGGGACTTCTTGATAATATTATGATTGGGCAGATTGGTACTGAGCAGATGTCCGGTGCCGCTATTGTAAATCAGTTGATTTTTGTATATAACCTATGCATTTTCGGCGGTGTTTCCGGAGCTGGGATCTTCACGGCACAATATTTTGGTCAGAAGGACGCAGAGGGTGTACGCAACACCTTTCGCTTCAAGCTCTGGATGGCATTGATCCTTACCACAATAACCATTGTGTTATTTATCACCGCCGGACCGGATTTGGTCCATATGTACCTAAAGGGTGAAGCTGATTCGGCGAATGCCTCCGCCACCCTTATGTACAGCAGACAGTATTTGATGATTATGCTTGTGGGCCTGCCGCCATTTATGTTAGGACAAGTCTATGCCAGCACCCTTCGGGAATGCGGTGAAACCGTTCTACCGATGAAAGCCGGTATCATTTCTGTCCTGATTAACCTTGTATTTAATTATCTGTTAATATACGGAAAATTCGGACTGCCTGCACTAGGCGTACGCGGTGCCGCTATTGCCACCGTACTTTCCCGCTATGCCGAAGTGTGTATCATTGTTTTTTGGACACACCACCATAGTGAAAAGAATACTTTTGCCAAAGGTCTCTATCATACCCTGAAGGTACCGGGATTTCTCGTGCAGAAAATCCTGCTAAAGGGAACACCGCTTCTCCTAAACGAGACCCTGTGGGCTGCCGGTATGGCAATGCTGACCCAGTGCTATTCCGTCCGTGGACTAAATGTGGTAGCTGGACTTAACATTTCCAATACCATCAACAATGTATTTAATATTGTATTTATTGCCTTAGGGGATTCTGTAGCGATAATCGTAGGACAGCTTTTGGGCTCCGGAGATATGAACAAAGCAAAGGAAACTGCAGGCAAAATGATAGCCTTTTCCGTTACATGCTGCAGTGCAGTAGCACTTGTTATGCTTCTGATGGCTCCACTTTTCCCTAGATTCTATAATACCAATGCGGAAGCCAGAGCTTTAGCGAAGCAATTCATTATGGTTACTGCCATTTTCATGCCGCAGAATGCATTTTTACATGCCTGCTACTTTACACTGCGCTCCGGTGGTAAAACGGTAATCACCTTCCTGTTTGACAGTGTATTTATCTGGTGTGTGAGTGTAGTAATCGCATTTACCTTAAGCCGGTATACTGCATTACCCGTTATTGTAATTTACATCATGGTGCAGTTTGGTGATATGATTAAATGTCTGGTGGGATTTATTCTCGTCAAAAAAGGAATCTGGCTGCAAAATATCGTATCCTGACAGAATATCGGTATTTTGCCTCAGATATCCTATTTTTCAAAGCCGTCATTTTTCCGCGATGCCTCTGGCTGGTCTTTTGGCAGTATCAGTTTTACACCAAAGCCTCCATAGGCACTGTGTCCCATCACCGTTTCTCCGTTATGTGTATCCATTATCTGCTTCACAATCAGCAGGCCAAGACCATGCCTTTGTGTCATCGTGTTTGCATCAGAAAACATATAATGGGGCGTATGATTTAACGCTTCTATCTGTTCATCGGACACACCTGCGCCGTCGTCCTCTACACAGATTACGCAATTCCTCTGCTCCTCTTTTACCTGAACATAGATACTGCACCCATTTTCATTGTGATTCATGCAGTTCCAAATCAGATTACACATGGCACGTTTTAACAAAGCCCCATCAA
This sequence comes from uncultured Clostridium sp., assembly GCA_947178475.1. GTDB lineage: Bacteria > Bacillota > Clostridia > Lachnospirales > Lachnospiraceae > CAG-590. The sequence goes on along the minus strand of CAMWYM010000009.1, from coordinate 4,676 downwards.
CATTTACAACGCAGGTCGTAAATGTCTCCTCGGTCAGCCATACAATGGGATATCTGGTTTCAATATCCATATTCATAAACTCCACAACCACCTGCCTTACTAGAGCAACCACATTTTCTTCTCCTGCTTTGACCGGCTGCATATTATACTCCAGCTTTGAAGCAAGATTCAGGTCGTTAATCAGATTCTTTATCCGCTCGCTCTGTCTTAAAATAACGGATACCTTTTTTTGTTCCTCCGTAGTCAGATGAGAATCACTTTCCAGCTGCCCCGCATATCCCATCACCATCGATAACGGCGTACGGATATCATGGGAAACTCCTGCAATCCAGTTTGCCCTGGCGGTTTCTTTTTTCTTTAATTGATAATTTTGTGACTGTAAAATCCCAGAAGTCTGATTAATCTTTACTGCGATTTCCGATAAAATCCCTTTTTCCTTTATCCATACTGCTTCACCATTCGGAAGTGCCTCTATACCTTCTGCAATCGGTCTCACCGATTTTAACATTTTGGTATTCGTTATTACATAAATCAAAAAGATTAAAGAAATATTGCAGCCTAACATAGACAGCAGGGTTTTCGGCAGATTCGCTATAAAATCATAGTCCCAGCTCGGATACATTTCCTTCCAGTACCGCTCCTTGGGATATCCCAAAACCACCAGTCCGTCTTCTGTCCCTCCGGTAAATGTCGGATAATCCTTTACATATCCCCGACCGAAAAATGCAATTTCCGAAATTGAATATTCCATAGGTATCTCCTGCGGGAGATTGTCTGTATGCCAGACTACCTTATGCGTATTGTTATCAATGCAGATTGCCCATACATTTTCACTCTCTAATTCCGACATCATATCCTTTGATAATTCATACCCGTTTTTCGTCCTTTTCAGTCCTTTGGCCGTCTCAACTGCTGTTGTCCAAGGTGAACGTCCGGCCGCCTGCTTAGATGCAATAATCGCCAGTATGACAATGTTTAAAACGATAATCAATATAGTACTAACCCACAAAATGTTGACAAACCGCCTTATTAATTTGAGAATACTTTTCATAATACTCCTTTCCGTCTTTCCTGATTCCCCTGCTGCTTTTTCTGACCAGACTTATACTATCTCTTTTCCACCATCAGCTTATATCCCAACCCCTTTACCGTTATCAGGGATACAGGTCTAGACGGATTGCTTTCAATCTTTTCACGAATACGTCGTATATGTGCCATCAGGGAATTTTCGTATCCATAAGGGTTATCCCCCCATGCCGCCTCGCAAAGTGCATCAATGGTTACAATCCTTCCTGCATTACGATAAAGAGCAGATAACAAATCATATTCCTTTGCCGTCAGGGAAATATACTCCCCGTTTTTTATTACCTCTGCCCTCTCAAAGTCAATCTCACTTCCCTCAAGCTTCACCAGCGGATTTTCTTCCTTATAGCTCCGCCGCAAAATTGCCATCACACGAAAAATCAGTTCCTTTGGAAGAAATGGTTTTACAATATAATCATCCGCCCCAAGACCAAAACCTTTAAATTTATCCTCGTCCTCACCACGGGCAGTTAAAAATAATACCGGATAATCCTCTTCCTTTTTTAACTGCTCCATCAGCGAAAACCCGTCTCCGTCAGGAAGCATCACATCCAAAACTGCCAGCTCCGGATGAAATTCCTTTGATGCCGCAAGTGCTTCCTTTACACTCTTTGCAGTTTGTATATTTTCAAATCCATCCTCCTCCAAAATAGACACCACCATATCTAAAAGCTCCGGCTGATCATCTACAAGCAGGATTCTCTTTCTTTTCAAATAATTATTTTCCATATATACACCCCTTTATTTGTAACCAATTTTGCTCTGCAAAATTGATTGCCTGCTTGCCCGCCATCACTTCTTGTAACCAATTGCGAAGCAATTGATTACCTACTCACGTGCCATCACGAAGTGATTTTCATGCACGTGATACCTTAAACAAGTGATTTTTAATGCGGGCAATTCCCGTCTCATAAATTTTCATAATCTACTTTACACTATCTTATGGTGACATTAATTAAATGTAGCTCGCTGATGCTCGCGCAGGTCATCAATCTCGCTTCGCTCCGATTGGTGACATTATATCATAATCCAGCAGGGAAAATCTCCATTCTTAGAAAACGTAAGGTAAATGTAAGGTTAAAAGAATGTTCCTGCAAGGTTCATCCTTTACACTATAAAACAACAAGAGATTTGGTTGAAAGGAGCATCACTATATGAATATTATTGACACAGAAAATCTAACAAAAACCTATTCCGGTTTTACAGCGGTCTCAGAATTAAATCTACACATTCCAAAGGGAACCGTGTACGGCTTTCTCGGTCCAAACGGAGCTGGAAAATCCACTACAATGAAAATGTTTTTAGGGCTTACAAAACCCACAAAGGGCAAATTCCATATTAACGGCAGGCAATATCCCCAAAACAGAGTTTCCATATTAAAAGATGTAGGCTCTTTTATCGAGTCCCCTGCCTTTTACGGAAACTTAACCGGCAAGGAAAACCTTGAAATCATACAAAAAATTCTAGGTCTGCCAAAATCTGCCGTGTCGGAGGCACTAGAGCTTGTAGGTCTGACAGAGCACAGGAACCGCCTCGTCAAAAAATACTCTCTGGGCATGAAGCAGCGTTTAGGACTTGCCGGCGCACTGATTGGGGATCCTCCTATTTTGATACTGGATGAGCCAACCAATGGGCTTGACCCTGTAGGAATTCATGAAATCCGTGCACTTATCCGCTCACTGCCTGAGAAATATAACTGTACTGTTCTGGTGTCCTCCCACCTACTTTCGGAGATTGAGCTAATGGCAGATAACATTGGTATTCTGAACCACGGACACCTTTTATTTGAGGGTACCTTAGAAGAATTAAAACAGAATGCAGCTTTTCAGGGATATCCCACCGATAATCTGGAAGATACCTTCCTTGCCATGATAAGTGAAGATAATCTGCAAAGGGGTGATGTAAGATGAATTTCTTCTTAGAATGTAAGAAGATGCGGCGAACCGGATTTTATCCTGCTTTTGCCGCTGGAGGGATTCTCGCCTCCTGTATGCCGGTTATCAATATGGCTGTCCGTGCAGAAATTTTCACTTGTCAGGAACAGCCGCCGCTTCAAATATTGCTTGATGCCAACTGGACTATGATGTCTATGCTAAACATCCTGCTTATCATCACCGGCGCATGCATTATGTATCACACGGAATATGGCAACAATGCCATACAGAAAATACAGTCTCTCCCTGTGAAGGAAAGCCATATATTTTTCGCTAAATTTATACTAATGACAGGGATGTGTATCCTGTCCCTTGCCATTGAGGCATGTACTTTGCTATTCTGCTGTCTTCACTGGTTTAAGACCGATGACAATTTATACCTGAATCTCATTAAATATTTTGGTCTTTTTCTTATATTGCTGCTGCCTGCTGTTCTGATATCACTGGCCATTGCATCGGCATTTAAGAATATGTGGATTTCCCTCGGGATTGGTGTTGTATGTGTATTTGCAGCAAGCATGATTATATCCGCAGATTATTTTATTTTGCAAATCTTTCCGTTTGCATTGCCTCTTCAGACCTTAACCGACGCTGCGTCCGAAACAGTAACAAATTTTTTAACCGCAGTTGGTTTTGAAATATTTGTCGCCGGATGTGCAGAGCTTACATTTTTACGAATCAGGAAATCACTGGTTTAGAATTTTATCAATATTTATGCCGTTAAAAAAACGACAAAAAGGAGGTTAACATGAATTTTTTATCATTAACAGGTATTGAATTTAAAAAAATACATCGTTCCAAGATTCTTCTCATCCTGCTGATTGCCTCAATCATTCTGTGGATACCATCTATCCTCAATGCTGATTTGAATTTCGGCATGCAGGCAGAGGGAATCTCTCCCGAAAATAATTTTTTGATACAGGGATTTCTCGGTATGGCATGGTTTATGTATCCTGCAAGCATGGTGGTTGGCACTGTACTGCTTACACAGACGGAACGGGGAAATAACGGAATTCTCAAAATGCTGGCACTACCCGTTCAGCCATTTCAATTATGCATGGCAAAATTTATTGTGCTTCTTTTTCTTGCAGCAGCACAGGTTCTTATGATAACCGGAATATACTTTATCAGTGCTGCCATTGCAACAAAAACACAGCATTATGACTTTATGCTTTCTCCATTGTTTGTATGGAAGGAAGCCGGATGGATATATCTTTCCTCCATCCCCATGCTGGCTTTTTTCTGGATGCTGTCAGTCTGCATCCGGACACCTATCTTTTCCATCGGAATCGGACTGGCATCTATTGTCCCCTCCGTTTTGATGATTAATACAAAAATATGGTTTATCTATCCGATGGCCTACCCTTTTTATGTCATCACATCCGAATACGGAAAGCTTGCTTCCCATATTACTACAGACGCAATAAAGCTTGTCCCATGGGTACCGATTGCCGCTATCTGCACCTGTCTATGTTTTACCATTTCCTGCCTTCTTTTCGGGCAGCACGAAAGGAGATAAATTATGAAAAAGAAAGTTTTTACCATTGCCGCACTTATCTGGTTATGCATTTATATTACCCAGAGACATTTTCGACACAATAGGTAATTGCGAAACTCTGTTTTCGCTAACATCCGTTGTACAATATAGACAAATCAACG
>CAMWYM010000008.1 GCA_947178475.1 uncultured Clostridium sp. | reverse complement strand
TTATCGGGCTGCTTATCCTTTGATTCTTCTGTTTGCTTCTCTGTCGGGTATTGAGTCTGGTTCTACTTCTAAGCATCGGTTGGCTTCTCCGTCGGGTTTTCAGTCGGCTTCTCCGTTGAAGTTTCGGTTGGCTTCTCCGTCGGGTTGTCCGTCGGCTTCTCTGTCGCAGCGTCGGTTTGCTTCGCCGTTGAGTCCTCGGTTGATTCCTCCGTCGGATCCTCGGATTCCTGACCATTAGCATAGATAGATTCCTGAAAATCCTTCGTCTGAAATAAATATGCCCTGAATATCTCCGCTTTCAGGCGTTCTACCTGAGTCTTCTGTGCACGGATATTATTAAATCCATCTGGTGTCACATTTACATTTATTAAATCGCTTTCCACAGCCTCTGTCATCAGCTGCTGCAATGTCTGAAAGCTGTTGATTGTAACAGCCTGATTCTCCCAGGAAATGGTAACCGGCTTTAATTCTTCGACCTTGTCAATCCTTCTCTGGAACATAGCATTTTTGAAATCTGCCATTGTGTTATATGTTTTGCCGAATATTTTCTTCAGTATATAAGTATCTGATAATATGGTCTGGTCTGCTTTGGCAGCCTCTTTATACTGATTCGATATATAGGGCACCATGCCATCATCATATCCGTATTCGGAAAGCAGTTCAAATGCCTGACGGCGTATCATGACATCACCGCTGACACCTCTGTCATTCTGCACTCCAGCATAGTTCGCACTGAACAGTGGCACAACATAATAACCGTTGCTCTCCATAGTCCCTGTTGTCTTCAACCCATTCACCTCATAGCGGGATACAATAATACTATTACGAATCAAATCCTCTATGGTATTCAACTCTTCCGCCTCATCCAGTGTCAATTCTCTTACGGAATCCAGATAATGTTTTGAGCCATCCTCTCCCTGATTGGTTCTCGTCTTTGTATCTTCAATTTGCTCCAGCTTATGAAACCACTTCTTTTTCTCTTCCGGTGTCTTTGAAAGCATAACCTCTGCTTCCGCATAATCCAGTGTATACACAACATCCAAAAGCCCGCTCATATAATCCTGCATATCCGTTTCATCCTGAAACCGACCGGGGACTGCATTATGCAACCTCTCATTGTAGGTCAGTCGGTCATAGATCAGATTCAGATTAAATGCCGGAGGATCATTTGACTCATACGGCTCAAACATTCCTCTTGTATATACTTCTGCCTGCATTCCATCTCTTGCTGCATACCCATTCAGCATCACCTTGGAAACCAGAAGATGGGTCAGTTCATGGGCATACGTCGCAAGTCCCCGCTCCGTCAAAGCTTTGGACAGATAATAACGCACGCCATCGCCATCTGCCATACCGTCTGCCATCATGTAAGAAACATATAAATTCAGGGGTGCAAAAAATTCCCTGACCCCTTTTGCGGCATCCCTGCCAAATTTGACAGACCACTCTGTCTGTGCATTGACTGTCGGATTTGCATAAATCCGCAGACTGTCTTTCACAATACGGTTAGAAGAAAGCTGTCCTCGCACTTCGGGGTCAGCTATCCGATACCACAAATCAAGAAACTCCCTCTGCTGCCCGGCAATATGCTCTAAATCCTGCCGGAACTGCTCCCGCTTTTCCTCATAAAGTTCCGGAGCAGTATCCTTTAATTCCCGGTCCACATAACAGTCCACAATACCATATGTAATGGTGGCGGCAGTGGCAATCACATAAATGCTGTCCTCCGATACGGTAAGCAGTGGAAGAATATGAGACTGTAAGGCCGAATCCTCATACAGCCTGCTATATAAACCGGTATTCCCTGAAGAATTCCAGAAAGAGGGTTTTTCCACTATAAATGCACGGCTCTCATTTAAAAACCACTCATCCATTGACGTATCCGGAATCCACTTTTTCCTGTTTATCTCCAAAAAAGCCCCCAGATTTGTGGCGCTGTAGCCCGTGACATCCCAGAATAATTTGCCGTATCCAAACACATTTGTACTATTGGATATCTTTAATACATCTCCGCCCGCGCCCCCAATTTCGATTAGCCAGTCTACAACATCTATCTGGGTTCCGTATGTCCCCGGCTCATAGAGAAGGACATCCCGGATATTTTTCTCTCCCATATTGAAGTCATACAGTCTGTCAATATATGCAAGACCAAGCAGCAGTTGTTCCTTGTTTTGCACTATTCTTTCAGTATAATACTCTGCCCCCTTATCCTCGGCACCAGCGGTGTTATCGATTACCTTCTGAATAATCGTCCCAATTTGTCCCTGCATCTCTTCAAAGGACTCTTCAAAGGACATAACCCGCATATTCTCCCTGTTTAGCTCTGCCTTGGCCTCATCATCGCTAATCTCTGTAAAATTTCTTCCGTCCCGTTTTGCGATTTCCAGCTTTTTATTCGTCACCTCATAGGAAAAATACCGTGAGGGCGCCAGCAATGCGGCTATCTGATCGTTGTTCTCATAATCAACTGCTTGCAGAACCGCCTCTGTATCCTTGCTTACTGTCTCGCCACAACTGGCAGCCAAAGAAATATCCGAAGGAAATATCAGCACACACATTATCACAATTGCTGCTACTGCTATTCTTACTTTTCTCATCTGATGCCCTCCTGTACTTTATTATATGTCACCAATTTTCGAAGAAAATTCACCCTTGAAAGCAAGTGAATTTGTGTACATTATATCATAAGCAAAAGGTAAAACACTATCTTTTTTAAAATTTTTAATCGGATTTTTTAATACCCTTTTCGTGCGCTTTTTAATATGGTATACGATTATCCACTATGCTATAATACAAAAATAGAACTTATCACATTTGTATGTATTCAAAAAACAGAATCGATGGAGGATTATCACGATGCGGCAGCGTTATTCCATTCCCTTTTTAATAGCAGCACTCATTATCATGGTACTGCTCAAAATTGGTAACATAGCTTTTTTTGAAAAAAACAAATCAAATTATACCAAAGTGACCGGTGTGGTAACTGCAAAATATACCAAAACGTCTCATTCTTATAGCTCCCGGAGACGGAGACACAGTCACCGGCGCCGAATAAAGTATTTAACCGTTCAGTATATGAAAAATGGCGAACCCAAAACCGTAGATGGTCTGCGCGCAAATTTTTGGGAAACAACAGGAGATACAATTGAATTTTATATCACGCCGGATGACATCGCTTTCCGAAATACGATTATGGACAGCAATGATTTATATATGGTCATTATCTGCATTGTGTGTCTATTGATTTATATAAGACAGCGCTCTCTGGAGCAGAGCGGTTCCAATACACAGCGGGCAGTCGTTGGAACAGTAATCGATGACTATGACTTTGTACTGGATAAACCAGATGATACATCAGCCGATGATGGCTTAACAGATATATGTGATACAACTGAAGAACCGCGTCTCAGGATGCCCGTATCCAAAAAGCCACCATTTGAATTATATACAGAAGAGGAATATGAAAAGCTGAACAAATAAAAGAGGTGCCGCTTCAAAATCCCACGGACAGATATGAAATCCGCCCGTGGGAAAGATTATACAGTAAAAACCATCTGAATCGCATACTCCTGTTCTTGCGTCATAATATGATATTCTCCGTTATATTTTTCAATGATATCATATACATTCTGCAGTCCGATGCCATGACTTTCTTTCGCTGTTTTCGTCGTCAGAATCCGCCCATTCTCCTGCTGCAAGCTTCCTTCCATTGGATTTCTTATTTCCAGATAGAACATCCCCTCTGCTTTCTTTGCCGTCAGCAGGATATAGTGCGGTCCCTTTACCTTTACATTTGCCTCAACCGCATTATCAATCAGATTAGAGAGGAGAATACAGCCATCTACATAATTCATAAAATTAAATTCCGATAATACACCCTTGCATTGCAGGGTAATCTCATGCTCCTCCAATGCCGCCATCTTGGTGCTTAAAATCATATCCACCAGTTCATTTCCGGTAGCTATCTTATAAACCGATTTTGACGAGTCTGCTGTCAGATCCTTAAAATAGCTCTCCGCCTTTCCATACTCTCCCTTTTCCAGCATCTCCTGCAATAAAAGCATATGATTTTTCCAATCGTGGCGGAACTTAACCGTATCCTCCTGCTGCTCCTTATAATCCCTGAAAAAAGAGTATTCCGCCTCAAATTCCTTCTTATAATTCTCCGAAAGTTGCCGGTAATATGCCGCCATCTTCCTGTGTACAATGGCATAAACCACCGCCACGTTCAATATAATCATAAAGCAAATCCATGTCAGCTTATAAACCACAGCATGTTCCGTACCCTCAAACCACTCAAACCCACCTACAATAAGCGGGCTGAAAAAACAGAAGATAGTAAGTACCACACCTTCTCCAATCGTCAATTGTATGGATTTGGCCTTTGCCACCTTTGTTCTGCCAAGCAGAATCAAAAAGACAAACAGTACTGCATCCGATATTAAACTCAACGGCGTAAACTCTTCTGCTCCAATATGATATTTACTAAGACCGGTTATCCTTTCAACCAGATCAAAGAACGTTGAAAATTGTATAAATACAAGCAGTGCAGGGATTTCCAGCAACAGTGCTTTTATACGGTTTTTATTCGTTAAAATCAAGGTTACTAGTACATTATATGCAAAAATAATCGACGTAACGATTACCGCATTCTCGTCAAAAATGTAAAGGCTTATCCCATCTACAAAAAGAAATATTCCTGACGCTATGGCTAAATTACGCGGCGTCACCCTCATATCACAGCCAAACAAGAGGCTTAAAATCAACCACATATCCAGCATCGCAAACATATTCATAAGAAGCGATATAAGCTCCAGCACAATATCCATCATATTAAATTCTCTCCCAGAAAATGAAATAATTGCCGCCTGTACTCCGGCATACGTTTCTTAGTAATTGGCAGACTGTATCCCGGTGACAGAATAATTTTTCCGGTCTGCATTCCCTTATGATAATACAGATTTACCAGATATTTTCGGTGGATACGAAAAAATCCATATTCCCTCAACTGCTCCTCATACCTTTTCAGGCTGTAATCACTGATATAATGCTGTGAGTTCGTATACAATACCGTACATTTATCCTCCGCACTGATATATACCAGCTCCTGCAATGGCAGCAGTATTTCCCCGTCTATGGTTTTAACCGGTATTTTCTTCTTTTTTGAGTACTCCTTTTGTATATCCATCAGTAAATTACGCATTACTTCCTCTGATAATGGTTTTAACAAATACCGGAAGGCATCAGCCTCATAGCCCTTCACTGCATACTCAATATAAGAGGTAATAAAAACCAGAAACACATCCGCATTCATTTCCCGAATCTGTTTGCCCAGCGTGATGCCATCCATCTCAGGCAGCTCAATATCCAATAAAATCAAATCCGGAAACTCTGCATTTTCCTGCTGCAGCTTATAAAGACACTGTAACAGCTCCTTTGCAGACTGAAAAACCGTTATATTCAAAGAATATTCTTTCTCTAACAGCGAGCATATATCTAACATTTTTTCACTGTGTTCCCTGATATCCTCACATATATAGATTGTAAATTGCTGTGACAAAGCTTCCTGTATCATCCTTCCAACTCCCAAGTTTTGTAACCAAATGCTTACTGCATAATATTAACAAATATATTCCTCTTTTTCTATAGCTTTCCCCAAATTTATCCCAAGAAAACAAAAAGAGGTGCCGCTTCAACCCCCACAACCGGGTGTCCTAATGCGGCAGCCTCTCCTATTCATCTATTGTGAATTTCTCAATCCGGTTTTCTCCGTAAAATGAGTAGATATTATTTCTTTGTCTTTACACTCTTAATCTTAGACCAGTCTGACCAGTATTTCTTTCCTTTTACAGTGTTATAGGCTCTAACTCTGACATAATATTTTTTCTTTGCCTTTAATTTTTTAATCTGATATTTCACCGTTCCTGATTTCTTTATCGTCTTTGTTACTGCCTTTTCCATCTTTTTGTTGTCAGCGTATTGAATCTCATATCCCGAGCACTTAACTTTTTTCCAATTCACAACAAAAGACTTCTTTCCTCCGCTAAGTGATGTAATGCTTGTTTTTGAAGGATAATTACTCACCGTACGCATTTGTATTGTATATTTGTACTGCTCGTTGTGATAATTCCAGACACAAATGTAGTGGTCTCCCGTATAAGATGCGACATAATCCTTTCCTTCATCGTTTGTCTTAAATATATCGTCTACCGCTGTCGATTTTGTACCCCAGTTACAAATTCCCTTCACTCCCGTTGCAACCAACCGATATTTTTTACCTTTCACAAGTTTGACCTTGTACACATCATACCCATCATCATATGAGTCCGTTACAGAAAATCCAGAACCAAGATATCCCGTATATGTAACATCCGTTTCAATCGGAGTTGCCGTTTCCTTCGTATTGTTGTTCTCTGCTTCAACATACTGGTTTGCTGTAAATCCAAAAGAATAGGTTGTAGTCGTTCCCTCTGCATAACTTACATAGGATGGCTCTATCCACACATAATAAGTACCGGCATTCAGACCGACATAAAAGGACGGATTGGTATTCCCCCCTTCATCCCGACATTCCCAGACAATCTTTCCAGTTGCATCATATACTGCCACATTCATCTCAAGCATACCAAGTGTATTATGAGTTACCTTTGATGCAGTTATTGTTAATAGTCCTTTTTGAGCAAGAGAAATTTTGTTTACATTCGAAACATCATATTTCCATGTCACTGTATAGTTCTTGCCCATATCTACATTTCTAGCTGAGTTAATCTCCCCCGTTGTCAGTTTTTCCTCTGCTGCACACACCTTAATCCCGGCAAATCCTATAACAGCTACTATCATGATTGCCATCATTAATAATCTCTTCTTCATATAAATCCTCCTTTATCTTTGTTGTTAATCCCTCTCCGGACTGTATGCCATCCTCCTCGTTCCTGAACATGCTTAAAGACTTACGAAATTAGCATATCATATCTTTTATATATTTTTCTTTTTTTCCGATAAAGACTAGAAATTTTCCGACGAACAGTATCAGTCGCTGTCATTTATTTTTTATAAAATTCAAAATTTTCTTCCATGTGATAAAATTTCCAGACTTCAACGACCTGCTATCGTTTCATATAACACCTCCATTGCATCGTCACTTTCACATGGGATATCCGGCTCCACAAGGTTGCTTGGATTGTTCCGGTCAACACGGAAAAATTCCTTCGTTGAAATCTGCATGAATAGCTGCGAATTTGGCAGTTTGAACCCGGCAACATCACCATAGCCATTGGGCGTATTGCCAGGTGCTTCACCAATTAATGTACCCATGTTATTATCCTTCACATACTGCGGAAATAACATGGCAGAGCTAAAAGAATTCGCAGAGGTCAAAATATAAACCTCGCCATCAAAGGTCAGGTCATTATATCTGTCATTTTCAACTATAGTATTTTTAAAAGGAATCCTGAACCACCCAAATCTCCACTCATATTCTCCTGAATTCCATGTATCTACATCCAGATAGCGGATAAACTCATCCGCCACGAGTGAATTACCACCGCCATTTGCACGCAAATCAACTGCAACGTTGCCAATCTGCTTTTCCTTCATCTCGGTAAACATTTCCTTTAAGCAAGCCTTGTACTCATCATTATACTTACAGGAATTTAAGGTGAGAATTGCCACACTCTTTTCCTCATCAATTTCATAATATACAAATGGTTCGTCATCTTCCTGTGTTTCTTCAATCCGGTTATACTCCATATACTCATCATATAGCAGAAAATCCTCCGCATAATATGTATAGTCTTCCCTTTCTCCATTCTCCGACTCATAGGTATAAACGATACCTTCATCAACAGAGAAACCAATATACTGCAATCCCTCCATGGTTGAAAGGTCATCCTTTAATCTTCTTATCTGCCAGCTTTCCACCTCATAGCTGTAGGCATCCTGTGTCTGTTTGAGCAAAGCCTCCAGGTCTATTCCATTTATTGCCGTCAATACACAATTTTCTTCTCTGAAATGATGTATATCCTTCATATAATGCGGTTCTTCCACATTAAGCTTCACATAAGAATGTCCATCCCTTAACACCGAAAATATATATTCTATATCCTGGCATAGTTCACAGACAGTTATACGGTCCGTCTCATTCAGCTTTGCCCGTACCATGTCATAACGTTCCTGTACCTCCGACGGCACATTTCCGTAAAATGCAGGGTGCAACTTGTCAAGATAATACATTGCATATTCCAAATCTTCCTTTGCTTCCTCCATAGTCAGCACAGTATCTGCCGTCTGCGAATAATAGGAAACATTTCCTTTAAAATAAATGCTGTTCCAGTACGGATTACAGTAATTACCCAATACCGAAACCACAATTACAAACAGGCTTGATATTGCCAGAACAATTCTCCCACCACGCTTCTTTACTGCTATTTTTAAGCAAAAAATAAAGGATAGGAAAAAGCCTGCGCACAGCAATATCGTCATATAGTTTGGAATCTGCATAAGAAATACACTTGCAGGAACAATAGCGATCGCTAATAGTCCTAAGATAATATGTATGGTAATGCATAATACTTTCTTGGTTTTCATTTTGTGGGTTCTCCTTATCTATTTTGTGGTTTACTATAGCCTTCCCTCTCTTTTCATTATAACATGAACGTATCTCACTATACAATTACCACTTAAAATTGTTTTTACGCATGATAAATATCAGCACTACTAAACTTTTGCTTGAATAATTGTACCCATCATGCTATAATCCAGTCAGAAAAAGAACAACCACCCACAAAGGGTTGACCGATTATAGGAATAGCGAAGCCCCCCTTTACTGTTCAAAGTATCAGGGTGGTTTTTTCTATGTATAGCTACTTACAAAACGCAAAACAGAAGGGAGGATACACAACTGATGCTTATACAGATTCTATCGTTCATACATCATTTAACCACTATGCTGTTCGGTATCTATATCTCTGCTTTCTTTCTCGGAGTAAAACAAAACTTTAAAAATGTCCTTACGTTGTTTGCGCTATTTTCCTTTGAGGGAATGTTATATATTATCAATGTTTTAGTCTTGGGCACGACTGTTGCCGACCAGCTCTATGCAGTCACTATACACCTTCCGCTGATTTTATTTTTAATCCTGTATTATAAATATCCGGTTATTTCCTCCTGTATCTCCGTGTTTTCCGCCTATCTGTGCTGCCAGTTCAGCAACTGGATCGGATTATTGGCATTGGCGATTACTGACTCAGAGTGGTGCTATTATGTTTCACGAATCCTGACTACACTCATTTCCTTCTTTCTACTGTGCAAATTGGCATGCCGCACAACGGAAACCATTTTTACAAGGGATACACGAGAGCTTTATATTATCGGTTTTCTGCCTACGGTATATTATATTTACGACTATTCCTTCACCAAGCTTTCCGACCTGCTCTATTCCGGCAACAAAACGGTGGTTGAATTTATGGGCTTCTCCTTTTGCATCTCCTACCTTGCCTTTTTATTTGTTTACTTTCGGGAATACGAAAAAAAGCAGGAAATCGAGCAGTACAGTGATTTAATGAAAATGCAGCTTCTCTCCATCGAAAAGGAGATTGACCAGGTAAAACGCAGCAAGCAAAAGCTTTCCATATTAAGACATGATATGCGCCACCATTTAAATATCATCCTGACACAGCTGCAAAACGAAAACACCAAAAAGGCAATCGACTATATCGGAGAAATCGACAATCTCTATGACGATACCATGATTACAGCCTACTGCCAAAATGAAATGATCAATTCCGTAATCTCTATTTACCATGCACGTTTTGCTGACAGGGAAATTACGCTCAACTGCAATATTTCTGTAAGAGAAACCTTTTCCTGCCCGGATACTGCGATTTGTACAATTTTATCCAACGCTTTGGAAAATTCCATGCACGCATTAGAGGAAATCGCTTCGGAGAAAAAATGGGCCAGCCTTACCATTTCCGAAAAGGAAAACCACCTTCTGCTCCAAATTGAAAATCCAATTCTGCAGATTCCCAAATTTGTTGACGGCATTCCAACCTCCGGCAAAAAAGGACACGGTATCGGTGTAAAAAGCATCGTATACTATGTAGAACAATTAAACGGACAATGCCACTTTTCTGTTTGCGATAACTCCTTCATTTTAAGAATTATTATTTAGAGGTGACATGATGAAAATAGCCATTTGTGATGATGAAATACAATTTATCGATGCACTCTGCCCTCTGCTAGAGCAGTGGGCAAAAAAGCATGAGATTAGCCTTACGCTCCACCGATTCACCAATGGGGATGACCTAATTGCCGCTCATCAGGATGAATGTATGGATTTAATTATTTTAGATATGATTATGCCGCTATTAAGCGGAATGGATACTGCCAGAGAGCTTCGAAATATAAATCAAACTGTCCCGATTGTTTTTCTTACCTCCTCTAAAGAATTCGCTATCGATTCCTATGAGGTAAAAGCCCTTAATTATCTCATAAAGCCTGTTGACCATGTAAAGCTTTTCCACACTCTCGATGATTTTCTGAAATCCTTTACTCTGGCTCAAACCACTTTTACTGCACGAACTACTAGCGGCTTTTGCAGGATTATCCTCACTGACGTTGATTATCTTGAGGCACAAAACAAACAGGTTCTTGTGCATTGGACTAACGGCAGGACAACCGTAATCCGTGAACTGTTTTCAAAATGCGAGGAAGTGTTTTCGCCAGAAAATGGGTTCTGCCGCTGCCACCGCAGCTATATTGTGAATTTAAGAAATATAGAGCAGTTCTCAAAGACAGAGATTACCACCAGTCATAGCGCAGTCATACCGATATCCCGAAGCAACTATACAGCCTTTAAGGAAATCTACTTTAACTATATGTTTGGGTAAGCCGCAATAACAAGCTTAGTAAAACAGTGCTGCCTCTTTAATTTGAAAATTGTGCGAGTTGCAAATATATGGTGCGAATGGTAAATTGCAACCAAAAAACCTTCCTATTTGTTAAAAAAGGAATTGATTTCCTCCATCCTTGCCATCTGCTTTACATGAAAAGGGCAGCGGGATTCACAATGCCCACATTGAATACATGAATCTGCATGAAGTTCCATATTCTGATAGTGCTCTGCTGCCATCGTATCGCCAGTCTTTGCAAGGTCGTAGTATTTGTTCATCAGTCCCACATTTAAACCAACTGGACAGGGTTGACAATGATTACAATACACACAAATCCCTGCTGCATCCGCAGGCATATAGGAACCAATTGCAGAATAATCCCGTTCTTCCTCTGTCGCATCAAAAAAGCCAAGCAGATGCTTTACATCCTCCACATCACGAATCCCCGGCAATACCGTTAAAACTCCCGGCTTATCCAGTGCATACTGAATACACTGATACTGCGATAGCGCTCTGCCAAAGGGAGAAGTCTTTTCATTCAAAAGCTGACCTGCAGAAAAGGGTTTCATGACAGATATCCCCACACTCTCCATCTCGCAGCGCCGGTACAATGCCATTCTCTCATCAGCACTTCCATTAGCATAGGCTCCATGCTGGTAATCATAGCCCGGATTAATCGAAAACATAAGCTGATCCACCAATCCGGTATCCAGCACCTGATGTGCCAGCGACGGGGTATGCGTAGAAAAGCCAATATGCTGCACAACTCCCTGCTTTTTCATATCCAGTAAATACTGCAGCACTCCATTCTTCTGATAAGCTTTCCAATCGCTGTCCTCATCCAGACAATGGATAAATCCATAATCAATATAATCTGTTTTCAGCGTGGATAACTGCCAGTCAATCTGCCGCTTTACCGTCTCCAACTTTGTCGTCCAACCATATTCCCCGGTTTCGTAATTTGCTCCAAAATGTACCTGATAGTGCATTTCCTTCCGGACACTGCCCAATGCCGTTGCATAATAAGAAAACGTCTTTGCCCCGGCTGTCGCAAGATCAGCATAATTGATGCCATGCTCATAAGCATAGATCAGTGCCTCTACTGCCTTTTTTTCGCTTGATTCAGCGATATAGCTGGTACCCAGTCCGATTGTACTGATTTTATCTCCTGTTCGTTGATTTACTCTATACTCCATCATTTTTCTCTCCTAACGGGAAGATTTAGTTATAAATCGCCCCTAAAACTTCTTCGTAAATTATTCGATCTTTATCAGTAAAAACATTGAAAATAATCCGTTCAAAGGCATTATCATGACCCGTCAAAAAACCTGTCACCGTGTTCACTGCAATATTCGCCGCCTTATCATTCGGAAAATGAAATTCCCCTGTTGAAATGCAACAGAACGCAACGGATTTGATGTTATGCTCCACACAGCATTTTAAAACATTTTCATAGCAGTTTTGCAAATCCTGACAAAGCATATCATTCAAGCTATGGTACACAATCGGTCCCACGGTGTGAATCACATAATCACAGGGTAGATTATAGCCCTTCGTCAAAGTGGCTGTGCCTGTCGGCTCTTCATAGCTTCTGCCATATTTCAGCCGTCTTCGTTTCATGATGTGACTGCACTCTTCCCGAAGCTGCATCCCCGCCGCACTGTGAATCGCATTGTCAATACACCTGTGACAGGGTACAAAGCATCCCAGCATCTGTGAATTGGCAGCATTTACAATAGCACCGACCTTCAAGCTTGTAATGTCCCCCTGCCAGAGCGATATTTTTCCGGCATGGGAGGATTTACTGTTAAACTGTTCCTCTATTGTTGGAATATCTGCCAAAGTTACAATACCTTTTGCTTTCAATTCTTCTTGCAAGTAATCATCCTGCAAGTCCAGCAATCCATCGGGCAGTTCCCCCGGCATACGGATATTCATCAGTGAACGAATTGCATTTTTCTTTTCCTCCAAACTGTATCCACTCGTTTCAATCCCCTTGTATTCCACTGAAGCCTCTTTTAATTTCTCCAACAGAATATCTGTTTTTCCCATTGCATCCATTTCAAACACGCTCCTTTTCCCCACTATGCTCAAAATCATATCCCACCTGACTGTCAGCATATACTGTAACTGTATTAGGAGGTACATGAGAATCCCTCCAATGTAGCAGGCATACGCTCTCACCTTGCTTATTTTTGTCCAAACCTATTTCCATATCGTGTTCAATAGTAAAATGTTAGAATTCAATGGACTTCAGCTACTGACCCAGATAATAATTTGTTTTGTCTTAACACCTGTCTATGGTTAAGTATTGGCTACATCCTTAGTTCATATTGAATATAATACAATCATAATCACACCGTTACTTCATCACCTACACAAAAGCTTTTTATGTCTGCGCACCACTTTTGAATGTTGGTTTCAATGTTTTGCTTTCCTTCCAAATGTGCCAAAACATGTCTCTCATTTAATAAATAAATGAAACAAATAACTTCCTGTGCAGTTCTTTGTCGCTCTTCATCACTTAAAAAATACAAATAATCCATGTCATCCAGACTATTTGTTCTCTCTAGCATGTGACTATCACCATTAAGCACAAGCCTGTACATTAGATTCTTGAAATAATCAATGTAATCTTTATCTCCAATCTGTTGTAAAATCGTATCATCACAGGAAATCTCTGCTATTCCTTTTTTATACACAAATGTTGAGAATGCCTCCATCACTCGTCGCATTGAGTTCCCAACAAGCAGAGCGTCATTCTCATTCTTACCACAAGCATAATCATATACCGTCTTCAAAATCTCAGAATATTCGTTTCGTTTTGTATAACTGAATGGGATAATCTCTTTGTTTTTCAATTCACAACAAGCATATGTAACTTTCTTTTGTCCGTTGCTTTCTCTCTTATATTCGTTACAAACCTCCTCTCCAATTTTTTGAAGATCATATAAACACTGAATATCATGTGTCATCACTAGAATTTGGCTTTCTGGATTGGTTTTAATAATATCGGCTACCTTAGCTTTCAGCAGTGACATAATTCCCACTTTGTTTTCAAAATCAAAACTTGATACGGGATCATCAATAACAAGGATTAGTTTTTTTGAATACCCGTCTTTCGCCTCCTGATTCATAATCAGTTCTGTAAAAAAGTAGCATAAAGCAATAATATTTCTTTCACCAACAGACACATTGTTAGGCTTTACTGTTTTTCCGTGGGAATACAATACATATTTATCATTCTCAACTTTGATTTCTAATCTATTCTTTGAAAAGAACACATATCTGAGACTCTTATTAATCAAGCTGACTGCTATTTTTATATTTTTCTTTCGAGATTTTAAAACATTCAGCTCATCATTGAGATTTTTGATTTTCTCGTCAGATTCTTTTAATGCTTCATCAGCTTTCTTCTGATCCACCAAGGCTTGCTTCCATAACTTAATATCTCTAGAAACCTCATAATGTGCAATGGCTGCATTATCAGTTGTGAGATTTCTTTTAAGCGTTTCAATTTTTTTAACTGCATTGTTGTAAGTTTCTATTTCCTGCTGCAGCTTAGTCCTAAGCAACTCATATTGTTCAAGTTTATCAATCAGGTAGCTCTCAAAATCAGTAATAGGTGTATATGGATGGTTAATCTTTTTAAGAATAATTTCTCGTATCTTAAATATCTCCTTATTAATTTCTTCCACTACATCTTTACATTTCATATAATTAGGTGAATTTAAGACATCCATGCCAGAAAAATCAACGTTCAATTCCTGTATGATGCATTTTTTGAGGTTTTTCTCGTGAATATCAACTTCTTTCGATAATACTTTCTCTATACTTCCAATCAAATCTCGTTTACCTTGATCCGAGATTTCCTGAAAGCAAAAAGGACATTTCTTTGTTTTTTCTTTTGAAAATACTGACTTCATTTCATTAATTTGATCTAATTTCCCGTCATCAATAAGCTGAAGAAGATATTGCTCACGATCTGACAACGTAGGTCTTTCAACTTTCTGTGAAAGAAGATTTTGTAATACCTTTTCATTATATGGGACATTCAGTTTCACAGTACTTCTAATCTGAACCGCTTCATTAGCTATTACCTGACTTAACAGTTGAAGATTCTCCTCATAACGTTTTCTTAAATCCGCCAATGTTTCAGCAGGTTGCAACGCAATAATAGAATCAATTACTTTATCCGTAACGCTAGCATTGCGTTTACCATTATTAATAATCTTTTCTCGTTCAGCCCAATGCCCATTTCCAGACAATCCAAGGTTAATCCGAATTTTACAGTTGCTTGGAGACTTTATATTATCTTTGTCTTTATATTCGCCAGCAGCTGTTTTAAGCTCCATATTTCTGTTAGATTCAGCTTCAATTCTAAGTTCCAAATCCAATATTTTATCTTCAAGATTACCTAGCTCACCCAAAAGAATAATTGCCTTTAGCCCATCATCTCGTATTTTAACACGTGAACTCACATAATCTTCATTAAACACATGAATACACTGAGTATCCACAAAAGCCATATCTTCTTTATCAAGTAATGTAGCTTGGACTATATCATCAACTACGTCTCCTTTTGCCTTACGCACAGCATTAGAAATTGTGCTCTTTCCAGAACCATTTTTTCCGTAAAGAAGTGATATTCTATCTTCATTCATAAATAATTTCAGCTCTTTTTCTTCATTAAAAAAGCCTCCTTTAAACTTTATCTTTTTTAACATCTTATCCTCCCATTTAAATCATTTGAAAATGTTTAAACGCGTCTTTTATTGCATTTTCTTTTTCCTCTGTGCAGTTTGACTGCTTAACATTTTCGTTCTTTGCCTTATTATAATTCTCACGCTCGATAATACCACACTTTGCTTTAATCTGGCAATGTTCAAACTGGATACTTTCAAACCATATTTATCAAGCACATATTGTTTGAGTTCTGCATAAGTGGCTTTACTCTCTGCTGAAGTCAAATCCAATTCATCAGTATGTATTTCAATGTCGACATGTCGTTTAGTTTTGAGTTTAGACAAAATCACTACCGTCTCAACGGTATTCCCTTTTTCCCACAAAATTTAAGAAACCGTCTTACATTTTTAATTCTTTTAGAACTTTTGCATATTTTCTATAATTATCTATTGAATTTTTAAAATCTTCTTGAGCCTTCTCAGGCAAATACTGCATAATTTCAATTTCAACAAACTCTGCTACTTCGCCCATCGCTTCAACTACATCTTTGATTATCTGCTCAAATGTACTGTTTAATGTATAATGCATTAGACGATTTCTATATTGATAAATTTGTGTGCATGCAACAAATGAACACTTAACATCACATATATTTTTTAATCTGTAAGTTCCTGATTTAATATCCACGCTCACAAAATCCCCGTCCAAATAATTTGAATATTTAGCCTTATTCGTATCAAAAAAAATAAGTGTCCAATGCTCCTGTTCCAATCTATATTTAATAAGCAATTCTAAACAATTTGCCAAATTCAATATTATATGTTTAAGGCTTAAATCATCAAAGCACCCTTCGCTGTATAAATCCAGAAATGGATCTAACTCCACATTTACCATCTCCATAGAATCATGTATATTGTTCAAAAAGAAAAGTTCATATTTCATAATCTACCTCGTATTTCATTCTATATTACAATTTTATCCTATTTATATCGTCTAAAGCCTCTGTATATCATTTTCGAATTTCGGCAAATTATTTAGGCTTACTTCCTCCAATGTCTGTAACTGCTGTACCGCCAACTGCCGAAGTAATTCCATTCGTTCTTTTTGATTCTTCCCTTGTTTAATCAGAACTGCATTATAACTTTCCAAATTTGCAAGTACTAACAACTGATTTAATGTTGCTACATCTCGCATATTGCCTTTTTCAGTTGGATTCTCATCTTTCCACTGCTTCGCTGTCTTTCCAAACAAAACAACATTTAACATATCTGCTTCATTTGCGTATGTGTAAGCAATCTGAACTGATGTCAATTCTGGCGGAATTAAATTTTCCTTAATTGCGTCCGTATGTATCCTATAATTTAACTTAGAAATTTCTCTATTCAAATTCCAGCTCAAAGATAATCGACTATTCTCATCCGTCTTTAATCGCCTGTAATCCTTCATAATATATAACTGGAATTCTGGAGAAATCCAAGTTGCAAAAGACATCGCAATATCACTATGAGCATATGTTCCACCATAACGTCCTGATTTTGAAACAATGCCAATAGCATTCATCTGTGTAATCCATTTCGTTGGTGTCATTACAAAACGATTTAACCCAGCTTCATTTTTAACCGCCTCGAATTGCACACGGTTAAAATCTGGATTATGCAATTCTTCCCACACACTCAAAAATTCGATAGTATTTCTATTACGCATCCAATTCTGAATTACAAACCTTGGATCATCTTCATTTCGATATTTCGCAATATCCGTCAAAGAAATAAATTCACTTTCAAAATTTGTTGTATATATGCCAATGTCAATACCTTTCGCATGAATAGTTTCCTTAATTATTTTTCCCATTGCTCCTCCTGTAATCATATCATGAACTTCCTTAACATCATATCCACTACTTCCTTAATTAGTAGATTATGCTATCTTATGCAGTTGATTTATCTGTTCTGCAATTTGAAATATACTTTCTTCCATCAAATTACCTCAAAATATTTGAGTGCATCTTTTATCGCCTCGACTTTATCTTTCGGCGGATGTTTTCTCGGTTGTTTCAATTCTTCCACTGCATTAGGTGCATCATACATTGCCAACCCCAAAGACCGTTTTACTTCTGCAATGTACGCTGCATGTACCTTAAATCCATAGTTTCTTTCCACTTATTCTTGTATCATTTTATATGTAATTTTCGGTTTCAACTGATACTGTTTCGCTCGTTCTGCAATTGCATCCAAAGGCACTTTGCCCTCACCCTCGCCAAACTCCACTTTTACGTTGATTAGGCTATCTGATTTTGTAGGAAAGCATTACTACTGTCTCTACATGACCCCCATGTCCAAACTGGTCAACTGCACAAACCTTCTTCAACTCATATCCCGCTGCCACCAGCATCTTCACATCCCTCGCCAGCGTTGCGGGGTCACAGCTCACATAAATAATCCGCTTCGGTGCCATTTTTATCATCGTTTCAATGGCAACTATATCACAGCCCTTTCTAGGTGGATCTACCACAATCACATCTGCCCGCTCCCCCGTTTTTTCATACTGCTCCGGCAAAACCTCTTCGGCCTTCCCCACAAAGAATTCTACATTTTGAATACCGTTTATCTTGGCATTTCTCCTGGCATCCTCGATTGCTTCCGGTACAATTTCCACACCACGAACCTTTTTCGCCTTCTGAGCCAGAAACAGTGAGATCGTTCCGATTCCACAATAGAGATCCCATACGGTTTCCTCTCCATTTAAATCCGCATATTCCAGTGCCTTCCTGTAAAGCTTTTCCGTCTGCTTCGGATTCACCTGATAAAAAGACAAAGGGCTAATCTGATATTGCACATTTCCGATATAATCGGTAATATAATCGCGTCCCCAGATTGTACGGCAATGCGCTCCTAGAATCCGGTTTGTCTTTTCCTTATTCACATTAAGGGAAATACTTGTAATTCCGGGAATATCCATCATTTCTTCCACAAATTCCTTCTCCACATTCCGAAGAGCTTCCTTTGGCATAACCTTCCCCTGCTTTACATGAGCTTTCCTGCTCTCATAATATTTTTTTTCGCCTTTTCCCTCTAACTTATCTCCATTAAGGATAAGACAAATCATAACCTCTCCGGTCCTTCTTCCCACACGGGTTAAAATATGCCTCACCAGCCCGGTATGGCGCTCCTCATCATAAGCTTCCACCTGATATTTTTCCATAAAACAGCGAAGCCTTCTTATAATTTCATCATTTACTTCATCCTGCAGATAACAAATATCTGTATCAATAACCGAATGGGTTCTTCCCGCATAAAATCCGATTGCCAGTTTTCCTGCTTTATCCCGCCGTACCGGAAACTGTGCTTTATTTCGATACCGGATTGCTGGAAAATCCTTAACATCCTTATTTCCCTTTGAGATATCTGCCCCTGCACTTCCGCCATATTCCATTCCGATAATCGGCTCCATTTTCTCTTCTATATCCGCAATACCGCCTATCCTTTGCAGACAGTTCTTTACCTTATCCTGCTTCCATGCAAGCTGCTTTTCATAGCTTACATGCATAATGGTACAGCCCCCACACCTTCGGGCATGCGGACAAATCGGCTCTACCCGGTAATCGGAGGGACAAATCACCTGTATCAGCCTGCCATAAGCATAATTCTTCTTTACCTTAATAATCTTAATCCTCACCACATCACCAGGAACGGTATCCTTCACAAAAACAGCCATCCCATCAAGGTGTCCAATGCCTTCCCCCTCGTTTCCCATGTCCTCTATTGTAAGTTCAAATTCCTGATTTTTCTCTAAGCTCATCTTTTTTCCACCGCATCCTGTACTCTGTTTCCTGATTCTCTTCCTCCACTCCTGCCTCTTCCTTGACAAAGCCTTCCCGAAGATAAAACCTTACTGCACCTTTATTTTTCTCATATACATGAAGGACCAGCTCATCCTTTTGCTGCTTCACATAATCAAGCAGGGACTTTCCGATACCTGAACCTTGATACGCTTCGTCTACAAATATTCCTGCTATATAATCCTTCATCAGACCAACGAATCCATAAATACTTCCTTCCCTCTCGTAAACATATATATCCGCATCAGACATCATAGCCTTTGTCAGACCATAATTTTTTCTCCAGTAATCAGAAGCTATAAAAACATGTGCTTTGATATTTGTATTCAGCCAAATTTCCATAACTGCCGGAATATCTGCCGGCTTCATATTTCTAATCATATTTCTATCCCCATTTTTCCCTGATTGCATCCAGCAGTCTCATCACCCGCAATGTTTCACTATGGGGCATCTCTTCACATTCCACTTTCCCTTCCTCCATTGCCTTCATGCAAGAGATGACTTCATATTCATATCCGTTAATCTGATCCGGCACCTTATGACATGCAATGATCTGATGCTCTGTGTCAAACACCCGGATTTCCTCACAGTTATTGATATTTTGTACTTCAATATATCCCTTCTCGCCATAAATGACACCTAAACGATCCGTTGGTGTCAGCATACTGCTGTGAAGCACCGCCATTTTTCCATCTTCAAAGGTCAGGGTTACGCTGTTTATCCAGTCCACTCCTTCCGGGGACATCACCACCGAAGTGTCTATTTTCTCTATTTCCTTATGAAATACCATCATGGCAAAATTAATCGGATATACACCTACATCCAGCAGTGCACCGCCTGCCAGTTCCGGATTTCTCAGACGTTCCTTATACTTCATTGCGTAACCAAGATTTGCAGTCAGGGAAACCGGTTCTCCAATGATTCCGCTGGCTACTATATCATCAATCATGCTCCGGCTAGGCATATACCTTGTCCAGATTGCCTCTGCCAGTAAAAGCTTCCCTTCTCTTGCAAGATTTATCAACTCCTCTGCCTGCTTCGCATTTACTGTAAATGCCTTCTCCACCAGAACATTTTTGCCGTGCTCTAAGCACATCTTTGCATGCTGATAGTGATGAGAATGGGGAGAAGCAACATATACAAGCTCTATCGCTTCATCCTCCAACATTTCTTCATAGGATCCGTAAGCCTTTTCAAATCCCCACTGCGCAGCAAACTCCTCTGCACGGTCAAGGCTTCTGGATGCAACTGCATAGAGCTCCATTTGTGTTCCGCCTATACTCTTGTTCTCTTTGGAATCCGATATTTTTGTAATATCTCCACTCATCTGCTGTATTCCCACTGCTGCCTTAGCCATGCTTTGGGCGATTTTTCCCGGTGCCAGAATTGCAAACTTCATAGTAATCCTCCATTTTTATACTATTTTGAGATGCGCAAAACTCACGATTTCCAAAACCTAGTTGTGCAATATAGACAATATCATAAGCACGACGCTTTGGAGCCGCCGGTGCTTGGCGAGGTTTTTTCGAGCTTAGCACCGCTGCGAGCGACAAGCAGCGCAAGCGTGCCTGCGTTGATTTGTCTATATTGTACAACGGGCGTCTGCGAAGACACCAAATCCACACCTAGTGTACCTTTGTTCCAAACGGCATCAGCGCAAGCTTTGCCAGCTTAAAATGCTGCAAGCCAAACGGTACTCCAATTATTGTGATACACAATGCACAGCCTGTCAAAAAATGCGCAGCCGCCATCGGGATTCCCGTCACGATCATCCAGATTACATTTGCAATCAACGACATACTGCCTCCACCATAATCTACATCCTTTCCAAAGGGAAATAGTGTCAGTCCTGCATATTTGAAACACTGCCTTCCGATTGGAATTCCCACAATCGTAATAGACCACAGGCAGCCATATAAAAACCATGCCAATGCACCCTCAGCTCCTCCAAAAATAATCCAAAGTATATTACCTAAACATCCCATATCCTTATCCTCCTTTTCATGCTATTCAATATTTGCAGACCTTTCCTATACGTCCTACTATTATATTGTTGCAGCCTGGGAAAAGGTTCACTTCTGTTTTAAGGATATCCTTCTAACACTGCAAAAGCATACCGGTATAATATAAAAGCAGCCGGAAAGCCATGCTGACTGATCTGCAAAGCAGATTGCTGTAAAGCCGTACAGCGGTACAAAAAATACACTTACCAGTATTCTTGCTATCATTTCTGTCATACCGGAAAATACTGCTCTTCCAGAATATCCAAGCCCCTGGGTAGTCATCCGGCATACATTTAAAATTCCAAGACTCCAGAAAAAGAATCCCATACACCGCAGATACTTTGCGGAAGCATCTAAAACTTCTACAGCACTTTTATTTACAAATAACATAGATAAGGTTCTGCCAGCAAAAATCATAATAATTCCAGCAAATAACCCATAAAGCACACCTGCGCAGATTCCTTCCCGGATTCCCTTTTTAATCCGATCTACTTTTCCGGCACCGAGATTCTGTCCACAAAAGACGGAAACCGCAGTGGCAATGGCATCAAAGGGACACATCAAAAACTGCTTTATCCGCATACCTGCAGTAAAACCGGAGACATAAACACTTCCCAGCCCATTATTTGCCGACTGCATAACCATACTTCCGACTGCCGTAATGGAATACTGTAATCCCATAGGAACTCCCATGAGCAGCATGACTTTAATCCCGGCTTCTTTTATTCGGTAATTCTGTTTTGACAGAGAAAGAGCTGGAATTCGTTTTCTTATATATATGAAGCACAAAATGCCACTTACCGCCTGTGCTGTAATCGTTGCGATTGCAGCTCCTGCACATCCCCATCTAAGCACTATGATACAGAATAAATCCAATATAATATTTAACACAGTAGAAAAAGCAAGAAACATAAATGGTGTTTTACTGTCACCAACTGCCCTTAAAATACTGGATAGAAGATTATATAAAAGAGTAAAAGGAATTCCCAGAAAAATAACCAGCAGATACTGATACGCTCCCTTAAAAATATTCTCCGGTGTAGACAGTAAATGAAGGATTTGCGGACAAAGCAAGGCACACACTGCCGTCAATATGATAGCAAACACTCCTGTCAAAACCATGGCATGAAAAATCAAATCACGCATTTCTTCCTGTTGTCCAGCACCAAAGCTTTTGGCGATGGGAATCCCAAAGCCACAACAAATACCAATACAAAAGCCCAGTACTAAAAACTGGACACTGCTGGATGCTCCAACGCTTGCCAGTGCATCTGTGCCCAGAATCTGCCCTACAATAGCAGCATCAATGATATTATAGGTTTGCTGTAACAGGTTGCCTGCCAATAATGGAAGGGCAAATTGCAGGATAAGAGTAAGCGGTCTGCCTTCTGTCATACTTTTTGTCATTTGTTACACTTCCTTTGCCGCTAATATTGATTAGATATAAATCACATTTTTTCTTCCTGCAAATACTCCAAAATCTCAGCAGCATTTGTATCCGGCTTCACTTTCCTCATCACCTTTTCAATCATTCCCTTTTCATCAATAATATAGGTGGTACGAACTACCCCCATGCTCACTTTTCCGTAATTTTTCTTTTCCTGCCATACATCATATGCCTCAATTGCCTTCCGTTCCGGATCTGACAATAATATAAATGGCAGATTAAACTTTTCCACAAACCGCTGGTGGGAAGCTATACTGTCTTTGCTGATTCCTATTACCACGGTATCTATCGCTCTAAACTGCTCATATGCACTGGCAAATGCACATGCCTGCCTGGTACATCCCGGAGTATTGTCCTTCGGATAAAAATACACCACCACTTTTTTCCCTGCAAAATCAGAAAGAGATACTTCTTTTTCATCCTTATCCTGTAATTTAAAATCCGGTGCTTTTACTCCTGCTTCTAACATTCCTGTCTCCTCCTAGCATAATAATGAATTGCCCCTCACCTTTTGTTCGGCGGCTTCATGATATCATGCACCATAGCATACAATGCCAGATGCTATTTGAAACCTGTGAAATTATACCATTTTTCATTGACATTATATCATTTGGCACTACTACTGTCCATAATAAAATCTTTCCTCAATCAAGCTTGTTAACTGCATTCCGGAGCTCTATCTTGGAATGCAGTTTAATCATTCCCGTACGAACAGACCCCTATCGTCCAAACATCTTTATTTTTCTGCCAATTGACGTAAACGGGTGCTTCAGCACATTCCGTATTCCGTTAATCTGCCGCTTCTGCTCCTTCAACTCTCTCTCTATATGCATTGCAAGACTTCCGACAAAAAGTATCACATCCTCCAGCATATATTCATTCTCCGGATCCCATTTCTGCCTTTCTTCCTTGTCACAATAAAATAGCTCCTCTTCTCCCAGATACTCCTTTGCTATCCGGATATTCCCCTCCCGATACCTTTCCAAAAAATCCATTTTCTCTGTTTCGGAAAACATGCTATATCCTTTGCTGTCATCGTGATACAGAGACTGTTCCGTCAGTATCTGTTTAAACAGTGCATTGTTATCTGTATCCAACTGCGGCAGCTTATTTAAAATCCTCTTTATCTCGTTACTATTCTGGGTAAGGCTTATATTTCTTTGCTCTTTTTTAACATGATATTCCCCTGAATAAGTTAATCCTATTGCATCTATAAAATCGGTGTACAGATTTCCTCCTACAAATCGACTTGTATCAAATCTTCTCACCACAATATTGCTTTTGCCCACATAAACGGCTATCCTTTCTAACATATCATAATAATCCAGCTGGATTATCGGAAGCTCGTCTGCCATCTGTTCCCACGTCAACTGAGATTCACCCTTTAATCCCTCCTTCACCCGCTGGTTCCACCACGAGTAAAGAAAATCATCCTGCCGACGGAGATATACAACTACCTTAATTCCAATTTCCCTTTTATCCAACTCCTGTTTTATCCGTTCCCACACATTGTCTGTCCCCCTGAAGGCACAATTCCATAACCCCTCATCCGAAAGAATGACACTGTCATATGCTTCAAAGACCCTATCAATTTGTTCAAAACCCTCATAAAAGATTTGCTCCTCGCGCTGATAATCTCTTTCACCAACTTCATTGCGTACACAGCCAAATAGAAAATGTGCATTTCTCAGCCGATTTGCACTGGGATAGCGATAGGTAAATTCCGGATAATTATATCCATACCGATTCAATACTGCCTGATTCTCACTACAGAAATTCTGTATGGAGGTAGTTCCTGTTTTTGGTATTCCGATATGCAGGTAAATCGTCTTCATCAGCATTCTCCTCTCTAGCTCTTTAAATGTCTAGGCGTTTGCAAAATTCCCTATTTTTATCGTATCCATACTACAAATATTATTCCCAGCGTTTGAAATTCAAGTGAAACTTCACCTCTCACTTATTCGAGCTTTTTGCTAAAATCCGCTTGCCAAATCTGGTTGCATACCGCTCCACAAAAATATATATAATCTATTAAATCTTCTCCCTTTTGACTACCAAAACTTACATATATTGCAACTTCATGTTGCGACATAATAATGATAGACTTTTTTCGACCAAAAAGGTATAATTATGATATCTGCAATATTATATCTCTCCATTCATATACATAGAAAATAGGAGACTATACTTTTTAATCATTTTTAGAAAAGCATTGCAGCACACAGTAACGAACTAATTTTTATATCAAGAAGGAGAATAGTATGGGATTAATCAAAGCAATTTCAGGTGCAATCCGCGGGATTGCCGCTGACCAGTGGAAGGAATATTTCTACTGTGATGCACTAGAAACCGATGTACTGGTAGTAAAGGGGCAACGACGTAACAACAGCAAATTCGGTACCAGCAACAAAGGAAATGATAATATTATCACCAACGGGTCTGTTGTTGCTGTAAACGAAGGTCAATGTATGATTATTGTCGACCAGGGTAAGGTCGTAGAGTTCTGTGCCGAGGCAGGAGAATTTTTATACGATACCTCCTCTGAACCAAGCTTACTCAGCGGTGACTTAGGCGAGAATATCGGTAAAACCTTCGCTACCATCGGCAGGCGTTTTACCTTTGGCGGTGACACCGGCAAGGACCAGAGGATATATTTCTTTAACACGAAGGAAATCATGGGCAACCGATATGGCACTGCCAATCCGGTTCCATTCCGTGTAGTAGACAACAATATTGGTTTAGATGTGGATATTTCTGTCCGTTGTAACGGTGAATATTCATATCAAATTTTTGACCCGATTCTTTTTTATACCAATGTATGTGGCAATGTCACTGATGAGTATACCAGAGATAAGATTGACAGTCAGTTAAAATCCGAGTTAATGACTGCGCTTCAACCAGCATTTGCTGAGATTTCAGCTATGGGAATCCGTTATAGCGCAGTTCCTGCACATACAATGGAGGTTGCCGATGCCCTCAATAAAGTATTATCTGAAAAATGGGGCGAGCTCAGAGGAATCCGAATTGTATCCTTTGGTGTCAACACCATTAAGGCTTCTGAAGATGACGAACAGATGATTAAGGATTTACAGAAATCTGCTGTTCTCCGCAATCCAAACATGGCTGCTGCTACCTTGGTTGGTGCACAAGCCGAGGCAATGAAAGCTGCTGCCTCAAACACTTCTACAGGACCTATGATGGCATTTGCCGGTATGAATATGGCAAATATGGCCGGCGGCATGGATGCAAACTCTCTATTCGCAATGGGACAACAGCAGAACAATACACCACCAGTCAACCCCACTCCTGCTGCACCAGCCCCTGCACCAAGCAGTCAGCAAGAGGGAGCAGCGGCAGGCAATACATGGACCTGCTCCTGTGGACACTCTGGCAATACCAGTAAATTCTGCATGGAATGTGGCAAACCAAAGCCATCTGCCGAGGTCGGTTGGACCTGCTCCTGTGGAGCCGTGAATCAGGGTAAATTCTGTCAGGAATGTGGTGCCAAAAAACCTGCCGATGCTCCGCTTTATAAGTGCGATAAATGCGGCTGGACACCGGAAGACCCACATAATCCACCAAAATTCTGTCCTGAATGCGGTGATGTATTCGACGAAAACGATGTACAATAATCTACACTATAATGCAGATGTCCGTAACCCGGATATCTGCATTTTTTTACTTATACAAAAAGAAATCGCAGAAATCTAATTTTCAGATTTCTGCGACTCTCTCATGTACGTGCGTGAGAGGATTCGAACCCCCGACACCTTGGTCCGTAGCCAAGTGCTCTATCCAGCTGAGCTACACACACATATATAATTAGATTGGGGTCAAAAGCTACTCTTTGACCTCAACGAAAAATAGTCTATCACAATACTGAGGTAAAGTCAATCTTTTTTAAGTGAACTTTCATAACCCTATATATGTTAATATCCTTGTATAAGCTTCCTGCACAATGCACATACTATCAAAAACAGAAAGGAAATATGTGAGTATGCGCAAATCAAACTTTTATACAAGAAAAAAGGACAGCTTTACAAATAGTAAAAAGGATTGCCATTGCACAGGCGGTGGCTGCCGAAAAAACTCTGCCTCCTCTGTATCTGAGACCAATTCTGACCAGGACAGTGCCAATTCAAAGTATGTGGTAGAGGACGATAAACGGGAGCGCCGAGACGGTCCCGGCGGAGATTGAAAAACTATCATCCTTTAAATGATATTTACCAATATCATCCTATTCAATCAAAAGGTCGGAAGTTTCTTTTTAAATTAAGAAGCTTCCGACCTTTAATGTCACCGTATATAATTGTTTAGCCATGATTAATGCAGCAGCTATGTAACACCTGCTATATAACGCAGTCCATCACAACCAATTCTCCTACTCCTCAAAAGGAATAACCGCTCCATCATAGGTATCATTAATATAAGTCTTAATCTCTTCTGATTTCAATACATCAACCAGCGCCTTGATCGCCGCATTATTTTCATTTCCTTCTTTTACACCAATAAGATTCACATATGTTTTAGCCGCCTCAGAATCTGACTTTTCATAGGCAAGCGCATCCTTTGCAACAGAAAAACCAGCCCCTAATGCATAGTTACCATTTAAGACAACAAACGCATTCTCTTCTACCACTCTTGCCACCTGTGCAGCTTCTAACTCTACAATCTCAACATTATGCGGATTTTCGGCTATATCATTCACTGTTGCTTCCAGGCCGGCGCCTTCTTTTAATGTAATGATACCGTTATCCTGCAATAACAGCAATGCCCTAGCTTCATTCGTTGTATCATTTGGCACTGCAATGGTATCTCCATCTGCGATATCATCCAAGCTGCTCTTTGTACCCGGATAAATACCAAAGGGTTCATAATGAATTCCACCGGCATTTACAATATGTGTTCCTTTTTCTTCATTAAAGCTGTCAAGATACGGTATGTGCTGGAAATAATTTGCGTCATATTCTCCGCTTTCCACCACCTCATTCGGCTGGACATAATCCTCAAACTCTGTCACCTGTAAATCATATCCCTGCTCTGCCAGGATCTCCTTTGCCTTCGCTAAAATCTCTGCATGCGGTGTAGGTGATGCCGCAACCTTAATTACTTCCTTCTCTGTATCTTCGTTTGGGGATGCCTGCTCATCTGCATTCTCTGAGGCTGCCGCTGTGGTCGTTTCCCCCTTTTCGGTTTCTTTGGTGCCTCCACCGCATCCTGTTAAAGCTCCTGTTACTAAAATTCCTACTACTAATAATGATAATAATTTCTTTTTCATAATTCTTTTCCTCTCTATTTTTTTATTTTCTTTTATCCAGCTTTGCCGCTATAAACATGCCCACAGACTGGAAAATCTGAACCAGCACAATCAGTAAAACAACTGTCGTAATCATAATTCCGGTCTGCCACCTGTAATATCCATATCTCACGGCAATATCACCAAGTCCGCCGCCGCCAACTGTTCCCGCCATAGCTGAATATCCCAAAATCGTTCCTATTGCAATGGTAGCTCCTGTAATAAGCGACGTCCTTGCCTCCACTAACAGCACCTTGATAATAATTCTGCCATTTCCGGCTCCCATAGAACGTGCCGCCTCAACCACGCCTGCATCTACCTCTTTAAGAGACGATTCTACCATTCTCGCAATAAACGGGACTGCCGCCACAACCAGCGGAACAATCGTTGCCGTAGAACCGGTACTCTTGCCCACAAGTGCTCTGGTAAATGGTATCAATAAAATCAGCAGTATCAAAAATGGAATGCTTCTCACAATATTTGCAACTACATCCATTATCTTATATAAAACCGGATTCGGTGAAAGTCCCTCTTTATCAGATACCGCTAATAAAACACCCATGGGAAGACCAAACAAATACCCAAATATCGTAGATAAAAGCGTCATATATAAGGTTTCGCCTATTCCCTTCACTATCATCTGTGTTACCTCAGGCGTCCACATAATCCATCGCCTCCTCTATTTCAATTCCATGCTCTTTCAGGTACGCTTTCATCTCTTCTTTTTTCGTACTATCCTTCTTAAATTCCAATATCATATCTCCCTTGGCAACTCCACCCACATTTTTGGTAGAAGCCTTCAATATGTTGACCGGCTCTTCAAAGGTTAAAACCAGATTCGCAATAACCGGTTCAAATGCAGAATTTTCCGAAAAGGTAATCCGGATACGCTCTCCGTGCTTAATCCTATCCTCTGTTGCAAGCAGTTTTTCATCAGTCTGTACATCGGTATCCCTCACGATTAACTCTCTTGCAACCTTTGATTTTGGATGACTGAACACCTCTGTTACCAATCCGGTTTCCACCACCTCTCCCTCTTTCATAATCGCCACATGGGAACATATTTCCCTCACCACCGACATTTGATGCGTAATGATGACAATAGTGATGCCAAACCGTTCATTAATATTTTTAAGAAGCTCCAAAATAGAAGATGTAGTCTGGGGGTCTAATGCACTGGTCGCCTCATCACAGAGTAAGATCTTCGGGTCACTGGCAAGCGCTCTTGCAATAGCCACCCTCTGTTTTTGTCCTCCGGATAACTGGGCTGGAAATGCATTTTTCTTATCCACAAGTCCTACAATCTCTAAGAGCTCTAAGGCCTTTTTCCTTGCATCCCTCTTCTTCATTTTCTTGATATATAGCGGAAAGCATACATTCTCCAAAACAGATTTCTGCATCAGCAGATTGAAATGTTGAAATATCATTGCAATGCTTTCCCTCTGTTTTTGTAATTCCTTCTTGGAATAATCTCCTAAGGATCTTCCCTCAATTAAGACCTTACCCTCAGTCGGCTGCTCCAAGAAGTTCATACATCGAACCAGTGTACTTTTACCTGCGCCAGACATTCCGATAATACCGTATATATCACCTTTATCAATAGATATATTGACATTTTTCAAGGCTTCAACCGTTCCGTCCTTCACCACAAAGTTCTTTGACAGATTTTCTATTACAATCTCCGACATGACTACTCCTTTCCTCCAGTATTGCTTTCACCTTATCTCTTAACGGTTTATAGCATACCATTCCAATAGGAATATGTAAAATATATAAATAATATATCTAACCATAGGATAAAGCTATATCTAATAATGGCATTCTTTGCAGAATGATACTCCGACAATCAAACAGGAGGAGAGTTCCCTATTTGAGAAATCTCCTCCTGTTCTCACCATAATACGAGCAGATACTTCTATCCCCCTAAAGTGATATCCTGTTCCTGATACCATTCTAATGCATCTGTGAATTGTTTTTCCTGAAAATCCGGCCATAATTCCTTTACAATATAAAAATCAGAATAAACGGTCTGAATAGGCAGAAAGCCAGACAAACGGCACATCCCTCCCCAGCGGATTACCATGTCAATTCTCGGTATCTCACTGGACGCCCAGCCGTTTTTCATATCCCATTCCCATCCATAATTCACTAAAAAATTTACTCTCAATGTTCCATTGCTGCTAACAGACTGATGCCGACGTTCTGCATATGGAAGCAATTCAGCGGGAAAACATGGAGATTTCGTATTACCAATTACATACAATTCTGCTTTTTCCTGTTCAAGCATTTTAACAGCCTTAATGCAGGCCCTTGAAAATGCAGCAACCTGCTCTTTGGGTCGTTTACAGTTATCTACTGTAAATCCATAGTAGGTCAATTCCTGTATACCATGATTTTGTGCCGCCCGAAGCAGCCTTAATCCCGGTTCTAACCCATATGAATAGCCCTCTTCCTTTTTTAATCCATTTCCATCTGCCCAGCGTCTGTTGCCATCTGGAATGATACCGATATGTTTCGGAATACGCTTCATACAATCCTCCTGTTATTTTGAATACGTCTGAATAAATTGCCACAATAATCAAATGTTAAATCTGATTGTAAGTATAGTAAAAAGATATCTCTTATCAATATGGGCAGATTTTGGAAATTTATACATACTCTTTTAATATCCCAATTCCTCTCCTACCAGAATCACTTTGATTCTGCCTGGTATTCTGGAAGCCCTTGTAATCACCGTCTGGCAACAGATTGTATCATTCAGGCAGTCGCCGCATTGTCCGGTCTTTGCACACGGTGTATTACAGCCAAGGCGTACGGTATTCGGGGGAGCGGCAAAATTGCGGGTTCTCTTAATTCCCTCCTCCACATTCGTAACAACCTTGTTCATTCCTGCTAAAATAATAACTTGCTTCGGACCAAAAATCAAACAGGCTACCCGGTTACCTGCACCATCGATGTTAACCAGTTCCCCGTCTAACGTAATGGCATTCGTGCTCATCAGATAAACATCCGACATTACCTGCTTTGCATAGCATTCTGCTTTCTCCTCCGGTGTTTCATATTGCTCGCGGCGCAGCAAATCATGTCCCGCTGCCTCAACAGCCTCATAAATTCCCGCTTCTCCTAAAGACATGGAACCACCATATGTTACCACCTTTTTATCTGTACCAATCAATTCCAAGACTTTGGCTCTTGCTGATGCTTTATCCGCACAGTAATATCCGTCCATTTTCCTTGCCTTCAATTTGGCAATAATAGAATTTGCCTGATTCTCATAAAATGTTTTCTTGGGCATATCTTTCTCCTCCATTCTTTTTAATCAATAGACGATTGCAAAACTCTGTTTTTCAAAACGTTCGTTGTACAAAATCAACAATTTCACAGAAATAATCATACAATAAATTGAGTCCGGTTGCAATTCATTTTCATTTACAAACACGTTCAATACAAAAAGAAAATGCACAAATTTACCCGGTCTGCAAAGTACCGCTGTAAATTTGTGCATTTCCCCTCTTTATAAACGCGCAGTCATCTATTCTACTGCTTTAAATGCCTCGTCCAGATCCTCTATAATATCTGCAATATTCTCTGTACCGATAGATAACCGGACCGTATTTGGCTTTATTCCCTGATCTGCCAGTTCCTCATCATTTAACTGGGAATGTGTCGTAGATGCCGGATGAATCACTAAGGATTTTACATCTGCTACATTTGCAAGCAGTGAAAATAATTCAAGATTATCGATGAAATCCTTTGCCTTCTTGGCATCGCCCTTAATCTCAAAGGTGAAGATAGAACCCCCGCCATTAGGGAAATATTTCTTATAAAGAGCCTTCTGTTCCTCATCTTCTGTTACGGATGGATGGTGTACGGCTTCTACCTGTGGATGGTTATTCAGATATTCCACTACCTTTAATGCATTTTCCACATGTCTTTCTACACGCAATGATAATGTTTCCAGTCCCTGCAGGAAGAAAAAAGCATGGAACGGTGAAAGCGTTGCACCAGTATCCCGGAGCAGAATTGCACGAATTTTCGTCACAAATGCTGC
Organism: uncultured Clostridium sp.; assembly: GCA_947178475.1. Classification (GTDB taxonomy): domain Bacteria; phylum Bacillota; class Clostridia; order Lachnospirales; family Lachnospiraceae; genus CAG-590. Next base: position 18,681 of record CAMWYM010000008.1, on the reverse strand, counting down.
TGCCCCAACTGCTTTTGTAAAGCTGACACCATGATAGCTTGGATTTGGCTCTGTAAGAGACGGAAACTTGCCGCTTGCCTCCCAGTCAAATTTACCACTATCAACGATCACACCACCGATTGTCGTTCCGTGTCCGCCAATAAATTTGGTTGCAGAATGTACAACAATATCCGCACCATACTCAATCGGACGCACCAGATAAGGTGTCGCAAAGGTATTGTCAATGACTAGTGGAATCTTATGTGCATGGGCAATGCTTGCAATTTTCTCAATATCAACAACATCAGAATTCGGATTGCCCAAGGTTTCAATAAAGATTGCTTTTGTATTGTCTTTTACCGCATTCTCAACCTCTTCATAATTAAATGGGTCCACAAAGGTTGTCGTTATCCCATACGCAGGCAGTGTATGTGCCAGCAGGTTATATGTACCACCATAAATATTCTTAGCCGATACAATATGGTCACCGTTTTGTGCCAGATTCTCAAATGTATAAGTAATCGCTGCCGCACCGGAAGCAACAGCTAAAGCTGCAACACCACCCTCTAATGCTGCAATCCTTTGCTCAAATACATCTTCTGTAGGATTTGTCAGCCGTCCGTAAATGTTACCTGCATCACTCAAATTAAATCTGGCTGCTGCATGCTCACTATTTTTAAATACATAAGATGATGTCTGGTAAATCGGAACTGCCCTCGCATCTGTAACCGGATCCGGCTGTTCCTGTCCTACATGTAACTGCAATGTTTCAAATTTTAATGCTCTCTCTGCTCTTGTTTTCTTTGCCATAATTCTACCTCTTTCCGCGGATTTTCCGCTTTTTTAATCTTTTATCATTTTCTTATCAAATCATATCGTTCCGGTCTTCTCTTCTCACCGACCGCACATCGAATTATATATCACTATGCGGTTTTTTAATTTTCTTACTCGCACATTCATCAACTCCATTTCATTTAATTCCTATCTGTTTACAAGGATTATATTACCATTACATTTCCTAGTTGTCCAGTATGAAATGCAAATGGCTGGCTATAGTTTTCTCCTATACCCAGCCATTTCATACTTATTTACTCTTCACCTTTTTTGTTTTGCTCCATGAACCATAACATTTTTTACCATCTATTTTCTTATATGCACGAATACGGACATAGTATTTCCTGCCTTTCCTAAGATGGGAAATCGCTTTTGAACCCGTTAATCTCTTGGTAATGGTCACACTTTTTTTGCCAGTTGTAAACTTTGAATTTTCAGCATACTGAATCTGGTATCCATCCGCCTGAGAATCCTTTTTCCAGCTTACCTTGATTGTCTTTGACTTAGGTGATTTCAGTTTCAATATCACCGCTTTTTTCGGAACAATTTCAAAGGTCTTTTTAATAGTTCCACTATAATTATTGATACCTTTTATTTCTATTGTTGCCTTGCCTGTATTTATATTATTTGAATAAGATACCGTGTAATCTGTGTCTTTTTTCAATGTTATGCCGTCAAACTGTACCGTCACTTTTGGGGTTTGTTTTTTGCCATTATAAACATAGCTTTTCTTTATTCCACTTATCTTTGCTTTTAAAATGTTTATCGTATCACCTGTATCTTCACCTTTGTCTTTATCTATATCAGTGTCTTTGCCAGTATCGGTGTCTTTGCCGGTATCTGAATCAGTACTAACACTAATTCCATTTTGCTTGGCATATTCAGCCGCATAGGAATTCTGTGGTGCATAAATCTTTGCCCTTACCACATGGCTCTCGTCAGATGTCCAATAATATCCTGTCCACAAAAAATCCTCTCCTATGCTTGTCACACTGGCTGGTATTGTGATTTTGGATAAGGAATTACAGCTGTAAAATGCTTCCTTTCCGATACTTTTTAAGCCTGGTTTTATTTCTACCTCCTCGAGATTATCAAAATATGCAAATGCAAGTTCCGGTATATCCGTTATTCCTTCATCAATCACAATCTTCTTCACATTTTCCCTGATTGACTTCCATGCATTATCACCTGAAGAATAAGAAAAGCTCCCGGCAGTGGATGACACTGGATATCTGTAGTGTGCTTTTGTATCAATGGTCATTGCACCCGTTCCGGATATAGTAAGTATACTGTTATCGAAATTCCATGTAGCATTCTCTCCTGCAACACGATATACCTTTTTGCTAAACTCCCCGGTCTGAGCATCTATGGAATAGAAATTTACCATATTGGCATTTGATGCATAGTATACGATTTTTGAGCCTTTTACAACCGGCTGGCAGTCAGATATCGGCGCTGCCACTGTAAATTCTTTGCCGATTACATTTCCGGATCCATCCAAAAATACATAGTGGAGAATACTTGTTGACAAAACATCATCTGTAGCAGCATCCTGGCTTGTTCCTGATTCTTCCCATGAGACCATGAATCGGTTATCATTTATCTTGATAATTTTGGTTCCCAAAAAACTTTTTCCGCCTCCACTATAATCCGTGAGCCATTTTACCGTTGTGGCATTTTCAGAAAAATTTGCCATTGGAGTCACCGTAAGATAGATATTATGCGCCGTATCCGATGAAACACTTTCATATTGTGACTGATCTATAGATGTACCAAGGCAAAGTACATTATCGGATGATATAGCTATACCGTCTACACTTGCATAACAGGCAATAGCCCTTGCCGAGGTACGAGAACCTCCATACTCAAGAACAGGCAGCGATGTCTCTTTTAGATTCTCTGCATCATATTTTGAAAGCTTTGTATACCTTGACCCTTCACTTTGCTCTAATACATACAAATCCGAATCTTTACAGGCTATATACTGAGCAAAAGAATGCCACAAATCACAGGCTACTATGTTCCCCTTCATAGATGCTTCGTCCACTGCGATCATTAAAAAGCCCTGATGTCCCTGATTATATTCAGGATCAACATATCCCTCATGACCCGTAACGATATAAAGAGTACCATTGTACTCCGTCATCTCCACACAGCCATAATCAAAGGGATAACGTACCTCACCACCGAAAAGCTTCGGATTACCTGTAATGACTGCTGTCCCTATTTTATTCCAGTTGGTATCATACTTGAGCACCCGAACAACCTCAGCCGTATCACTTTCATCCTCGTTCGCCTGTCCTTCAACTAAATAGTATGCATCTGAACCAGCATAAAAACCTCCCCAATAGCTCAATTCCATATTAAGGGATTTTTTACTTTGTATATTGAAGTCATTGTCATAATACTCTATACCGATTTTTTCCCCATCATAAAATACTCTCATATAACCGGTGTCCAAGGCTACCAGCTCCGATGAACTTCTTAATTTGACACTGAGATTGTCCGAAGCCGTTGGTACAATACTCGCAGCTTCCACTATACCTGTTGGAAATGCTGGCAACAAAAGAAAACAACCTATAACAAATGATATTACTAACCTTTTGACGTTTTTCATCATCCTTTTCCTCCCTTTTATATTTTAATTAGGCTATTGCGAAACTCTGTTTTCGCCAACATCCGTTGTACAATATAGACAAATCAACGCAGGCACGAGCACAAGGCATACCTTCCTACTAAGCTCGGCAAAGCCTCGCTAAGTATCCAGGCATTGCGCTGCTTGTCGCTCGCAACGGTGCTAAACTCGAAAAAACCTTGCTTATGATATTGTCTATATTGCACAACTAGGTTTTGAAAATACAGAGTTTCGCAATCACCTAATATCTCAATGAAGCTCGCTGATGCTCGCGCAGGTCATCAACCTCTGCTTTGCTTCGGTTGGTGACATTATATCATAAACATCTACACAGTGCCATCAAAAATTCATTCGTCCACTACTCCAAAAAAAGGAAATTTCCTTTATCTGTTTTCAATTATTTTTCAAGCTTTTTTCAAGCTTTCTTCAAGCTTTCTTCAAGCTTTCTCCTGTATAATGACAGTATCAAAATACAGGAGGTTTTTTATGAAACGATATAAAAAAGTCATTGCAATGTTTCTTTCCTGCTCAATGCTGGCCGGACTGTGTGCCTGCTCAAAGACTGATGATTACAACAGCCAAACGCTCATCGGTCAGGTAACCGATATTAACGGTACCAAAATCACGCTGCAGCTCGGTGAAATAGAAAACGGCGAAGCTTCGCCTGAAATGCCAGACGGCAACAGACCGCAAAATGGCGAGGCTCCACCCGAGCTTCCCGGCGGAGAAACAGGGCAAAACAACGAAGCGCCGGACAAAAAGCCACAGGGCGACCAGCAGACACCACCCAAAATGCCAGACGGTAATATGGCTATGGGCGGCTTTACCTCAGGCGAAGAAACGGTGACACTTGATTTTAACGAAGCAATCATTCGGGTAGAATCCGGCATGGAAATGACAGACAACGGAACCATCGAAAATATTACTGTTGGTTCCATTTTATCCGTTGAAGTCGGAGAGAATAACACGGCGAAAACAGTAACCGTAAAACTTGCCGGCGGTGGTATGCAAAATGGACAGCCGGGCGGTTTCGGAGGGTCCGATGAGGTTACGCAGGGTACTTCTGCAAATACGCTTGATTCCGAAGGCAAATATTCGGACCAATCGTATACTTCAAATGGAGATGATGAAAACGCTTTACGTGTAGACGGAGCAAAGATAACACTCAGCGGAATTACCGTAGATAAATCGGCGGGAAGCTCCTCCAACACAGAAGACGGTGATTTCTATGGAATGAATGCAGCCCTGCTTGCTACAAACGGTGCTGCTGTGACAATTGAGGATGCTGAAATTACTTCGTCAGCGCAAAACGGAAACGGTGTATTCAGCTACGGAAACGGTACAACGGTGGATATTTCCAATTCTAAAATTACTACAATGGCGGATAACTCCGGAGGTATTCAAACTACAGGCGGTGGTACGACCAACGCCAAAAATCTCACAATTGAAACCTCTGGCAGTTCGGCAGCTGCGATTCGTTCTGACAGAGGTGGAGGGACAGTGAATGTGGACAGCGGCAGCTATACGACCAACGGTTACAATTCTCCCGCTATATATTCCACCGCAGCAATCACCGTAAAAAATGCTGATTTGACAGCGCATAATTCCGAGGCTCTTGTTATTGAAGGACAGAATTCCATTGCTCTTGAAAACTGCACAGTGACTGGAAATATGAGCGATACACAAGGCAGCAGTTCCGACGAAAACGTACATAACGTTATGATTTATCAGTCAATGTCCGGAGATGCCGATATCGGAACATCTGAATTCTCTATGACAGGCGGAAAACTGGTTTCTCAAAACGGAGATATGATTTATACGACGAATACACATTGCATTATCAACCTCTCTGATGTAGAGATTGTGAACCATGACAACACTGGATACCTGCTGCGGGTAGTCGGAAACAGTGCCCGCCGCGGCTGGGGTACTGCCGGAAAAAATGGCGCACAGGTTGAGTTTAACGCTGATGGACAGATTTTAGAAGGCGATATTATTGTTGACGATATTTCCACCCTTAATATGACGCTTTCTGGAAACAGCAGCTTTAACGGAACGATTAACATCACACAAAATGCACAAGGCGGCACATCTGTGGAAAATAACGCCGTTGTCACGATTGAAAGTGATGGCGTATGGACATTGACTGGTGACTGCACGATAACAAGTCTCACCAACAATGGTACAGTAAACTTCAATGGTTATACGATTACACTTGAAGATGGAACTGTATTAAGTAAATAAAAAACATAAACATAATTATCAAAGCATGGCAAAATATGCCGGAGTATCTCTCTATTGAGTTTTCCTCCGGCATACATACACAATTTAGGTTTCTTTATACCATATGCAAAAGATACAAAAAAGAGATAGATATGCCGGAAATCCAGTGTTTTCAAAGGTTGAACTATTTGCAACCCAGCAAAACAAAATTTGCCTTCATAACACCATATCAGAAATCAACATCATAAAACAATTGGTACAGCTCAGCCATCGTATCTTCATCACCAAAAGGATACGAGATACCTATACAGAATTTGTGATTATGGATTTCAACATAATATTTATCCGTATTATAATCTGCCTCTTTACTATACTCATGAATCTTATATGCCGTCAAACCGGAAAGGGATTCATCAGACAGATCAATCCAGACCTCTCCAAGCTTTACTTCTTCATACGATAAATCCTTAAACACATCACCGATCTGCAATTTCTGATATGCATGCTCAGCCTGTTCACCAATCGCTGTGTCCTGATCGTTTAAATACTCTACCATAAATTTCGAAAGCATACCCTTATCATAATCGTCTGCTGCTGCATACCGAACCACTATCATCTCTGAATCAGTAATAAAGGAATTCTGACTCTCCGTTCTTACCTCAGCAGCCTGTGGACTATTGTATCCTTCATTCACCGTTACACGGATAAATTCATTTTCTATGGAAAATGGGTATTCACTCTCTTTCGGCAAATGATAATCACCTGTATAATTTACAGTCTGTGCCATTTCAAGCAATTCTTCCTTCATAGACTTCTCATCAACGTTATAGCTGGTTTCTGTCAAAATAAGTATTGTATCTTCTTCATAGATGATATAACTAACAGCAGTACAATTATGGTTATCTTTTGCATATTCCCATGTCAGATAATAGCACTTGTCATGATTGGTTATCGGAGATTCCAAAGCTTTTATTCCGCTATCTGAAATTTCATAGGACTCTGCCAGCATCGATTTGTAAAACTCTACATTCGCCTTCAAACTTGCATTTCCTGCCACTGAATCATAAACAAAGAGGACAGTCGCAGGATTCTCCCGTTCAAAGTACTTTTCATTCTCCGAGCTTTCATCATCCTGAAGCTTATATGTATCATAAATTGATAACGAAAAACTTGTCGTATTAATAATGGACCCGGCTTCTGAAAGCAAATCTGTCTTTCTCCCTACACGAATGACAGTCTCTTCGGAAATAAGCTCTGCACCCCCGCCATATCCAGTAATTGTTACTCTGATTGTTCCGGGACTGCTTCCAACAAAAAGCGACTGCTTATCTTCGCTCACCTTGGCATCAGCAATTTCTGAATCTATTGCCAAGGCAAGCTGATAATCTCCTTTACATTCAACATTAACCATATCCAACAGTTCAAGAGTTTGTCCCACTTCTACACTTCCAAGCTCTTTCACTGTAAGTTTAGGAACTTTATCAATATAATTTTTTATCGAAAGTATACCCAGCAAACAAATAAATACACAAATAACGAATAATCCAAGCAGTACTTTTTTCTTGTTCATGCTCTCTCCCCTTTTTCACCTGTAACCAAATTTGCCTAATGCTGAATCTCCACTGTATCAAGTACTTTATGAATTTCCTCATCCTTCAGATTCTCAAAGGCTATATATCCAAAGTAATCATCATATGCCACCATAACAAAAGTCATTGTTTTTTGTTCCGCTCCATCAGCTGTAATCTGATCTACCAAGGTAAAGACCTGACCGGATGCAGATGTGTAATCTCTCTTGTTATTCGTATTCTCAAGCTTGATACTACACGCCACATCTTCTGCTATATTTCCTGTCATAATCTCTTCGCATACATGAAAGCTTCCCTCGCCGTATGAGAAGTCTGCATTAAGACAGCGATCTACGGTATCCTCTGTTTCTGTAACAACATAGATTACATTTTCTGTGTTTTCATAAGACGTACCAAACCAATTATCAAGCTCGGCATCCTGTAATGCAGTCTTATAATCCTTATATACATAATACGTATTTGTTGCATAACCATTTACAACCTGCACATCCTTAGAAATCCATTTTACATTTTCACCGCCTTCTTCATGCCCAACATTCTCAGTTTTGACATCCTTCTCCTGCAAAGCGATTGCTGCATCATCCACGTATTCCGAATTTCCTACTGAAATAGAATGATCCGTAATAAACACCTTCTTGATAATATTGGTTGCAGCATATACCCCTACAGAGCCCATACAGATGATTGCAATGGCTGCTACAGCCACTCTTGGGAAACTGAATAGTACTCCGTTCTTTCTCCTGTGATTTGCACCTCCAAGTATCCTTTCATTGACTTCCTTATCAGGTTCAAAATCGAATTGTAGCGACTTTTCAATCAAAATATCAATCCTATCTTCCATCATTCATCAACCTCTCTTTTATTTTATTTTTAGCCTGATGCATTCTGCTTTTCACTGTACCAGAAGGTATTTTTAACACGGCGGCAATTTCATCTACTGTCATATTTTCCTTGTAATATAATATAATTACAATTCGCATTTTATCTGGAAGCTCCACTACACACCTTCTTACTGTTTCAATCTCTTCCTGCCGTAATACCTGCTCTTCCACAGTCTGTGCATGATCCGCAAGCTGATCCAGATAATCATCCTGAAAATAAACAATATCTGCCTTTTTCTTTCTCCACAGAAATTTTCGCTTTTGATTATTCCAAAGATTGACCGCTATAGCAATGAAATACGACTTGAGATTTCTTACCTTATCCATCTCATCCTTTTCCATAGCAGTTAAAAAAGTCTGCTGATACAAATCCTCTGCATCATTTTTATTTCTTGTAAGATAAACGCAAAAGGAATAAATATCCTTTCCATGTTTTTCTATGAGTTCTTCAAAAATGTTTAAATGCATGTTTTTCTCCATATTTGACGTCATAATAGAACTTCAGTATAACGATTTTGTAATAATTGTTACACTAACACAAGCCTTCACTTATATTGTTTCACAAAAAAGAGAAAAGTTCACTAACAACATAAAAACTGCCAGCAGGATTTACCTGCTGGCAGAAAAAATTATTTTGTAATCTTAACCTTTTTACTCTGGCCCTTGCCCTTTAACAGCTTCTTATATATCTTAAGCTGCTTTGAAGGTACCTTAATCTTGGCATTGGACTTAATGCCCTTAAATGCCTTCTTGCCTACAGTTTTAAGCTTTGTAGACTGAATCTTAATGGTAGCCAGCTTTTTACAGCCACTAAATGCACTGGCACCAATAGACGTCACCATCTTTGGAATCGTAATTTTCTTTAAAACTACACATCCGTTAAACACCTTTTTGCCAAGCTTCTTTAGCTTAGAGCCTGACTGGAAAGTGACAGTAGCCAGCTTTTTACAGCCGTCAAAAGCACTGTCCTTAATAGTTACCACTGACTTTGGAATCGTAATCTTCTTCAATGCTATACACTTATAAAAAGCTTTCTTTCCAATCGTCTTAACCTTAGAAATCGTCTTGAAAGTCACTGTATTTAATGCTTTACAGTTCTCAAAAGCACTATTTCCAATCGTCCTTACATTATTTCCAATAGTAACCTTCGTGAGCACCTTATTGTTTTTAAATGCGCCGTCTGCTATAGATACCACTCTGTAAACCACACCGCCTACGGTAATTGTATCCGGAATCGTAATCTCCTTTGCAGAAGCCTTCGTAGAACCCGTATATACTACAGCTGGTGAGCTATCCGTATCCTCAGGGTCAATGTCTGCCGGATTTACTACTGTAAACTTAGCATTGCTGCCTTCATCTGTAAACTCCGTACCTACCGGCTCACCCTCTTTTGGATCGTCCGGTTCTTCCGTTGTTGGTGCTTCTGTTGTCGGTTCCTCTGTCGTCGGCGGCAGTTTCGCAATCGCCTCAGTTTTTGTCTCACCGCAAATATCGCATGTATAGGTCTTAACACCCTCTGCTGTCTCGCTGGCAGCCACCGTTATGACACCGCTATTCCAGCTATGTGCCTCTGTTATCACTTCATCACAGTCAATACATACCTTCTTATGTGTATCCTTATCATGCTTCTCCCATTCACCATATGTATGCTTATGGTCTGCCGGAAGTTTTTCAACCGGTTCTGTCTTTTTGTATCCACACTCCGTACAGGTGTAGGTCTTTTCACCCTCTGCTGTCACTGTCGGCTTTTTGGTAATGCTGCCTTCATCAAAGCTATGGACAGATACAAATTCATCATCACACTCCTCACAATTCTGTTTATGTGTCTCATCATCCACCGGTGTACATACACCGTAGCTGTGAACGTGATCCTCAATCGTAAATGTTTCTATCTTCGTTGTCTTACAGATTTTACAGGTATAAGTAATCTCGCCTGCACTTTCCTCTGTTGCCTCTGTTGTCACTTTACCTGCATCCCATGCGTGCTTGTCATAAATCACATGGTCACATTCTGAACATGTCTTCTTATGACGGTTTACACCATCTGCTGTCCAACTGCCAAAGCTATGCGTTTTCGTCTCGTTGGCACCGCAGCTACAGGTTCTTGTATGACTTAAGTCGTCTGTCATCACCCAAGGTCCAAAGGTATGAATATGAGTTTCCTCCAGCTTCGGCAAAATGCTCAGCTTAACGGCTCCACAGACGGTACATGTATACTGCATGGTACCTGTTGCCTCCAAAGTAGCCGGTTTGATTACCTGACCCTTATTCCAGCTGTGAACCGCCTTACCTGTGATTGCATCACACCCACACGCTCTCCAGTGATAGGTTTCATCATATGTATAGTTCTCACTATAGCTGTGTTCATGTGTCAGCTTTGGAAGTTCCTCGCTTCTCTCTTTACCACAAACCTTACATCTATAAACCTTAATACCTGCCTCTTCCTCTGTCGGCTCCTTTGTCACAGTTCCCGCATTCCATGTATGCTTTGCTCTCTTCTGCTCATCACCGCATGTACATAACTGCCAATGCTCTGCATCACTTGATGTCCATTCACCAAACTCATGTTTATGATCCTCTGGAAGCTTCGCTATGGATTCTGTCTTTGTTTCCCGGCACTTGGTACAAGTGTAAGTCTTCACACCTGCTGCAGTAGTGGTTGGGCTCGTAGTTACCCTACCTGCATCCCATGTATGTGTTTCTGTTACGGCACCACTTCCACAATCCGCACAGACACCGGTATGCTCATTTGCATTTCTGGATGTCCAAACATATTCTTCGCTGTGAGCCACCGTCTCCCTGCTTCCACAGACACAGATATGGAAATGCTTTCCTGACTGTATATCCGGCCGCCACTTGCCATAACTATGGGAGGTTACATTCGCCCTCTTACCACAGCTGCATTCATCCCAGTGAGTTGATGCATTATATTTATATGAAACATATGCATGCTGTTCCACGTCGATACGCTTGCCGCAGACACATCCCTTCCAGTGATTTACCTCATCCGTCTTGACACTGTAGCTGTGTTTAGCCTCAGACTTTGTCATTCCACAAATGCTACACTCGTACCAATGAGACTCTACTCCGGCAACTAATTGCCATATATGCTCTCCTTCCTGAATCTTATATCCGCAGATACATTCTCTATAATGACCCTTATCATCTGTCTTCCACTCACTAAATGTATGCGCTTCTCTGGTGTCATCCATCTCAAACTCATCGCCGTCATCACAGACAATCCAATGCACATCCTCATCGTAAGACATCAGATTCTTTTCAAAAGTATGCGGTGGCTTATTCTTAGGCAAAACCTCTTCTCTGGTCTCGCCGCATGCTATACAGGTGTATTTCTTCAGACCCTCCTTAAACTGGGTTGGTGTCACCGTAATCACACCTGTATCCCAGCTATGCTTAGCAACAATTTCTTTGCTACAATCTTCACACACCCTCTTATGCTCTTGGGCTCCCGTAGACGTATACTCTCCATAGCTGTGCTCAGCTGTCTTCTTGGAACCACAATCACAGACAGCATAATGTACATTATCTGTGTTATCACAAATCCAACTACCATATACATGTGTTTCCACACTGTTCTTTGCACCACAGCTACATGCATACCAATGATTCTCATCATCGTAGGATAATTCTGTATAACTATGCTTTGCAATTTCTGTCTTCGCACCACAGCTACACTGCTTCCAGTGGGAGGTACTATCCGATTTCGCCGTGCTAAAGGTATGTGTGGTCTCACTCCACTTCATACCACAGCTACACTCTTTCCAATGCTTGGTGTCATTATACACCGTCTTGGTATATACATGTGCAGTCTTGCCAATGATATCACCACATTCGCACTCCGACCAATGGTTATTTGCATCCTGATTTCTCGTGTATGTGTGAGCTTCCTCCTTCGTGTACCCACAACCCTCACCTGTACATGCTGCAATATGGGTTGCGCCCTTGTTTTCCGTGTCGTCTAAGGTGTGTGCCTCCTTATCAATTATATCCCCGCAGATACACTCCTTCCAGTGACTGGCTTCATTATACTTCGTCTCATATTCATGCTTACCTTCTTCATGCCACTTCACCTCAATGATTACATCAAAGACATAACCGCCATAGGCATTGCTATAGGCTGCACCGTCACCAATGGTCCATTTATAATTTGTCGTATCATCCGGAATAAATACCGCCTTGTAGGATTTGCCTTCTTCTACCTCTTCATATGCCGCAGTAATCCATTTATAGGTTCCTGCTTCCACCTTAGGCAGTGCCACCTGTCCTATCGTATTACCCTTGAAGGTTACCAAATTCTTCGGTATCGGTGCTGTCAGCTCCTTTGGCTGCACCGTCACTGAGATTAAAATCCGTGTAATCGTTGTATATCTTCCGGTATCCTTTGGCACATAATTCGCATAGAAGTTCCTGGTTCCCACATTGCCCACCGATGTGCTCGGATAAGTCCAAACAAAGCTTCCGTTCTCATCTGACGGCAATTCTACTTCCTCCAAGGTCTGACCGTAGACTGCTGTGATATTCGTCGGTATTGTATAGCTTGGTGTTATCGTATACATGCGAATACTTACCTCACACTCTACACGTCCTGCTTCTGCATTCCATTTACCGGTGGAAGCACTGATTTTTGACCAGTCATAGTTATCGGTATCATTCGGTGTGAAATACAAATCAAACTTTTCACCCGCCAGACACTTCTCCGTAATATCCACTGAGCTGTCCGGCCAACTAAAGGTTCCTGTAGACGGCTGACTGTAGCCTCTTACCTGTGCCAAAGTATAATTCGTGTATCCATATATGCCGGTCGGTACACTTAAGGTCGGCACAGCCTTCTCAATCTTTGCAAATGTAAGCTTTAATGTCGCTTTTGTAAGATTTTTACCTGTCACAATAATCTCTGCTGTATATGGCTCTGCACTTGCATATTTCGGTGTACCCGAAATCACGCCGTTGCTTAAGGTGAGTCCCTCTGGAAGCGGCTTTGTAACACTCACCGCATAATTCACTGCACCTTCCGTTCCGTCGTCTCCGGTGATTTTCAGATTTTTCAAATCATATATAGAATTATTTCTCTGATTTACTATAAGCTTATCAACCGTAACCTCAGCCGGCGCAATCTCAATCTGTGTAGCATCGTTCTTTGCTACATTCACCTGAACCACAGTGCTTTCATACGGGGCTGTTCCTTTCCACTGATTCTCTGTTCCGGTAGCCACTGCCTCCTCCTCGGCAGTGCCATAGATAACAGACTTTACATCTGCCTCATTATAGCCTTCTTTATATCCGTCCAGTGTAACATTAAACGGATAACCTGCTCTTAAATATTGGTTCTCGTCACCCTCAACGCCACTGCCAGACACTGTTGAAAGGGATACTCCCGACACTGCCTTCTCCGGATACTCCACTGTTACAGGATAGTAGAAATAATTGTAGCTCGCACCATATTTAGAAATATCCTCTGCAAGCTCCAGCTTCTTTGTTGTGTAAATTGTACCCAAAGAATTATATCCATTGCCTGCATAGGTCTGCCTGAAGGTACCGTAATTTACAATCTTACCTGCACTACTTAAATATGAATTAAGCTTAATAGTTGCATTTTCACGATTGATCAAGGCTGATGATGGATTTATATACATATTATATGATGTACCACTCGGTCTTGGGTTCACCTCCAATGTCCCGGCATTATCAAAGATTCCTCTGATATTTATATACGCATCTCCATACCAGCTTCCGGTATTTGTAACTGTTCCGGAATATAAATATACACTATTTGATGAACCGGTACCACAATACTTTCCAATAAAGGTTCCCTTATTTTCCAACCGTCCAGATGTAACATACACACCATAATTCATGTTCCAGCTTCCGATATTCACAATTTCAGCATCTTGCTGAGTTACCTGTACACTCTTATTTGTGGTCCACTCACCCTTATTAATCAGCTGTGCACCTGAATTATTCAAATATACTCCATTCTCAGCATTCCATACATTCTCATTGGTGATTTTTGCACTAGAGGATGCAAGACTCACCGCTCCATTTGAAGTCCATTCACCACTATTGGTAGTCTCTCCGTTATTATAAACAAGTCCCTGACTCATCAGACTTCCCTGATTATCCAGTGTGGCGCCGGCATTTAATGTGAATTGTCCCTTTGTATTCATCGTACCGGTGTTAACAAGGGTCTTATTTGCTGCCATAATCATATTGCCGCCTGCTTCCAGCACACCCGCGTTCTCAATATCTCCTTCGCTATTGATGAGCCCTGTTGCTGTCAGGGTTACACCCTTGGCAATCTTCAGCTTTGTATTCGCATATAAAGTTACTGAAGATGCGGCAAAATCTTCCTCCAGCGTATACTCTCCCATGATAAACAATTGTCCCCGCAGATTCATATATCCACCCTGCTGTGGGTATGTAATCACGTTGGAATATGGATGCTTCAAGGCAGAACTTATCGTACTCGTCCCAGATTTAGGCGCATTCATATACACTGTCTGAATGGTACCTCCATAATATGGATACATCACACTTGAACCTGTCCATGCTGCATTCTCTGCCACATTAATATTTAAATCCTTGATTGTACAGTTATTTACAAATGTAGAATACAGTGTATTTCCTTTTGCTACCGCTACCCGTCCGCTTCTCCAGTCCACATTCATGTCCCCGGTAATCTTTGCCTGATATGCGAAATGGTTATTATACTGATATGTATACCAGTTGCCTTGAACGATATAATCTACCTCTCCGCCAACCTCAGTATTGTACACACCATAAAATTTTACACGATTGGTACTGCTGGTTGATGTTGAGAAGGAATTGGTTGTTCCACCAACCGTGGCATATACATTGCCGGTAACTTTGCCGCCCTCCGTCACAGCCATATAATAACTAGTATTACTAGAGGTGTTATAAAACATTGCATCTTTCGTAAAAGCAAAGCGAACATTTTTTACCGTGCCAGGATTATAGGCACCAAATACCTTATAATAAAACGTACCTGCCGTACAATCCAGATTCAGCTCATCCGCAGAAGCATAATAGCCTGCAGCCAGACACTGCCCAATCACTGCCCCTCTCATATACAGAGAAACCTTACCATTTACAACCGCATTTTGGGAAGCACCTGTACCGTAAGCCCCATACAGCGTACCAATATTTCCTCCATATGCATAGATTGAAATATCCCCATCAAAGACCTTTGTTGTATCCCGATATCCATATACCGTTGCACTTGTCAAATTCAGATTCTCTGAACCCTTATAGGTAAATGCACGAGCATTATCTGCCACACCGTCATGATTCTCATCAAGATAAATATTTACATAGTTCGAATTGGACGATGCCGCATACATAACCACAGAAGTGCCATTTAAATCCAGTACACTTCCATTATACGACAGTACCTCGTTAATATCTGTACCTTCTTCCACGTCACCTGCAACCTCATAGGTGAGTGTAACTTCTACAGCAGTGCCGTTTTTACCTGTAATCACCACGGTTACCGGAACACTGGAACCGTTTTCTCCAGTCGGTGTCCCTACCACCTTTCCATTCTTTAGGGACAGACCTGACGGCAGGCTGTTTCCGTGCTGAAGCACATATGTCGGTGTATTTCCATAGTTACCGGTTGTATCATTGTTCAATGTTACCGTCGCATAGTCATATAACGGCTCCTCCTCTGTATACTCCTTTCCGATTTCAGCAGTAGGCGCACCAAATCTTACAACTGCCTCTATTTCTTTGGCGACGTAAAGGACATGAATATCGGTCTGCTTTCTCTCGCCATATACGGATTTTGATATCCCAGAAGCTCCGGTGCCGGTATAGGTTCCCAGCGAAACTGCTTCTCCCCCATTCACCGTATAATAAACCTCATAACCACTTACTATAGGGCAGCTCAAGCTTGAGGCTGCATTTACACTGCCATACTGCACACCCTCATATTTTCTTGCCCCACTGATTGTAGGCGCTGTCACACCCTTCGGCAGATTATCACTGTCATAGCTTACCGTAATCGGGTAGTACAGATAGGAAAATGTATTATCCTCCGGCAAAACCTTACCATCATCTATCACATAGTGATAGATATATCCACCACTTACTGTATAATTACCGGTACAATTTACTGTACCCCTGTTATACACATTACTGTAGTTGTTCACTCTCATGGCTTGTGCAGTCAGAGTGACACCCTTAGGAACCGTAACAGAATTATATCTGGCACTGCTCCCCTGTGCTATCGTAAAGCTGTCTACCGTCATATCTTCCAAAATTGTATAATCACCTGATACCGTTATCGCATTGGCATTGTCTAAGAAGCCGTATCCACATTTGGATGCGGAATCATAAGTGTATATACCGGATGTTGAGGCTGCAGATGCCCTCTTCACATAAACACCCTCTGTCACCGTGCCGGTCATCGCACCATATATATTTTGTGACACCGTACCCCCGTTCAGTATTACGGAAACCGCTCTGTCACAATCAGCTGCCGTCACCTTGCCATTATAGACTGCATACAGATTCTTCAGCGTACCGCCCTGCATTGTAATCTGAATCGGTTTCATTGTCTCATATGTATGTAAGCCATACAGCGTATAGTCATTATAGCTGCCCTTCACTGCCGGCTCTTCATAATCCTTCTTACCATCTCTGTTATCATCCAGATAAATGGCAGTCTCCTCCGATAAGCTATCGATAATTATTGATGAACCCATACAGTTAATCGTCTTTGCCGTATCATCAACAATAATTCTTCCATCCTGACTGGTCTGTATCGCATCAGGGTCATCCGACACAATAATGTTCAGGATTACCTCTGCCGTACTTCCGTTTTTACCTGTCACTACGAAGCAAACCTTTTTACCAGCTTCGTTCTTCACCGTTGCCGTACCAATCAGTCTGCCCTCAGCAAGAGACAGTCCTGATGGCAAAGTCTCGCCTGCCTTTAAAGCATAGCTTACGGTTCCCTTCGAACCATCATTATAAATCAATAAGCTGTCAAAATCATATAAAGGCTCATCTGCCGTATATTTCTTATTTAGGATTGCTACCGGGTCAGCTACTGTCTTTCCGACCAGAATCTGATTGCCTGCACTCTCTATCGTTACCGTAACCGGCTTATCAACCATATCAAAGCTGAAGGTTGTAGTTGAACCGCTGGTAGTTGATTTCATATTTGATGCAGTCTCATCACCCTCGGCCCGGTATGTGCCTGCTCCCAACTGGAAGCCTTCCATCATGGTACATTTGATACTCGGAACAGAATCCTCTCCTGCAAATCGTAAATCGGGACGTGAAGCTATGGAAGCCAATGAATCACTCACCGTCATTGCATTTTTATCATATTCCAACGTCACCAGATAATACTTGTTGGCAGCCTCATCAAATTCTTTATTAGTAATGCTGCCGCCATTCATATAAAAGGTTGCATAGGTCTGGCTATTGCAAGCACCTTCCAGTGTACCTTCTAATACTAAGGAAACACTTGAAAGAATAAAGCCATTCTCGGCCACCACCTTTTCGTTTTCCGGAATAGCTAGTGAACTGTTCCGGATAGAAATATTTTTCGCTGTAAATCCAGGCAAATCTGCAGAGTAATAGTCAAAAAATACCTTGTCTACTCCCTGTAACATCTGCCCGGTTACCGGATAGGTGCCTGAAAAATAATAGTCACCCTTTACATTTGCCATTGCAGGACATGTATTATTCGTATTTGCAACCACCTCATAGCCGTCTGGCAAAACACAGGTACTATCTACAGATGTCTCTAAAACACAATCCCCTGATACATAGTTGCTTATCAGCGGCGTATTAGTATATGCCTGTCCAATCGTAGCCCCTTTAAAATTCACCAAAATCTTTGCCTGATTTACTCCCGTAGCACTCACCAGCTGCCCATTCATATTATAGACTCCGCCATTGATATTAAAACAACTGTCTGCCTTCGGAGTAAAATACAGGGAATATACATTATTAAATTGACAATCATTTAAATCGACCTGCACACCTTCTGCAGCTTCAATATAGTTAACAATATTTGTGTTGTTAACTGAAGCACAATCATTTGCCGTAAGGGTTATCTTTTTACCACAATTGACAGAATTAGTCACACCGTACCAGTATGAGCTTGACTTTATGTTATCAAGAGTGATATCCAGATTGCCCCCGCATGCAACACTGGAATATGCACCGTAAAAAGATGACGCAATCGCCATATCCGATGCGTTAGCTGTGATATCACCCCCACAGCTGCCGCTATATAATAGATAACACGAATTAACACCCCTGTTGGCGGAAAGAGTCACTGTAAGATCCTCCGCCACCTTTGCATAATACTCACCATAAATAGTAGTATTTCCCTTGATATCCGCAATTGCAACCTCAGCAGCTTTTTCATATGTACCGTTCTGCAATCCATATACATATCCGCTATAGTTACCGGTTTTTATACAATTATTTATTTTAACATTAACTATATCTTTATATATACCGCCATTCAACCCATATATAT
>CAMWYM010000007.1 GCA_947178475.1 uncultured Clostridium sp. | reverse complement strand
TGTATCTCCGGCAGGAGATGCCGTGGGACTTCCGTTAGATGATAAGATGGCAAAGATATACTGGGTAGATGATTTGGGTGAGCTGTCGCCGCTTGCCTGTGCATATGCCAGGGCGAGAGGTGCGGACAGAATGTCTTCCTTCGGGGATTTTATTGCACTTTCAGATGTCTGTGACGAGGACACGGCAAGGTTAATTAAGCGTGAGGTGTCAGACGGTGTGATTGCGCCGGGATATACTGAAGAGGCAATGAAGCTGTTAATGGAGAAGAAAAAAGGGAATTATAATATCATACAGATGGATGCAGATTATGTGCCGGCGGATTTAGAGCGCAAGCAGGTGTACGGTATTACCTTTGAGCAGGGCAGAAATGAGTTAAATGTGGATGCAGACCTGCTATCCAATATTGTAACACAGAATAAGTTTTTGCCGGAATCTGCGCTGATGGATATCAAAATTTCTCTGATTACCCTGAAATATACACAGTCTAATTCGGTTTGCTATGTCAAGGGTGGACAGGCAATCGGTATCGGTGCAGGACAGCAGTCCCGTATTCACTGTACAAGACTTGCAGGTCAAAAGGCAGATAACTGGTATCTGCGTCAATCACCAAAGGTGCTGGGGCTTCAGTTTGTGGACGGCTTAGGGCGTGCCGACAGGGATAATGCGATAGATGTATATATCGGTGATGAGTATGAGGATGTATTAAGAGAGGGTGAATGGCAGAAACGGTTTAAAGTGAAGCCGGATGTATTTACCAGAGAGGAAAAACGATTATGGCTGGATGGGAATACGGAGGTAACTCTGGGTTCTGATGCCTTTTTCCCATTCTCCGATAATATTGAAAGAGCCTATAAGAGCGGTGTTAAGTATATTGCACAGCCGGGGGGCTCAGTAAGGGACGATTTGGTCATAGAATGCTGTAATCAATACGATATGGTAATGGCATTTACCGGTATCCGGTTATTCCATCACTGATTACCAGTGCTGGAACCTAAAAATAGACAAAAGTCTAGAAAGGAAAACGGATTTTATTTACAGAAGAAACAAAAAGTGGTAATATAAGACTAAATATTTGCAGGAACGAGGAGGTTATTATGAACGTAAAGATTGAACAGTGGATGAATTGGATACTTTATGATGAACTGATGGAAGGCCGACTCAATGCGCCTAAGCATTTACTTGGTAATCATGATTATGGTGATGGACAGATGATAACGGCATTTAAACCACATTCTGTCAGCTGTAAGGTGATTGCGCCGACAGGGAAGACAGAATATAATATGGAAAAGATTGATGATAATGGATTTTATGCATTATACCTTCCGAAGAAGAAATTTACCGGAAATAAGTATCGGCTGGTGACAAATTATCAGGATGGTTCCACTGTAGTTTCTGCGGACCCTTATAGCTTTGAGAGCCAGCTTGGTTCCATGGATATCTATTTGTTTTCAGAGGGAAATCACTGGGAAATATATAAGAAGCTGGGTGCACATCCGATGAAGATTGACGGTGTATCAGGAACTTATTTTGCGGTATGGGCACCTCACGCAAGACGTGTTTCTGTTGTGGGAGATTTTAATATGTGGGATGGTGCGCTCCATCCGATGCATTTACTGGGCTCCTCGGGAATATATGAGCTGTTTATTCCGGATGTGGGAGAGGATGCCGTTTACAAATTTAATATTCTGACACGTTATGGAGAGGAAATCTTTAAGGCAGACCCTTTTGGAAACTGTTCACAGTTCCGACCGGATAATGCTTCTGTAGTAAAGGATATTACCAAATATCGCTGGAAGGACAGCGTATGGATGGAGAATCGTAGCAAGGTGACTAGAACCGAGGCGATGAGAAAGCCTATGGCGATCTACGAGATGCATTTGGGTTCATGGAAGAAAAGGGCAGAGGATGACGAAAACGGATTCTTTTCCTATCGTGACCTGGCGCCTATGGTGGCGGACTATGTAAAGGATATGGGATATACACATATTGAGCTGATGGGAATTGCAGAGTATCCATTTGACGGCTCATGGGGGTATCAGGTAACAGGTTATTATGCCCCGACTAGAAGATACGGAGACCCGGAGGACTTTATGTACTTTGTGGATTATATGCATAAGAATGGCATCAGTATTATTCTTGACTGGGTTCCGGCGCATTTCCCAAGAGATGCATATGGTTTGGGTAAGTTTGACGGTATGCCATTGTTTGAACATCCAGATACAAGAAGAGGGGAACACCCTGACTGGGGAACCTATATATTTGATTTTGGAAGAAATGAGGTATCAAACTTCCTGATTGCCAATGCGCTGTTTTGGGCAAAGGAGTATCACGTTGATGCTCTCCGTGTAGATGCAGTGGCCTCTATGCTGTATCTAGACTATGGCAAGCAGGATGGTAATTGGCTGCCAAATGAGGACGGCGGTAATGAGAATTATGATGCGATTAAGCTGTTGATGAAGTTGAACAAGACTATTGAGGAACAGCAGCCGGGAGTGTTTGTCATTGCGGAGGAATCTACTGCATGGGCGGGTGTTACGGCACCGGTTTCCATGGACGGTCTCGGATTTCTGTTTAAATGGAATATGGGCTGGATGAATGATTTTCTTGAGTATATGAAGCTGGATCCATATTTCAGACAATTTAATCATAATCGTCTGACCTTTAGCTTAATGTATGCATACTCAGAGAATTTTGTTTTGGTAATCTCCCATGATGAGGTTGTTCATTTGAAATGTTCCATGATTAATAAGATGCCGGGACTGCATGACGACAAATTTGCCAATCTGCGTACGGCGTATGGCTTTATGTATGGTCACCCAGGCAAAAAGCTTTTGTTTATGGGACAGGAATTTGCACAGCTCCGCGAGTGGAGTGAGGAGAGAAGTCTTGACTGGTTCCTGCTAGACGGTGAGGACGGGGCGAGTCACAAGGGAATGCAGAATTATGTGAAGGCGTTAAATAAACTGTATCATGATTATGATGCCCTTTATTATAACGATCAGGACCAGATGGGATTTGAGTGGATTAACTGTGATGATCCACAGAGCAGCATTATTTCCTTTATCCGCCGCGGCTCAACTGCAAAGGATCAGCTGTTGTATGTATGTAACTTTACGCCGGTGGATAGAGACGGATTTATTGTAGGTGTTCCATGCTCCGGTAAATATACAGAGATTTTAAATTCCGATGCAGAGGAGTTTGGTGGTCAGAATCGTTTGAATGCAACGCCGATTAAGGCATCCAATGAGCCTTGGGATGGTCGGAAACATTCTATTACCATGCATTTGCCACCACTTTCGGTATGTGTATTTAAGTATGATTATGTGGATTCAAAGTCAGCAAAGAAGCCCGCAGCTAAGAGTAAGAGTACGGCGGCAAAGAAGACTTCAAAGAAGCAGTCAGACGCAGGGAAGTAATGCAGATAAGTGCCGGGACAGGATACTGAGCGGAATAATGGCAGAAGGAGGGAAAATGCATGACAGAAAAGGAGAAAGCAATGGCGGGTATGCTCTATGATGCCAATTATGACGAAGAGCTTGGAAGAGAACGTATCGCTTGTAAGGATTTGTGTGCAGAATATAATCGTTTGATGCCCTCTCAGGAGGCCGATAGAAAGAAGCTTATCAAAAAGATGTTTGCCAAAACCGGAGATTCTTTCCTGATTGAGCAGAATTTCTGGTGTGACTATGGCTATAATATTGAAATTGGCGAGAATTTTTATGCCAATCATAATCTAGTCATTCTGGACGGTGCAAAGGTGACTTTTGGAGATAACTGTTTCATTGCTCCCAATTGTGGTTTTTATACGGCGGGACATCCTTTGGATGTGGAACAGCGCAATCAGGGTCTGGAAATCGCATGGCCGATTACTGTTGGCAATAATGTCTGGTTTGGCGGTAACGTAGTGGTGCTTCCGGGAGTTACCATTGGAGATGGCGTGGTAATCGGCGGAGGAAGCGTAGTAACCAAGGATATTCCTTCCGGCGTTGTGGCAGCAGGTAATCCCTGCAGGGTAATCCGTGAGATTACCGAGGAAGACAGAGACAAATATAGGAGAGACTGAGTCTTCTATATGTCGGATATAGAATTTTGGTAATTTAAAACGACAGAAAAATGTAAAGCGGCAGATAGCTTGTGCTATCTGTCGTTTTGTCAGTTTGCTGATTCTATTTGTATGGGAATAATTTTCTCTCTCTTTGCCGAGTGTAAGAGGAGGCGTCATCAAAACAGGAGTCTTTTTACAAATGTTCTTGAAACCTTGAGGGCTTTGTGCTACACTTGTAGTCGCGTTTTAAAAGCATATAATGTTGTTTATCGCAGGGATAAGCCGGCGTAACTCATATAACAGAAGCGTTAAGGAGGAGAATATGAAAATTTCGAGAGATACTATCCGCAATATAGCGATTATTGCCCATGTTGACCATGGTAAGACTACTTTAGTGGATGAATTGTTAAAGCAGAGCGGTGTTTTCAGAGAAAATCAGGAAGTGGAAGAGCGCATTATGGATTCCAATGATATAGAAAGGGAGAGGGGAATCACGATTCTTTCTAAGAATACAGCGGTGGATTACAAGGGGACAAAGATTAATATTATCGATACACCGGGACATGCGGATTTTGGTGGAGAGGTAGAACGTGTCCTTAAAATGGTGAATGGAGTAGTCTTGGTGGTAGATGCCTTTGAGGGCGCCATGCCGCAGACAAAATTTGTATTGAAAAAGGCATTGGAGTTAAATCTTCATGTGATTGTCTGTGTCAACAAAATTGACCGGCCGGAGGCGAGAGTGGAAGAGGTGGAGGAAGAGGTACTAGAGCTTTTGCTTGACCTTGAGGCCAGTGATGAGCAGCTGGATTGTCCATTTGTCTATGCTTCTGCCAAGGATGGTGTTGCTAAAAGGAGCATGACAGAGGAGGCTGTTGACATGGCACCGCTGTTTGAGACAATCATTGATTATATTCCGGCTCCAGAGGGAGACCCGGAGGCTGATACCCAGGTGTTGATTTCCACCATTGATTACAATGAATATGTGGGACGTATCGGTGTAGGTAAAATTGACAATGGAACACTTAAGCTTAATCAGGAGGTGCTTTTGGTAAACGCTCATGATGAGACTAAGTGTAAAAAGGTAAAAATCGGTAAGCTGTATGAGTTTGAAGGTCTGAATAAGATAGAGGTGCAGGAGGCAGGTATAGGCTCGATTGTGGCTATTTCCGGTATTGCAGATATCCATATCGGAGATACACTCTGTTCAGTAGATAATCCGCAGCCGATTCCGTTTCAAAAGATTTCCGAGCCTACTATTTCCATGAATTTCATGGTGAATGATTCTCCGTTGGCGGGAAAAGAGGGGAAATTTGTCACCTCCAGACATCTGCGTGACCGTCTTTTCAGAGAATTGAATACCGATGTCTCTTTGAGAGTAGAGGAAACAGAGGGGACGGATACCTATAAGGTTTCCGGAAGAGGAGAGCTGCATTTGTCTGTATTGATAGAGAATATGCGCCGTGAGGGATATGAGTTTGCAGTCAGTAAGGCGGAGGTGATTTACCGGCAGGACGAAAATGGAAAGAAATTAGAGCCAATGGAGATTGCCTACATTGATGTGCCGGAGGAATTTTCGGGGACGATAATCAGTATGCTGAATGAGCGCAAGGGTGAACTGCAGGCTATGACACCTGCCCATGACGGTACGGTGCGGCTGGAGTTTAGCATTCCGGCCAGAGGGCTTATTGGCTTTCGAGGTGATTTTATGACCTCCACGAAGGGGACAGGTATTATCAATACCATTTATGACGGATATGCCCCATATAAGGGTGATATGAATTATCGAAGCCAGGGGTCACTGATTGCCTTTGAGACAGGAACCTCCATTACCTATGGTCTTTACAATGCACAGGATAGGGGGACTTTGTTTATTGGAGCCGGGGAGATGGTGTATGCCGGAATGGTAATCGGT
This sequence comes from uncultured Clostridium sp., assembly GCA_947178475.1. Classification (GTDB taxonomy): domain Bacteria; phylum Bacillota; class Clostridia; order Lachnospirales; family Lachnospiraceae; genus CAG-590. The sequence continues at coordinate 45,626 of CAMWYM010000007.1, read as the reverse complement.
CAAACCGGTAAGGTAGAGGACATTGAAATTAATGTGTGTAAGGCGAAACATCTGACCAATACCCGTTCATCCGGTGCGGACGAGGCGCTAAAGCTGACACCGCCAAGGATATTGAGTCTGGAACAGGCATTGGAGTTTATTGATACGGATGAGCTTTTGGAAATTACACCGGAGCATATTCGTATCCGTAAGAAAATTCTGGATTCAACCCTGAGAAAAAGGACAAAAATGAATAGATAAGCATGGTAAAAAGCAGAGGATGACCGCAGAGATGTGGTCATCCTCTTGCTATAGGCAGTAATCGGCAGAATTTCTATTGTTTACCAAATGAAAAGAATGTAGTATACTAACTAGTGGTGTTTGAGATGACAGGAGACTAATCGGATCGGCGGTTCACCAAAGACAGCAGATTAAAAAATAATAATCAGGGAATAAATATTAAGATGAGTAAAAAACACGAGACAGATCAAAATACAAAAACACTTCGAAAAGAACAGCTTGCATGGGATAAGCTGGATAACACGGCAAATCTATTTCCGGTTATTGCGACGGAGGATATGACAAATGTGTATCGCATATCGGTCACGCTGACAGAGGAGATTGACAGGGTGCTTTTACAGGAGGCTATAAATCGTATATTGCCACAGTTTTCGGTGTTCCGTATGCGGCTGCGGATGGGCGTGTTCTGGTACTATTTTGAGGAGAATACAAGACCGGCACCTATTGTCAGAGAGGAGTATTCCCATCCGGGAGCGTATATTGACAAGAGCAGGAATAATCAATATATGTTTCGGGTTACCTACTATAAATGCAGGATTAATCTGGAGGTGTTCCATGCTTTAGCCGACGGTGCGGGAGGGATTACTTTCCTAAAGGAGCTGGTGTACCAATATCTCCGTTTGCGGTATCCTGAGCTACTAAAGCTGGACAAAGATAAAATTTCCTCCGGTGTTTTTCTGGACAAGGAGGACAGCTATGTAAAGAACTTCAAAAAAGGGCATGGGAAAGTATATAAATCTGAACGGGCAGTCACTCTGCTCGGAGAGAGGCTGTCGAAGGGAGAAATGGGTGTGGTACACGGCTACATGCCAGTAGAACAGCTGAAGGCGGCAGCTAAAAAGTATGGGGTTACCATTAATCAGTATTTAGTGGGTACATTTGTATATTCGGTTTATCGCGAATATTTAAAAGGAAGTCCATCTAAGGTTCCCATTAGATGCTGTGTACCGGTGAATTTGAGACCGTATTATGATTCCCATACGCTTAAGAATTTCTTTGCGATGGTATATGCTACATTCCGACCGGAAAAGGACAGCTATTCCTTTGCAGAGGTATTAGAAATTGTGGCAAAAGATTTAAAGGAACAGATTACACCGGAGAACCTCAACAATATCATGTCCTATAATGTATCTAATGAAAAGAACTGGATTCTTAGGGCAGTACCGCTTGTGATTAAAAATTTTGTGATGAAAAGGGTTTACGGGGTATCGGCAAAGGCGACCTCCGCTACGGTTACCAATATTGGAAATATTGAACTGAAGGAACCATATAACAGGTATGTGGAGCATTTTTATGTGACACTGTCCATGTCTAAGGGACAGAATATGAAAGGCGGAATCTGCTCCTATAAGGGTGTATTGACGTTTACCTTCAGTTCGGTATTGATTGACCTTTCCATACAGAAGCAGTTTTTCCAAACTATTGCACGGGACGGAGTAACGGTGGCTATCGAGAGTAATGGGGCATACTATGAATAGTGGATCAGGTGTGGGGGATAGCACTTGGCGGCTATCGCAGCAAGCGGAGTTTACAGAGCAAAATTAGTTACGGAAGTAAGAGGAACGGAGTATGAATAAATGCAGGAATTGTGATGTTTTGGTATATGACGATACAGGTGTATGCCCTCTTTGTCATAGTGTGCTGGATGAAATGACAGAGGAGGAGACAGAAGATTTAAGCGAATTTATCGGGAAGGGAGCTCCCTATCCGGATGTAAGGAAGCGGACAAAACGCCTTTATTTTGTTATGCGACTGATTCTGTTTTTATTTATTCTGGCAGAAATCAGTCTTTTGGTGATTAACCATTTTACTACGCCGAATTTTTGGTGGTCGGGAATCAGCGGTGTAGCGATGATCTATATTTATATTTCCATGGTTTATTGGATTCACCATGATGCGGGCTATGCGGCAAAGATTGGATTGCAGCTTATTCTGACCATGCTTTTGCTGTTTGGAATAGACTATTTTACCGGAATGACTGGTTGGGCACTCCAATGGGCAATTCCAGGCGTGATCCTGTTTGGAGATGCTATTGTATTTTTTCTGATGATGTTAAATCGGCAGCACTGGTACAGCTATACACTGTTGCTATTGCTGATTGCTCTTTGCAGTGTGGGGATTATCAGTCTGTATTTTGCCGGCAGGATTGCAAATGTAGTACTTCCAGTGATTTGTGCAGGTGTGACGGGAGTCTATCTTCTGGGAACCATTATATTTGGTGACCGTGAAATGGCAAGAGAGCTAAAGAGGAGATTCCATATGTAAAGTAGTAATGGTATTTCTACGACAATCTTATGATAAGAGGTTCTATCAATATGGCTGAAAAGGTGAGTATCAGGGGAAGGACCGCAAGACGAATGGTACGGATTGCGAATCACTTTCCAGGGATTGGAGCTAAGGCACAAAGCGGCGAGCTTCGCAGGAAATTGAATGAGAGAGAAAAGAAATGGGATTGTCCGGGACATCTGAACCATTCTGTTATTGAATTACAGAATTTTACGATGGAACTGATTTCGGAGAAACAGAATCAACAGTTACAGCAGGATCGCATACAATCCAAAAGAGAGGAGTTAAAGCAGTCAGCACAAAAGGAAGAAAGGCGGCTGCCGGGCATAATATTACAGCTTCACGGCGGTGGTTATTATGGAAGGCTACACAATACCTATCGGGATATGGCCGCGCTCTACAATGAGGTGAGTAAAGGGTTAGATGTATTAACTATTGACTACCGGGTGGCTCCGGAATATCCGTTTCCTGCTGCTTTAGAGGATGCGGTGGCGGCTTACCGGTGGATTTTGGAAAAGGGATATGACATGGCAAGGACATTTGTGGCTGGAGATTCTGCGGGAGGAGGTCTTGCTCTTGCGCTGTGTCTCTATCTGCGGGACAGAGGTCTGCCAATGCCGGCAGGGATTGTCACCATGTCTGCGTGGACAGACCTGACAAAAAGCGGTGAATCCTATGCAGAAAATTTTGATGTAGACCCGATGTTTGGTGGCTCCACTGACACATTGGTTTACAAGGAGGGATATTACGGCAGCTGGAATCCGGAATATCCATATATTTCGCCGATAAATGGGGATTTTCAGGGATTTCCGCCTATGCTTATGCAGGTGGGGGAATACGAAATGCTGTTGAGCGATACATTGAAGGTGGCGAAAAAGGCAAGGGAAGCGGGGGTTTTAGTAAAGGAGCATATGTACCGGGGAATGTTCCATGTATTTCAGATGGGGCTGATTTTGTATCCTGAGGCACGGGAGGCATGGGTGGAGGTAGGACGGTTTTTGCGAAGCCTGTTAAAGCGTGCGGAGAATTTAGACTGAACATGATGATTTCAGGCAAAGAGAACAGACCTGTGAATCCGGTGAGCCATAATTTATAGAAGGAGCGGATATGTTTAAGATTACCGATTATTTAAAGGAATATAAAAAAGAGAGTATCATTGCTCCGCTGTTTAAAATGCTGGAGGCGAGCTTTGAGTTATTTGTGCCGTTAGTTATGGCGGCAATTGTAGATACCGGAATTAAAAATGCAGATAATGGATATATTTTAAGGATGGGGGGAGTTTTGCTGCTACTGGCAGTTGTCGGGCTGACTTGTTCTATTACGGCCCAGTATTTTGCAGCAAAGGCTTCTGTCGGGTTTGGAAAGCGTGTCAGAAAGGATTTGTTTTCCCATATCAATGCGCTGTCATATATGGAAATTGATGAGGTGGGAACCTCGACATTAATAACGAGAATGACCAACGATATCAATCAGATACAGTCGGGTGTCAATATGTTTCTTCGTCTGTTTCTCCGTTCACCCTTTATTGTTTTCGGGGCGATGATTATGGCGTTTGCAGTGGATGTGAAGGCGGCGCTGGTTTTTGTGGTTGCCATTCCGCTGCTGTCTGTTGTGGTATTTGGAATCATGTTCTATTCCATACCGCTGTATCAGAAGGTACAAAAGGCATTGGACCATGTTCTGTTGATGACAAGAGAAAATCTTGCTGGAGCAAGAGTGATCCGTGCATTCTGCCGTCAGGAGGATGAAAACAGGGATTACAGTGAGGGAAGTGATGAGCTGCTTCGGCTGCAGACCTTTGTGGGAAGGATATCTGCGATGATGAATCCGGTCACCTATATCATTGTAAATGCTGCAATTATTGCAATAATCTGGATTGGTGGACTGCAGGTAAATGTGGGAAACCTGACACAGGGAGAGGTTATTGCCCTTGTCAACTATATGTCTCAGATTTTGGTGGAGCTGGTAAAGCTTGCAAATTTGATTATACTGCTTACCAAGGCGGCTGCCTGCTCCAAACGTGTGGGTGAGGTTTTTGCTGTAGCGCCTTCGGTGCTGGAGCATCCTACAGGAGTAGATTTAGCTAGGGATAAGAAAAAGGTAGTGTTTAATAAGGTTACCTTTGCATATAAGGATTCCAAGGAGCCGGCACTAAGAGATATTTCTTTTACAGCTAAGGAAGGGCAGACCATAGGGATTATCGGTGGTACCGGAAGCGGTAAGACTACCTTGGTGAATCTGATTCCGAGATTTTACGACGTGTCCTCCGGTGAGGTGCTGGTTGATCAGGTCAATGTAAAGAAGTACTCTTTTCATCAGCTTAGAGACAGAATCGGAATTGTGCCGCAAAAGGCGGTACTATTTAATGGAACGATAGCTGATAATCTCCGCTGGGGAAAGGATGATGCCACGGTGGAGGAAATGGAGCGCGCCGTTGCCATAGCACAGGGAACAGATGTGGTTGCCAGCAAAAAAAACGGATTGGAGGAACAGATTTTACAGGGAGGAAAGAACCTTTCCGGAGGACAGAGACAGCGTCTTACTATTGCCAGAGCGCTGGTGAGGGAACCGGAGATTTTAATTTTAGATGATTCTGCATCGGCACTGGATTTTGCCACGGATGCAAGGCTTAGAAAGGCAATCCGGGAGGAAACAAGGGGAATGACGGTATTCATTGTTTCTCAGCGTGCCTCTACCATCAAGCAGGCGGATCAGATTATTGTCTTAGAGGACGGGGCGATGGCGGGGATTGGAACTCATGAGGAATTGATGAGGAAATGTGAGGTTTACCGGGAGATTGTAAAATCACAGGATGATAATCAGGAAAAAACGGTGGCAGAAGAGACAGAAAAATCCGTTAAATCAGGGAGGAAAAAGAACAGAAAAAAGAGAGGCAGAAGAAATGGCGAATAGAGATAAGAAGATTAAAGAGGGGCAGAGAGATACAATTAAAAGAGTGTTTACATTTATTCGGCCATATCGGACCTTTGTCTGGATGTCACTATTGTTTGCTTTGCTGACGGTGATGACAACACTCTATGCACCTATTATCACAGGTGATGCTATTGACCTTATTATCGATATGGGACGGGTTGATTTTGCGGCGCTTAAACCGCTTCTGATAAAATTTGCTGTTGTAGTCTGTATTACGGCGTTGACCCAGTGGTTGATGAGTCTCAGCAATAACAAGATTACCTATGATGTGGTAAGGGATATCCGCACACAGGTTTTTGGGCGGCTGAATCGTCTTCCACTCAAATATATTGATGCGAGGCAGTACGGCGAAGTGGTATCCCGTGTGGTTAATGATGTAGATCAGTTTTCAGAGGGGCTTTTGATGGGATTTACCCAGCTTTTTACCGGTGTGATCACAATATTCGGAACACTGTTATTTATGCTGACAATTAACTGGAAGATTACACTGGTTGTGGTGCTGATCACGCCTGTATCGCTGTTTGTGGCAAGCTTTATTGCAGGGAAAACCTATTCTATGTTTCGTCTGCAGTCTGAGTGCAGGGGAGATATGACTGCACTGGTGGATGAAATGGTGGGAAACCAGAAGATTGTGCAGGCATTTGGGTATGAGGATGATGCTATACGCCGCTTTGATAAAATTAATGAGGAGTTGTCGGTATATAGTCTGCGAGCTATCTTTTTTTCCTCACTCACCAATCCGGCAACACGTTTTGTCAACAGTCTGGTGTATGCCGGAGTGGGAATTGTAGGGGCATTTATCACAGTAAGAGGGGGGATAACCGTTGGGCAATTATCCTGTTTTTTGAGCTATGCCAACCAATATACAAAACCGTTTAATGAGATATCCGGTGTTATTACCGAGGTACAAAATGCCATTGCCTGTGCGGCCAGAGTATTTGAACTGCTGGACGAACCGGTAGAGGAGCTGGACCCGGAGGATGCAAAAGTGCTTCACAGAGAGGAAACGGCAAAGAGGAGTGACATATCCTTAAAGCATGTGGCATTTTCGTATGATAAAGAAAAACCGCTGATCAAAGATTTAAATCTGGAGGTTAAGAAGGGGCAGCGTGTAGCGATAGTGGGACCTACAGGCTGTGGTAAATCCACTCTGATTAATCTGTTGATGAGATTTTATGATATTGATGACGGAGCTATCGCTATTAATGGAACCAGTATTTATAAGATTACCAGAGACAGCCTGCGCGACAACTATGGAATGGTGTTACAGGAGACATGGCTTAAATCAGGGACCATTGCAGAAAATATAGCTTACGGAAAGCCGGATGCATCCAGTGAGGAAATTATAGAGGTGGCAAAGGCTTGCCATGCCCATAGCTTTATTAAGCGTATGCCTTTGGGCTATGATACGGTGATTGGAGAGGATGGAGGAAATCTGTCTCAGGGACAGAAGCAGCTTTTATGTATTGCAAGGGTTATGCTGGAGATTCCTCCAATGCTGATATTGGATGAGGCAACATCTTCCATTGATACCCGTACGGAAATCCGGGTACAGAATGCTTTTGCCAAGATGATGAAGGGAAGAACAAGCTTTGTAGTGGCACATCGCCTGTCAACTATTAAGGAGGCAGATGTGATTCTGGTGATGAAGGACGGAGATATCATAGAGCAGGGAAGCCATGAAGAACTGCTGGACAAAGGTGGATTTTACGCAGAGCTGTATAACAGTCAGTATAAGGTTTCGTGAAAAGGAAGCTTTCCTGCGTTTTTATCCTAAGGGCATTATATCAGTACTGATGGGGAATCTTAAAATTTTGTGAAGCCTATTGTTTTTTTTTATTTTTTACGTTACACTATTTGCGTTTATATTGTTACGATGTGATGACTATCTGAAGCAGGAGTTCCGGATAGCTAAGGATAATGGAAGATAATAATCATGAAAAATTTGCTAGATAAATTCAAAAATATATTTATTGCGATGAGGAAGAGGCTTGAACCAGTGGGAAGGGTAATTAAGATTCCTTTTGTAGGCTATCTGCTTTTGGCGTGTATCTTAAATCTGACTCTGGAAACACTAAGCCGGCACTCATTGATAAAGGCAATTATATTTGTGGGAAAGTCACCAGTGGTATTTTTGTACAATGCTTTTATTATTTTTGTCACGTTGTCGTTAGTACTTTTTGCAAAGAGGAGAGTGTTTGCCACTGTATTTGTGTGTGCCATATGGATAATCTCTGCATTTGCCAATTTTATTGTGCTGTGCTTCAGAACAACGCCTTTTTCAGCCATTGATGTGTTAATGATTCGGAACATTATGACTATGCTGGACAAGTATCTAACCAAGTGGCAGATGGTACTGAGCGCAGTCGGTATTGTATTTGTAATTGGTCTGCTGATATATTTGTATATCCGGCTGCCTAAGCTTGAAAGTAAGAGACATCCGCTTCGTGCCTCCGCTTACGTGTGCATGTGTCTGATCCTGATTGTCACTTTGACCAAGGTAGCAGTGGAAACTCAGACTGTTTCGGACAACTTTGGTAATCTCGCATATGCATACAATGATTACGGATTTGCATACTGCTTTTCTAACAGTATTATTGATGTGGGTATAGCAAAGCCGAGTGATTATAGTGAAGCTGCTATTGAATCCATAGTGGAGGATTTGGAGTATGATAAAGGTATTATATCGGATGTTCCGCAAAGCGGAATGGATGAGACGGATGCTATTGAAATACCGGAGCAGGATATAAAGGCAACTTCCGAGTATCCCAATATCATTATTATTCAGTTAGAGTCGATTTTTGATGTCAAATATATGAAGGATTTTTATGTATCGGAAGATCCGATGCCTATGCTGACAAAGCTCAAAGAGAATTATTCCTCCGGTCTATTTACTGTACCGGCAGTGGGAGCGGGAACAGCAAATACGGAATTTGAGGTACAGACAGGAATGAGCACCAAGTATTTTGGCGCGGGAGAATATCCGTTTAAGACAATTATGACAGAGAAAAGCTGTGACAGCATGGCATATGATTTGAAGCGCCTGGGATATGCTACAGCAGGTTTTCACAATAATGATGCAACATTTTATGAGCGATATATAGATTATTCCAATCTGGGCTTTGATGTGTTTGCAGGAATGGAGCATATGTATATGCTCAACTATACTCCACGAGGCTGGGCGAAGGATGATGTGCTGGACGATATTATGCTGGAACGAATGGAGCAGACGGAGGGAAGAGATTATATTACAACAATTTCGGTACAGGCACATGGGCGATATCCGAAAAAATACACTCATACCCTCACGGACATTACCAGTCATTTTGAGGGTCGGCATGCAGGCGATGAGGAAAAAAGGGCAGCATGGACTTATTATATTAATATGTGCCGGGAGACGGATAACATGGTTGCTTCGCTGCTTTACAAGTTAGAGAAGCTGGGGGAACCTACAGTGGTATTTATGTATGGTGATCATCTGCCCAGCCTAAGTCTGGAACAGGAAGATTTGGAGCAGATTTCTCTTTATCAGACCGAATGGGTTATGTGGGATAATATCGGTCTGGAGTCTGAGCATAAGGATATGATGGCATATCAGGCAAGCACCTATATCTTTAATCATCTGGGAATAGAGGGAGGTCTGATGCAGCATTTTCACAGTAAATATATGCAAAGTGCCAATCAGGAGGATTACCTGCATAAATTGGAATTGTTGGAATATGATACATTATACGGAGAAAATTATGCCTTTGACCAGAGTAATCCGTTCTTGCAGACGGATATGAGGCTGGGACTTAGAGATATCTATGTCAGTGACTATGAGGTTTTAGAGGATCAGGTTCTTATTTACGGCAGTGGATTTAACGAGTTTTCTGAAGTCTGCATAGATGATAAATCGATAGAAACCACTTATGTGAATTATCAAACGCTTAGTGTACCATTGAGGGAAATTGAGAATGGGACTATGCTTTGTGTCGCCCAAACCGGTGATGACCATATTGTTTTATCAAGGACGGAAGCTATACCGGTTACCATTACAGGGCTAGAGATGCTAGAATAAGGATAGAAATGGAATAAAAAATGAAAAATCCTAACGTAAGAAAACGTGATATTATACGGGTCCTGTCACGGATTTGCTTTGGAATATATATGATTATACTGGTATATTTTCTGTTGCTCAGTGACGGATTTGGAAGAGGGAATAAGTATATTGATTTCCGCTATAATCTGATACCCTTCAGGGAAATTATACGCTTTATCAAATACCGCAATTACATTGACTTTTATAGTGTGGTGGTCAATCTAATTGGCAATGTGGCAGCCTTTATGCCCTTTGGTGCACTTATCCGCTGGGTAGTGAACAAAAAGGTGCGGTGGTATCAGGCAGTACTGTATACTTTGCTGTTTAGTCTGTCTGTGGAGCTTTTGCAGCTGGTGGCAAAGGTGGGAGTATTTGACGTAGATGATTTGATTTTAAATACTGTTGGTGGATTATTTGGTTTCTGGGTATACTATATACTGTTGCTGGTGAACAGGAGGAGAGAAAGAAATGCTGAGAGATAGTGCTTACCGTTTAAAGAGTGTCAGTGTGGATGCCATTGTGTCCTGTATTCTGGGGACTGTGGCAGTTCTTTGTCTGATTGGTGCTGTGGTTATCTCCTATCTGTATGGGGGAAAAGGACCTGCTGTGGTAGGTCTGCTGGGTATCGGAGCACTGATGTCAGCTATAGCAGGTATCGGTTTTTGTGTTGCCGCATGGAAGACGGAGGAGGGCGGACTGTCTCTCAAACGGGCTGCGCTGGTAATCAATGGGTTTCCGATGCTGATTACGATTATATTTTATGTGGCGGGCTGGATACTGTAGGTGTCTGGCAAAATGAAAAAGAAAAGAGGAATGAAATTGGATTATAGTGAATTATTTAAGGAAGAGAATGAGCGTGTAATGGAAAGGTATGAGCTCGCTATGCAGCGGATTCATACTTTTTTAGCGGGAGATACCGATATTGAAGAGCCGTTTTTGGACTATTTCAGGAGAACAGCCAAGTTTGTGCTGATGATGGACGAGCTGAGGGAAAGGGCAGCTGCAAAAGATTTAAAAGATATGTCCTTTGAGGAGATGCGGGATTATAATACCAGACTGTACAGTGACATTTTGGAAGAGGGCGGAAACTATGACATAAGCTATGCCAATCCGGCTTTTGCAGTGAAAAGCCTTGGAGAGGAAATGGGACAGTTGCTTAGCTTTTTGTATGCCGAAATTCGAGGTGATATTATCTATGCTGTAGAGCAGCGGCTGTTTGAGCTTACGATACATGCAGAGCTGTTCGTGGAGATTCTGTGCCTGTTTGAGACCGGTGTTCCAACGAAAAAGCAAATATCAGATGCTATTTACTATTTTGTTAGTGATTATGCGGAGCCTGTTATTGATTATCGTACCAGAGAAATATTAGATCCGGAACTTGATTTTGCAACGAATATTATTATGAATAGTGATTTGACGGATATACGGTATCTGTTTTACTACGGGGAATATATTACGGACAATGAAATCCAGCTGGCAGAGTTTTTAAATTCCTTGGAGGATAGGGAAATCGAGGCCATGGCGTATACCTATACTCATGGATATGAGGAGGGATTTCGGATAGCCGGAATTGACCTGTCAAAGAAGAAGACGGTTAATATCCGTTATTTTATCGGACAGGAAAGAATGATAAGGGCAGCTATTTTACAGTTTGAAAAAATGGGTCTTACGCCGGTGATTTATCGTGCTCCGATTGCAAGAGTGAACCGCAGGCAGACAATGAAGCCGGGATATGCGGGAACTGCTGCCAATAAGCAGTATGAATATGACCATCGGGGAGATGATGCATTGTTTCTGGACCGGGCTTTTGCGGAGCACAAAACGGCAATTCTTAGAAATGCCTATGAAAGCCGGAGACAGCTTGCGAAAGCTTATGCCGGTCCAGCGGTGGTCGAGGTGTTTGGTGAGAAGCCTTTTGAACCGGTGAATAAGCCGGAAAATCTTAAACTCAGTGAAAAACAGCAGAAGCTCTCTGTCTGGGTATCCTCGGAGAGTGCAAAGATTGTCAACGAATTTATTCCACAGAGTGAATACAGCTTTACCATTATTGCTTATCCGGTGCCGGAAATCGGTGGACAGTTTGAGGAAATTTTTGCAGAAACGGTCAAGGTAAATACTCTTGATAACGACGAATATAAAAGGGTACAGCAGATTATTATAGATGAGCTGGACCTCGCTGAGAGCGTTCATGTGCTGGGAAAGGGTACAAACAAAACAGATATGCTGGTGATGATGCACGACCTGAAGTGTCCGGATAAGGAGACGAATTTTGAAAACTGTACTGCGGATGTGAATATTCCGGTGGGAGAGGTATTTACTTCGCCTAAGCTTACCGGTACGGAAGGAACCCTAAATGTATCGGAGGTGTATTTAAATGATTTGAAGTTTAACAATCTTATGTTAACCTTTAAAGACGGTATGGTGACGGATTATACCTGTGACAATTTTGAAGCTTTAGAGGAAAATCGAGCTTATATTAAAGAAAATGTGCTGTTTAACCGGGACACGCTGCCTATTGGGGAGTTTGCCATCGGAACGAATACTACGGCCTATGTGATGGCAAATGCTTATGATATTGTATATAAGCTGCCGATTCTGATTGTAGAGAAAATGGGACCGCATTTTGCAGTGGGAGATACCTGTTACAGCCATAGTGAAGAAATCCGGCTATTTAATCCAGATGGTAAGGAGATTGTGGCAAAGGATAACGAGTGCTCCCTGTTGCGGGAGGAGGATGAGGATAGGGCTTATTTTAATTGTCATACAGATATCACGATTCCCTATGATGAGATTGCCGAGATTACCAGCATTCATGCTGACGGAACCCAAAGGGCAATTATTCGTGACGGACGCTTTGTGCTGGATGGCTGTGATATGCTGAATGAACCATTTAAAAAATAACTTAGGAAAGTCTGTCGATGATGTAAAAAGAGGGATAAGTTAGTTTTGTCTGATTCAGGATAAAAATAAAGCAGCTGTCTAGCTGCTTTATTCTTCGATATCCAGTAATTTGCGAATTGCGGAATTGAAATATTTGCGGGAGCGATATTTGATGATGATTTCTCTTTCTTCAGGACTTAGAATCAGTGGGGCCTGTTCGGGACTGCCTTCATATCCGAGTGAATCCAATATATTGTTAATCTTATACATTTTGCAAAGAACTAAAAGGTTATCTGCAGAGGGTTGATTCTGCCCATTCTCCCAGCCGTAGATGGTTTTCGGAGAAAGTGAAATCTCGTATTCGTTTTTCATTTTGTTCACTACCTGCTGAACAGAAAAGGAATTTGCCTTTCTGTAATAGCGGAGCATTCTGCCAAGATTCGGGTTGTTCATCGTGTTCTCCATTTCTCTGTTTGTGTTTTCTTTATCTTATAGTAATTGATTTTTGATGTCAATAAATTTTCCGGTAAAATGAAAAAATTAATTGATATTCTATTTTAAATAGAATATAATATAGAGTATTACTAAAATATTCCATCACAAGTAGAATAAAGGAGGAATAATGAATGAAAGCGGAGAAGTACTTATTAGATTATATGATGAGTCGAAGTATATCGGTGGAGCAGGTAGAGAGTGATACGGGAATCAATATAAGGGAATTGTCAGATGGGAAAAAGGATCTGATGGCAGAAGAATTTTTACAGTTATGTGTGTATCTGGGAGTCAGGCCTGAGGATATACAGACATAGACAGGGAAGAAGACCGCTGTGGGTTTGCAGCGGTTTTTTTAGTGAATATTTTGGGATAAATTATTCATTGCACTATCCTGTTTATGGGACATCTCCCTATGATATGCTTATTTCAGCCGCTGATATTGAGGTGTATGCAGTTGACTGGAAGCTGCAGTTTGCCGGGATTTTGAAATACAGATATGGAGGGATGTGGTTATGATGAATTTATTTTTTGTACACTGGAGGCGCTGGAAATGGTTTGCAGGACTTATATTTTTCCTGTTTACGCTTATGATGTTTCCGGCACCCACAATGAAAATTGTATATGCAGGTGAAGTGCAGTTGCCGGAGGAAGTTGTCAGAGTAGACAGCGAGAAGGAATTGATTACAGAATTGCTGGCAGGAATGGAGAGGCATCAGTCCTATTTTGCATTCTATTATCCGGGAATCGCAGAGGATTTTGAGCGATATCATAGGAAATCATCTGTATACGCTACGTTTATGGATAAGTTGGCGGCAAAGAATGGGTATTTGATGGGAATTATATCGGGAACCTGTGTGTCTATATGTGGTACAAGAGATAGGTTTGTTTCTTTTCAGTTTCATTATCTCACTACGGTGAAGCAGGAGAAAAGAATAGCCAAGAGGGTGAAAGCAATTGCCAGAAGCTGCCGCAGAGGGAGAAGAGTGGAGAGGATTAAGAAAGCATATGACTATCTGCTCAGTCATATGAAGTATGATGAGCGGTATTACAGTCCCTATTATGCATTCACCAAGGGGCGGGGAATTTGTATGACCTATGCCCTTGCCTTTCAGCGTATAATGCAGGAGATGCGGATTCCTTGTGTTTACGTTAAGGGGAAGAATCATGCTTGGAATATGGTAAAGATTGGAAAGGTCTGGTACAATGTGGACGCAACATGGGATGATGCAAACGGTGGATATCGCTATTTTTTAAAGGCCGACAAGGACTTTCCAGGACATAAGTACTCCGGTTCCCAATGGCTTTCCTCATTGAAAAGGGCGAAGAAATCCTATCATTATTAGCGGGTAAAGTAATTTTGCAGCGAAATGAGATTTGGTTTAATGTCTGACGAGAGATTATCGATTTGATACAGGGAGGCTGTCCGGCTTGAAAAGTCTTATGGGTTATGCTACAATAATGGGCGGTTAAGAAATTATTCAGAGGCGAGCAAGGAGGACAAATTTGTGATTAAGTTATATGAAGGTGGTGCATATCTTGTAAATGGCACCGACATTATTGAAGACGGTGCAAATCAGGAAGAGTCGTTAAGGAGTAAGACCGGCAGCGTGGTTTCAAAGGAGGAAGCGGCGAAGAACACAATAGCCTACAACATCTTGAAAGCACATAATACTTCTGGCAATATGGATAAGCTTCAGATTAAGTTTGATAAATTGACTTCCCATGACATTACTTTTGTGGGTATTATCCAGACCGCAAGAGCGTCTGGTCTTGAGAAGTTTCCTATACCCTATGTCTTGACAAACTGCCATAATTCTCTGTGTGCAGTTGGAGGGACAATTAACGAGGATGACCACATGTTTGGTCTTACCTGTGCTAAGAAATACGGAGGAGTATATGTGCCTCCTCATCAGGCTGTCATTCACCAATACGCAAGAGAAATGTTGGCAGAGTGTGGTGCAATGATACTTGGATCTGATTCGCACACCCGGTATGGTGCACTTGGTACCATGGCAGTCGGAGAAGGCGGTGGAGAGCTGGTAAAACAGCTGCTTAGCCAGACCTATGATGTCAAAATGCCGGAGGTTGTGGGGATTTATCTGGATGGCAAGCCGGAGCCGGGAGTAGGTCCTCAGGATGTCGCTCTTGCCATTATCGGAGCTGTTTTTGCTAACGGTTATGTTAAGAATAAGGTAATGGAATTTGTTGGTCCGGGCGTGGACAGCCTGAGTGCGGATTATCGGATTGGGATTGACGTAATGACTACGGAGACCACCTGCCTATCCTCTATATGGAAGACGGACAGCAGGATTAAGGAATTTTATGATATTCATGGAAGAGTTGATGATTACAAGGAGCTTGCTCCCGGAGATATCGCTTACTATGACGGTATGGTTTATGTGGATTTGAGCAAGGTTAAACCGATGATTGCCATGCCGTTCCATCCAAGTAATACCTATACCATTGAGGAACTGAATGCTAATCTTATGGATATTTTGGAGGATTGCGAGAAGCGTGCTTTAGTAAGCTTAGACGGAAAGGTTGACTTTACGTTGAAGGATAAGGTGCGTGACGGAAAGCTGTATGTGGATCAGGGAATCATTGCAGGCTGTGCAGGAGGTGGTTTTGAAAATATCTGTGCTGCTGCCGATATCTTGAGAGGTGCCAGCATAGGCTCAGATGAATTTACCTTAAGTGTGTATCCGGCATCAACTCCGATTTATATGGAATTAGCAAAGAATGGTAAGCTTGCTGATTTGATTGCAACCGGTGCGATTGTGAAGACTGCATTCTGCGGTCCGTGTTTTGGTGCAGGAGATACGCCTGCACATAATGCATTCTCTATTCGTCATTCTACAAGAAACTTTCCGAATAGAGAGGGCTCTAAGGTTCAGAACGGACAGATTTCTTCTGTGGCATTAATGGATGCCCGTTCCATTGCGGCTACAGCCGCCAACAAGGGATATTTGACGGCAGCAACAGATTTAGAGGTGAATTTCAGCAATCCTAAGTACTTCTTTGACCGTACTATCTATGAAAACCGTATTTACAACGGTGTGGGAAAAGCAGACCCGTCAGTAGAGATTAAATTCGGACCGAATATTAAGGACTGGCCGGCAATGGTGGCACTCACTGATAATCTAATACTGAAGGTGGCGTCTGTGATTCACGATCCGGTGACCACCACTGACGAATTGATTCCATCAGGGGAAACTTCGTCATATCGTTCCAATCCATTGGGACTAGCTGAATTTACCTTGTCCCGTAAAGATCCGGAATATGTAGGTCGGGCAAAAGAAATTCAGGCAGTGGAGAAGGTACGGGAAGAAGGCAAATGTATGGGTGAGGCTTATCCGGAGATGCGTAACATCATGCATATAATTAAAGAAACATTCCCGGAGACCTCCCGTGACAACACAGGTGTAGGCTCCACGATCTTTGCAGTTAAGCCAGGAGACGGCTCGGCTCGTGAACAGGCGGCTTCCTGCCAGAAGGTGCTTGGAGGATGGGCAAATGTGGCAAAGGAATATGCTACTAAGAGATATCGCTCTAACCTGATTAACTGGGGGATGCTCCCATTCCTTATGCCGGAGGAGTATGAATTTGAGGTAGACGATTATATTTTTATTCCGGATATAGCAAAATGTGTAAGAGATAAGAATGATGATATCAAAGCATATGTGGTCAATAAGGAGATGAAAGAACTGACCTTCCATTTGGGAGATTTGACCGACGACGAGAGAGAAATCATTTTAAAAGGATGTCTGATTAACTATAACCGCAGGTAGGAGAAACAGACATAGAATGAAACAGATAGCGGTAGTTTAGATTATTATCTGACTACCGCTATTTGTAATTATTATTACGCCATTCTCTTGGCGAAATACCATATTCATTTTTAAATGCCCGGGAAAAATGCAACTGGTTGGCATAGCCAACTGCATTACCGATATCCCCGATTGACAGCTTAGTAAGTTTTAATAATTCGGTTGCTTTAATCATGCGATAGGTAAGCAGGAACTGTTGTGGTGATTTACCTGTTGCTTCTTTGAATACCTTACTAAAATAGCTTCTGTTTAGACCACATACTTTTGCTATATCTTCAACGGATATATCATTTTGAAAATTTTGTTCAATATATGCGAGAGATTCTCTGACATAATAGTCCCGTAGCTTTTTGCTGTTGGTCTGCTGCTCAGGAGTGATAGACCGGAGCAATGCATCAAAAAATAGATATAGGTGTCCGATTAGATGAAATGGTGCAGAATCACTGTGATTTGAGATGTACAGCATTTCCTGCATCATATCTTCACGTAAATCCTTAAGTCTGGCCTTATAGATTGGTTGATCAATCGATAATCCGGCAATGCTTAAGGCTTCCTTTACCCGTAATCCATCAAATTCAATCCAGACATACTCCCATGGAAGATGATTATCCGAAACATAGGTTGTGATTTGATTTGGAAAAATCATAAACCCTTGTCCGCTTTTGATATGATAGGTCTGGGTTTCTCCTCTTGAATCATTTGCTGCAAGCATTCCGGCTCCTGACAAAATATAATGAAACAAATAATGGTTTCTGGCGGCAGGTCCATAAGAATGTGAAGGATCAGTCTTTTCTTGACCGAATTGGTACATGCTTAAATCTACAAAGTTTTCATTTGGAAAAATGGAGAATTGAAAATCACTCACTTAGCTTATATCTCCTATCTGTTCATTATATGGAAAAATTTGCTGAAAAAAGTAGTTATTTTTTATAAATATACCAAAATGTGTGATGATATGCAAGAAAAAATAGAAAAAGACACATTTGGGTATAAAACTGGCGTTTTACCGCTATTTTATAGATGCATAAGGAAGGGTATAATGATAATACAATATATCAAATGCATTTGAAATTGAATAAGGAAGGAGAATCTGGATATGTACGCTTTTAAGAGAGCTATATCAATGATGTTAAGCCTAATTTTAATTATGGGCCTTGTGACCGGATGCGGGTCAGAAAGTGATAGCAGTGGTATAACAGAGATTACGTTAGTCCAGTATAAGATGGAGGCAGTTGATTTTTTTAATCAGTTGGAGGCGGAATTTAATGAGACACATACGGATATAAAACTGACTATCGAATCTCCAAATGATGCAATGACGATATTGAAGACCAGATTTGTCAGGGAGGATTATCCGGATATTATCGGGATAGGTGGAGATGTAAATTACTCCAACTTTGTTGATTCCAATATTTTGATGGATATATCCGACTATGAGGGACTGTCTAAGGTAAAACAGTCCTATATTGACATTTTAGAGGGGCTTGAGTTTGTGCCAACTGAGGGTACATATGGTGTTCCCTATGTTGCAAATGCAGCAGGTGTATTGTATAACAGGGATATGTTTGAGGAGCATGGCTGGGAGATTCCAACAACATGGAATGAATTTATGAGCCTTTGTGAAGAGATTCAGCAAGCAGGTATTTTGCCGTTGTATTTTGGATTCCGTGATACATGGACTTGCTTGGCACCGTGGAATGCTCTGGCAGTAAGTCTTGCACCGGCAGACATCTGTGCTCAGGTAAACAGGGGAGATGCTACTTTTGAGGATGCCTATGACGAGGTTGCCGATAAGATTGCCAAGCTGCTACAATATGGCGAGGCAGGTCCTTTTGCATATAACTACAACGATGCATGTATTGCATTTGCAAATGGCGATGCGGCAATGTATACCATTGGCAGCTACGCAGTTCCCCAGATTTTGTCGGTAAATCCGGATATCAATATAGACAGCTTTGTTATGCCGGCAAATGAGGAGGCAGAGAAGAACCAGTTGAATTCGGGTATTGACCTTCAATTTTGCATTACAAAGGAATGTCAAAATAAGGATGCAGCCTATGAGGTATTGGATTTTCTTTTGGAGCATGACAATGTGCAGGATTATCTTGATGACCAGAATGCTGTTCCGTGTATTGATGAAAGCTTCAATTTAGCTTCTATGCTGGAGGGTATGTCCAGCTATATAGAGGAGGGGAAAATGGCAGATTTTCATGACCATTATTATCCTTCCGAAATGGCAGTTGAGGGTATGATACAGACCTATCTGATTGAGGGAGATAAGGAAGCATTTTTGAAGAAATTTGATACGGACTGGACTAGGTATAATCGGGATATTATCCGCAAGGTTGCCGATTATGAAGCAGAGCAGGGGAATTGATGGAGGTGATAAGTATGTCAGAAGAAAAAGAGAAAAATCTTACTGAAAATGTTGATGATTTGGAGAATACGGCAGGGGCAGAAGATACTGCTCCAAAGAAAAAAAGGAAATCACTTAGTGCTGAAAAGACCTATCTGTTTATTACTATTCCAATTGTTGCATTGTTTTTCCTTTTCAATACACTTCCGTTGATTCAGGGCGTGGTTTACAGCTTTACTAATTTTAAAGGTTACGGTGATTTTGACTGGGTTGGAATGCGCAATTATGCCGATTTGTTTACCGATGCACGGGTAGGTAAGTCTTACTGGTTTACCTTCCGGTTGGCTTTAGTTTCAACGGTGGTTACAAATGTGATTAGTCTTGTGCTTGCTTTGGGATTAAACAGTAAAATCAAATTTAAAAACGTATTGCGGGGAATGTATTTTATTCCTAATGTATTAGGCTCATTGGTAGTGGGTTATATTTTTAGCTATATTTTTACCTATATTGTTCCTGCAATTACCCGGCTGTTAGGCGGCGAGGGAGTGAGTATGCTGTCAGATGCCAAATGGGCATGGATTGCCATTATGATTGTATGTGCATGGCAATCGATTGCGATGAATACGATTATTTATATTTCCGGGTTACAGACGGTACCTGTGGATGTGTATGAGGCAGGTTCAATTGACGGCGCCACCGGATGGTCCAGCTTCCGACATTTAACGTTTCCGCTGATCATGCCGTTTTTCAGTATCAATATGGTGCTTTGCATGAAAAACTTTTTGATGGCATTTGACCAGATCGTTGCTATGACAAAAGGTGGTCCTGCACAGAGTACGGAATCGGTTTCTTTCCTGATTTACAATAATGGTATGTCTGGCGGACAATTTGGTTTCCAAAGTGCGAATGCTGTATTATTCTTTGTTGTTATTGTTGTAATTTCAGTGATGCAGATGAACTTTACGAATAAAAAGGAGGAGCAGCTATGACGGACAACGTAAAAGAAATAGAAAAGGGATATAAAAAAGAGTTAAAAAAGGCTAAGGAAGGCCCTGAAAAAGATGCTCCTGAACGTCCCAACTGGCCGGTTACAATTTTGATGATTTTGGGATTGGTAACGGTTTTGTTTCCACTATACATGACAATTGTGATTGCGTTCAAGCAGCCTTCCGAAATGACTAACGATATATCGGGAATTTTGTCTCTTCCATCCAGCTGGAGTCTTGCTAATTTTAAAGAGGCAATGGAGGTTACGGATTTTTGGAACTCTCTGGGCAACAGCTTGATTATCACCTTGGCAACGGTAGTCATATCCATTGTGCTTCACTCCCTTCTTGGGTATGTCATAGGACGAAACCGGGCAAAAAAGAAAGGGTATAAGCTGATTTATTTTTACATTGTAAGCGGTATGTTTGTCCCTTTTGCAATATTGATGATGCCGTTGGTTAAACAGACCTCGGTTCTGCACTTAGATAATATGCTGGGCGTAGTTCTGCTCTATGTTGTTTTCTATATGCCGATGAATGTCATGCTGTATTCAGGTTATCTCACCAATATACCTATTGCATTGGAAGAGGCAGCATGTGTGGACGGTGCTTCTACATGGAGAACCTATTGGAGCATTGTTTTTCCGGTTATGAAACCGATGCACGCCACGGTTGCAATATTAACGGCACTGGGAACCTGGAACGATGTGATGACTCCACTGGTTATTATGTCAGGCTCTAAGAATACACTGCCCCTTGCACAGCTTTCATTCCAGACACAGTTTGGGGCGAATTATAATTTAGCTTTTGCATCATATCTGTTAGCACTGTTACCGATTGTATTGTTCTATATCATTTGCCAGAAACAGATTTTAAATGGTGTTGTAAACGGTGCAGTGAAATAACCGCATACTAAACTGTATAGTCAAAATATTCATGAGTATGGTTGAAAGCTTTCAACCATACTCATTGAAAAATATGGGAGGATTACATGAGTATAATTTACGATGAAGCGAAAAAGACATTTAATTTAACGACAAATAATTCTTCATATCAGTTTAAAATTGATGAATATGGTTTTTTATTACATTTATATTATGGAAAAAAAACACAACAAATTGCTGACTCTATATTAACTTTTGCAGACCGGGGTTTTTCGGGAAATCCCTATGATGCAGGAAATGACAAAACCTATTCGTTGGACATCCTGCCGCAAGAGTTTCCAGTCAGAGGAAACGGAGATTACAGAAATACGGCATTACTGGTGGAAAATGCCCAGGGAATCACAGGCTGTGATTTACGCTATATATCCCACCGCATTAGTAAAGGAAAATACTCCCTTGAGGGACTGCCGGCTGTGTACGCATCAGAGACAGAGGCGGAAACCTTAGAGGTTTTACTTAAAGACCCTGCAATAGAGTTAGAGGTTACTCTGCTGTATGGTGTTTTACATAAATATGATATGATTACGCGAAGTGTAATCATAAACAATCGGAGCAGTCAGGAGTTGTATATCAACAAGGCATCTTCATCGTGTCTTGATTTTATAACCGGTAAATATGATGTGATTAGTTTTTATGGAAGACATACGATGGAGCGCAATGTGGAGCGTACTCATATAGGTCATCATACGTTTGAAATCGGAAGCAGGAGAGGGACATCCAGCCATCAGGCTAATCCGTTGCTGCTGCTAACAGAAGAAAATACAACAGAGGATGCAGGTAGCTGCTATGCAATGTCCTTTCTATATAGTGGGGGATTTGAAGCATCAGTTGAAATGGACCAGATGAATCAGACACGTATGCTGATGGGATTACAATCGGAACAGCTGCATTATGTCTTGAAAAAGGACAGCCCATTTATTGTTCCGGAGGTTATGATGTCTTATAGTGACGAAGGTCTGAATCAGTTGTCATACAATCTGCAAAAAACGATTCGATATCATGTATGCCGTGGTGTTTATCAGACAAAGGTTCGTCCGGTGTTGATTAACAGCTGGGAAGCTTCATACTTTGATATTGATGGGGATAATTTGTGTAATCTTGCAAAGCAGGCATATGATCTTGGAATTGATATGCTGGTTATGGATGATGGCTGGTTTGGAAAAAGGGATGATGATGGCAGCGGACTCGGTGACTGGGTTGTCAATGAGAAGAAGCTGGGAATGCCTTTGTCGGAGTTGATCGATAAAATTAATTCCTATGGCGTAAAATTTGGAATCTGGTTTGAACCGGAAATGATTAACGAGGACAGTGATTTGTACCGCAGGCATCCTGACTGGGTAATGGCAATTCCGGGGCGTAATCCTGTCAGAGGACGCAATCAGCTGGTTTTGGATTTTTCCAGAAAAGAGGTTGTAGATGCAATTTATACCCAGATGTGTGAGATTTTAGATCATAATCACATTGAATATATTAAGTGGGATATGAATCGGAGTATTTGTGATGTATATTCTAATACTATAGAAAATCAGGGAAATGTATTGTATAATTATGTCTTAGGGTTATATGATTTCTTAGAACGCCTGCATGTGAATTATCCGGAAATATTAATTGAGGGCTGCAGCGGCGGAGGTGGCCGCTTTGACGCTGGTATGCTGTATTATACCCCTCAAATTTGGTGTAGTGATAATACAGATGCAATTGACCGTTTGCGAATACAATACGGTACTTCTTTTGGTTATCCGATATCTGCGGTGGGTTCTCATGTATCAGCAGTGCCGAATCACCAGACGGGAAGAAATACACCATTAGAGACCAGAGGTATTGTTGCGATGTCAGGAACTTTTGGATATGAACTGGATCTGACAAAGCTTGGTGATGATGAAAGGGAGATAATTAGACAACAGATAATACAGTATAAGAAACTAGCCCCGTTGATTTTGGACGGCAGGTATTACCGGTTAAGCAATCCCTTTAAGGATGAAATTGCTGCATGGCAATATGTATCGGAGGATCGGAGGGAAGTATTGTTAAATGCAGTACAAATTGAAATTCATGCGAATATGGCGCCCGTATATATTCCGTTAAGAGGACTGAGCCCGGGAGCTATTTATAAAGATATGGAATCAGGGATATGTTATCCGGCGGATATACTGATGACGATTGGTTTGCCGCTGATTCCGGAGTTGCAGGAATATTCATCTTATCAGATGTATTTGACCATGCAATAAATATATTATAGGGAAAAAGGAGGCTGCTATGGGGAATATAAATGGAATGATTGAGGAGATAAAAAATAATAAGTACGATGATTTATTGTTGGATATCTATGTAGACCCGGATAAACTTTCCTATCAAAAAAATCGTTACATAAAAGCAATCGGGGATTATAAGGCGCAATTTGGAGAAGACGATATTGAAATTTACAGTGCACCGGGACGCAGTGAAATCGGAGGAAACCATACTGACCATCAGCATGGAGAAGTGCTGGCGGCATCGATTAATAATGATGCCATTGCAGTTGTCAAAGCGTTGACTGAACCCTGTGTAAAAATCATTTCCGATGGATTTGAGTTGATTACCGTTTCGTTAGAGGATATTAATCAAAAAGAGGATGAAAAAGAATCCACAACAGCATTGATCAAAGGTGTATTAGCCGGTATGAAGCAGCGTGGTTATCAGATTGGCGGCTTTCAGGCATATATTACAAGCGATGTTTTGATTGGCGCCGGACTTTCCTCTTCGGCAGCCTACGAAACGCTTATCGGAACTATTTTATCCGGTTTATATAATGACATGAAGGTTTCTGCCGTTGAAATAGCTATGATTGGTCAGTATGCGGAGAATGTTTATTTTGGAAAGCCTTGTGGATTGATGGACCAGATGGCGTGTTCAGTGGGTAATTTGGTTCATGTGGATTTCGCAGACCCTGAAAATCCGAAGGTGGAAAAAGTGAATTTTGATATGAATAAGCATGGATATAGCCTATGTATTACAGATACCAAAGGCTCTCATGCGGATTTGACTGCTGACTATGCGGCGGTTCCGGAGGAAATGAAAAAGGCAGCACAGTTTTTTGGCGAAGAAGTTTTATTGGGAGTCAACAAGGATATGCTGGTATCCCGAATTACCGAGCTAAGACAGGTGGTTGGAGATCGTGGCGTGCTTCGGGCTCTCCATTTTATTGGCGAAAATGAGAGAGTGGGGAAGGAAGTAGAAGCACTGAAAAAGGAACAGATAGATGAATTTTTGTCACTGGTTAAAGCTTCTGGAGATTCTTCATTTAAGTATCTTCAAAATGTATATTCCAATTCAGATGTACAGCATCAGAATGTGTCCATAGCTTTAGCCCTTAGTGATTTGTTTTTAGGAGTAAATGGTGTCAGCCGTGTGCATGGCGGTGGTTTTGCCGGAACAATACAGGCGTTTGTGAAGAATGAGGCTGTCGCTGATTACAAAAAACAGATGGATGCAGTGTTTGGTGAAGGCTCTTGCAGCACATTGAAGATTCGTCAGTATGGTGGTATGAAGGTTTTGTAATGTAATAAAATTATAAAAATCCATGAAACGGGAATTGCCCGCATTTAAAATCACTTCGTGATGGCGGGCAAGCAGGTAATCAATTTTGCTTTGCAAAATTGGTTACAGGACAGGAGGTAAAATGATGAGCAGTATTTTAGTGTTAGGTGGAGCCGGGTATATCGGTTCACATACAGTATATGAGTTGATTGCAGCAGGAGAAAAGGTAGTAGTTGTTGATAATCTTCAGACTGGGTTTCGTGAAGCTGTTCACCCAGACGCCGTCTTTTATGAAGGCGATATTCGTGACCGGGCATTTATGGACTCTGTGTTTGAAAAGGAAGATATTGACGGTGTTATTCACTTTGCGGCAAGCTCTCAGGTTGGAGAAAGTATGAAAAATCCGTTAAAATATTATAGTAATAACTTATGTGGAACAGAAGTATTGCTGGAGAGTATGGTTGCTCATGGTATTGACAAGATTGTATTTTCTTCTACTGCGGCAACCTACGGTGAGCCGGAAAGCATACCCATCATGGAAACCGACAGTACTCACCCGACAAACTGCTACGGTGAAACAAAGCTGTCGATGGAAAAGATGTTTAAATGGACTGCTCTGGCGCATAATCTTCGTTTTGTATCTCTTCGCTATTTCAATGCATGTGGCGCACATCCAAATGGGGAGATTGGAGAGGCACATAGTCCGGAAACCCATTTGATTCCATTGATTTTGCAGGTTCCAAACGGTCAGAGGGAATACATTTCCATTTTCGGTAATGACTATGATACAAAGGATGGCACTTGTGTGCGTGATTATATTCATGTTAACGATCTGGCACAGGCCCATATTCTTGCTATGGAGTATTTGCGTACAGGCGGGACCAGCGATATCTTTAATCTTGGTAATGGCGTTGGTTTTACAGTAAAAGAAGTAGTGGAGGTGGCAAGAAAGGTAACCGGCCATCCGATTCCGGCAAGGGAGGAGGAAAGGCGGAGCGGAGATCCATCTACCTTGATTGCATCCAGTGAAAAGGCAAAAAATATTCTCGGCTGGAAACCGCAGTTTGATGATCTTGAGGTTATTGTTTCAACTGCATGGAAATGGCATAATTCACATCCACAGGGATATAAAACAGTCTAGGAGGCAGTATAATGATGAATAAACTGATTTCTGAATTAGTAGCATATGGTATGGAGAATGCTCTGATTGATGAGGCAGATAAGGTATATGTAACCAATTGTTTATTAGATTTATTTGGAATTCTGGAGTATGAGGAGAAGGAAACACAACCAAGACAGCTGCAACTGATTTTGGAGGATATGCTGGCATATGCCCATGACAACGGGATTATGGAAGAAGATACAATTACTGCAAAGGATTTATTTGATACAAGGATTATGGGAGTTATCACACCCTTACCGTCCATGGTTCGCACTGAATTTAAGAAATGCTATGAGGAATCTCCTAAGAAGGCTACAGATTATTATTATGCGTTTAGTCAGGCTGCGAATTATATACGAAAGGACAGGATAGCAAAGGATGAGAAATGGGTGACAGATACAGAGTATGGTCCCATTGATATCACGATTAATCTGTCAAAGCCGGAAAAAGACCCAAGAGATATCGCAAAGGCGGGACAGATGAAAAGTACGGGTTATCCCAGCTGTCTGCTGTGTAAGGAAAATGAAGGATATGCCGGACATTTTTCCCATCCGGCGCGCCAGAATCACCGCATTATTCCGATTACCTTAACGGGTGAGAATTATTATCTTCAGTATTCACCGTATGTTTATTATAATGAACATTGTATTGTCCTTAAGGAGCAGCATACGCCGATGAAAATTGACCGCTTAGCATTTCTAAAGCTGTTAGACTTTGTACAGCAGTTTCCACATTATATGTTAGGCTCTAATGCAGACCTTCCGATTGTTGGCGGTTCTATTCTGAGTCATGACCATTTTCAGGGCGGTAACTATTCCTTTGCGATGCTTAGAGCACCCTATGACTATCGGTTTACCATTAAAGGGTATGAGGATTTGGAGGCGGGCATTGTAAAGTGGCCGATGGCAGTGATCCGGCTGCGGGGAATAGAGCTTTCACGCCTTGCGGATGCAGCAGATTATATTCTTTCGAGCTGGAGAGCGTATACGGATGAAGCAGCATTTATTTTTAGCGAGACAGACGGTACGCCGCATAACACAATTACACCCATTGCCCGTATGCATGAAGGACAGCTGGAATTAAATCTGGTACTTCGCAATAATATTACAACTGAGGAAAAACCATGGGGAGTATATCATCCGTCGGCAGACCTCCATCATATTAAGAAGGAAAATATTGGTCTGATTGAGGTTATGGGGCTCGCTATTTTGCCAGCAAGATTGAAGAGCGAAATCAAAATGCTTGAGGAGGCAATTCTCGGCAACAAGGATATCCGGGAGAATAGTGAGATTGAAAAGCATGCCGACTGGGTGGAGGAATGGAGAGATAATTATGAAATCACGTCCGAGAATATTCATGCCATTATTCAGGATGAGATTGGCAGGGTATTTGTAAAAGTGTTGGAGTGTGCAAGTGTTTATAAGCCGACGGCACAGGGAAGAGAAGCATTTTTACGGTTTATAGACAGCTTAAATCAATGAGGGGATAAGGTGGCAGGAGCTTTTCCATGGAAAAGAAGAACAGCTGTCAGCTTTGACAAAAATTTTTGAAAATGGGCTATTATGTTAAGTAAATTGTTTTCTTGGATAACAAGAAGAAGGATTACTTAATGTGATAGCCCATTTATAATCGTTATCCCAGCACAGACACTTTTAAAAAAATGTTAAATGTGGTATACTATATTAGATAATTTTGGAAAATGAATTATTCTAAATAAAACAAGCAGGGAATGACATATGAGTAAGAAGAGAAAAATAGCAGGCGGTTTTGCTATACAGGCAACTATTCTGGCAGTGGCAAGTATTCTATCAAAAGTGATTGGAATGTTGTATAATATTCCGTTTGCAAATATTTTAAGCACAAAAGGTAACGGTTATTATGGGGCGGCTCAGACTGTCTATGCATGGATTTTGCTGATAGCTACCTTTAGTATTCCGGCAGCAGTGTCTAAGATTATGGCAGAGCGTATTCAAAAGGGTGAGTACCGCAATGTGAAGCGAATTTTTAATATGGCGATTGTTTATGTGCTGGTAGTCGGTGGAATTGCGGCAGTTTTTACTTATGTGTGTGCCCCGATGCTTGTGACTCGCAATGCGGTTTTGTCTTTGCGGGTTTTGGCACCGACTATTTTTTTGTCGGGCTTTTTGAGCGTATACCGCGGATATTTTCAGGCATATGGAAATATGGTTCCAACCTCTGTGTCCCAGATTGTGGAACAGATATTTAATGCTGTTGTCAGTATTGTGGCAGCGCTGGTATTTATGAGGTGGGCGGTAATGCTTGGATATGAAGAGGCAACGACAACATATGATGCCTACGGTGCAGCGGGAGGGACTTTGGGTACCGGTGTTGCTGTGCTGGCAGGGCTGATTTATATGATGTTTTTGTTTCACGGAGAAAAGAAAGAATTAAAAGAGAAAGTATTACAGGATACCAGCAGTGAGCAGTTATCTTACAAAGAGGTGATCAAACTGTTATTGATGGTTGCAACTCCGATTATATTCAGTTCAGCTATCTATAATTTGAATGTGCCTCTGGATATGACAATTTTTCAAAAAATATCGGCCCGTATGGGATTGAGTGATGACATTATAGATGGACACTATGGACTTTACAGCCGTATGTATCTGGTATTGGCGAATGTCCCCATTGCAATGGCGGCAGCGGTGGCTTCTGCCAGTATCCCCAGTGTATCTGCTGCCTATGCATCCGGTAATAAAACGGAATGTAATCGAAAAATCACACAATCCATACAGCTTGCCATGGTGCTGACTGTTCCCTGTGCGGTGGGCTTTGCAGTACTGGGAAAACCAATTGTACAATTGATTTACTTTAGATTATCTGCAGAGGATACACATAGAGTTTCAGTAATGCTGTTAATAGGTGCGATTTCCATTATGCTTTACGGAATATCCAGTGTGCTGAATAGTGCGCTGCAGGGAATTGGCAAGGTAAATGTTCCGGTGATCAGTTCGGTAGCAGCACTTGTACTGCATATATTTGTACTGATTCCCTGTATTGCAGTGTTTCATTTGGGAATGTATTCATTGATTTTGGCAACTGCCTTTTATGCGGTTGTTGTAATCATAATGAATTATTATTCTATTCGGAAATATCTGGCGTTCAGAATGGAATGGAAGCAGATAGTCGGAGTTCCGGCTGTATCTGCCGCTATTATGGGAATTGCCGCATTTTTCATTTATAAGGGGCTTTATTTTGGATTGAGTCAGGTGGTGGGAGTGCGTATCAGTAATGCAGTTGCCGTATTGACGACGATTTTTATTGCTGCCTGCTTATACTTTATTTCCATGATAAAGGTTGGTGGTTATACAGAAGATACATTACTGGTTTTTCCGAAAGGAAGGCTGCTTGTTAAATTTGCAAAGAAATTTCATCTGATAAGATAATAAAATAGCAAAGGGGTGTGTTGCGATGAAACTAATATTTATTGGGGCAGATCATGAAGTAACCGGAAGTTGTCACTGTCTGCAGGCATGTGACAGAAATATTTTAATCGATTGTGGCATGGAGCAGGGACAGGATGTCTACGAAAATCAGGAGCTTCCTATGAATCCGTCGGATGTGGATTACATATTACTGACTCATGCACATATTGATCACAGCGGATTGCTGCCGTTGATGTATGCGAGGGGATTCAGAGGGCAGGTATATACGACAAAGGCCACCACTGATTTATGTGGAATCATGCTTAAGGATAGTGCGCATATACAGGAGTTTGAGGCAGAGTGGCATAACCGCAAGGCAAAGCGTGCAGGTGGTGAGGAGTATGCACCATTATACAGTATGGATGATGCCATCGGTGTGCTGGAGCATTTTGTACCCTGTGAGTATGACAAAGTCATAGAACTGACACCTGACCTTAAAGTGCGTTTTTCGGATGTAGGGCATCTGCTTGGGTCAGCAAGCATTGAAATCTGGATGACAGAGGGGGAGGTTTCCAAGAAAATTGTTTTCTCGGGAGATATCGGCAATATTAATCAACCAATTATCAAGGATCCACAGTATCTTAAGGAGGCAGATTATGTGGTGATGGAATCTACCTACGGGGATCGCAATCACGGGGGAACACCGGATTATGTCCGGGAACTTACCGGAATTATCAAGGAGGCCTTTGACAGAGGGGGAAATGTGGTTATTCCTTCCTTTGCAGTAGGGAGAACCCAGGAGCTGTTGTATTTTATCAGGAAGATAAAGTATGACTGTCTGCTGCCGGAATATGAAGACTTTGAGGTGTATGTGGACAGTCCGCTGGCAATAGAGGCTACCAATATATTTAATAGAAATGTGGAGAGCTGCTTTGACGAGGAGGCGATGGAGTTAATCAGACAGGGGATTAACCCGATTTCGTTTCCGGGACTTAAGACCGCAGTAACTAGTGATGAGTCCAAGGCCATTAACTTTGATGCAAAACCGAAGGTAATTATCTCGGCATCAGGCATGTGTGAGGCCGGACGAATCAGGCATCACTTAAAACATAATCTGTGGAGAAAAGAATGTACAATCTTGTTTGTGGGTTATCAGGCTCATGGAACATTGGGACGCAGTATTTTAGAAGGAGCCTCTAACGTAAAGCTCTTTGGTGAGCTGATTGAGATTAAAGCCAAGATTCAGAGATTAGACGGTATAAGTGGGCATGCAGATCAGGAAGGGCTGCTTCGCTGGCTTCATTCCTTTGAGCCTAAGCCCAAGGTGTTTGTGGTTCACGGTGAAGACATGGTATGTGAGCATTTTAAAAATATGATTCAGGATGAGGGCTATGAGGCTATTGCTCCATTTTCCGGAGCGGAGTTTGATATGGCAGCTAATGAGCTGATTTTCCAGGGTGTTGCTACGAAGAAGGTAAAAGTAAGCCAGAAGGCATTCCGTGCTCAGGCAATCTTTGATCGTCTGGTTGCAGCTGGAAACCGGCTGCTCACTGTCATTGCACATAATAAGGGCGGCACCAATAAGGATTTGGTACGTTTTACCGATCAGATTAACAGTCTGTGTGATAAGTGGGATCGATAATCGGACCGTCAGAGAAAAGTCAAATGCCCCATAGCAAGCTACGGGGTATTTGACCCTCGCAGCAGTCGCCAAATAGCCATGCAAGCATGGCTGCTTGGCTCGTTGCCTGCGGAAATAAATAATTAAGGGCTTTCCGGTGAAGAGCTAAATCAGGTGATTTACCGGCAGATAAGCGGGAAGTCCATTTTTGTAAGGAATAGTTGGCTCTCCTGTAATCAGGGGGGCCATATATTCTATTAGTTCTGTAGTCACATCATTACCGGCTTCATTTATCCATTCTCTCGGGATGGATTTTGCCTCGTTGGCAATACCTTTAATGTCGGCGGTTCTAATGGTGACCTGATAAGGGGAATTGGAAATCCGATTTAAGGTCAGCATACATTTTGACATATTATTGGCAGCACATTCCACGGCATATTGTCCCAGTGAAAAAGATTCCGTAATATCCGTCAGCGAAGAGATGTGGGCAGCGCACCGTTGCAGTACATTCAATTCAATAGAACGGCATTTTACATTTACGGACTCTTTGATAAAATATTCCAGACATTTGCCGGTACCGCTTAGCTGAGCATGTCCAAACTGGTCACTGGTTGGCTTGGCTGCACTGAAATAGTTTCCTGATTCATCGCGGATACCCTCGGACACCGCAATGATAACATTGTTCCGCATGGCAAGCTGTTCCTTTACATCAGTGATAAAACGATCTTTGTCAAATGCCACCTCCGGAAGATAAATCAGATGGGGAGCACTGCTGTAAGAATTTCTTGCAAGGGCGGCAGCAGCGGTAAGCCAGCCGGCATCTCTTCCCATAACCTCAATAATCGTTACGCTTTTAACGCTGTAGATAAAGGTATCATGGGCTATCTCCAGGATTGAGGAGGCGATATATTTCGCTGCAGAACCATAGCCTGGTGTGTGGTCCGTAACCAACAGGTCATTGTCAATAGTCTTTGGGATTCCAATGATACGGATATCACTGCCGATTTGTTCCCCATAATGGCTTAGCTTGGATACGGTATCCATGGAGTCATTGCCTCCGATATAAAAGAAGGCACCGATGTTATATTTTTTAAACTGATTAAAGATAAAGGCATAGTCTGCATCGTCGTCCTCATAGTCGGGAAGCTTGTAGCGGCAGGAACCAAGATACATGGCCGGACTGATTTTCAATGTCTCGATGAAATCGGGAATATCTGCTTGGCATTCACTCAGGTTGACAATATTTTCATTTAAGATACCAAGGATTCCGTATACAGAGCCATATACAGTATCATATTGTGAACTTTGGATAACGCCGTCGATAATACCGGCTAAAGAGGCATTGATGGCAACGGTTGGTCCGCCGGATTGGGCTACAATTACATTTTTCTTGGACATAGGGTTTCTCCTTTATCATAAATAGTTTGTTAGATAATTGCGAAACTGCTTGTTTGTAACTGTCCGTTGTACAAAATCAACAATTCACAACAAGGCACGCTTGCGCTGCTTGTCACTCGTAACGGTACATAAGGCTGCAAAACACGCAGCCTAAGTACCGACGGCTCCAAAGCACCTTGTTTGTGAAAATGTTGATTTTGCACAACTAGGTTTTGAAAATAGGGAGTTTCGCAATTATCTAAAATAGTTTGTAAGTACAGGTCACAGACGCTTTTATCATTGGATAAAATTATCATGTGTATTTCGTATATTTATGATACGTGAAAGAATATGAAATTTCAAGATATATTTTTCTTGTATTTTTTCGGTATTTATTGTATAATTTTTTTATATTAAAGGTATGTTAATAAAGTAGAACTTCTGGGGTGCATGACAACTCCTGTGATTTTGAACCTACATTTATTTTCATGGGATACCGATATCTATAAGCGGATGCCAGGCCTGCATAGACTGGAAGGCAGATTCTTATGTGTGGAAGCCCACCTAGCTTGGCTAGGACTCAAAATACAGGAACCGGCATTTCCGGTTGTTCTACTTAAGAATAGAGAGAAGTACTGCAGATAATATCATATATGCTATGAAGAGCTACGAAAGATAGTACATAATATACAAAAGAAGAACAAAGCAGCATAGATGCAAAAGCTTAGGCTTTCATCGAATTGCTGCTTTATTTCTGCGAATAACGTCCCGGTGCAGGTGACGGATGCTTAGTGGAGAATGCAAAGGGGAAAGGCAGAAGAAAGTGCTGTATTTCCGTGAAGGATTGCCGGGAAAATAGTTACAGCACAAAGATAAAAGGAGATAGACATGAAAAGGCAGAAAGAGATAAAAAGTCAGAAAGAGGGAAAGAAAAAAAAGAAAAGGGGTTGGCTTGTCCTGCTGATACTGGTGTTGTTAGGTGTTGCAGGAGGCGTGCTGATTAAGACTGTCTTTTATGATAGATTTGGTGAGGGCATGATGACCAATGCAGAGGCAAACCGTCTGATTAGCTATTTAGGGATAGGGGATTATGATTATACAGACCGGCTGGCATCCTCATTTACGGTGAAATCGGCAAAGAAGCTTTTAAAGACAGCTGGTCTTTCCTATGATCAGGTGGAGCCGGATTTGGAGTATGTTCCCGGTTTTTTACCGATGACCAGAAAGCAGTTTGAAATCCTGTATGACTCTATTGTACAGGCTCAGGAGCTGGGACGGTTAAGCCGGCAGGATTTGTACATATACAATATTGACAGTGCAAATGATAAGGAAATCAATGGTATTCTCTATGAGGTTGTCAGTACCAATAACGGCGATTATTATATGGAAAAGGATTACGGAATGGACCATGCCTATGCAGGCAAGATAATGCAGCTGTATGTTTCCAACAATGAGATTATATTATGCTTAGGAGAGAGTGACAGTGAAATCACGATATTTAATGCCTATGCCTCCAAGGTGACGGAGGAGGATGGGAAAAAAATATTGTATGCCTATGTAGACGGCGCATCCAGAAAATTTGATCTGGCGAAGGGAGCGGATATCAGCGAATCCATAGAGCCATGTCTTAGTGATATACAGATTACGAATAAAGGAATTACAGGGCTTGTTGATCATTCAGCAGATTTGACAGATGCAAAGGTGACAGCATATACAGAAGGAGCCTTGACTGTGGATGGCTATGAGGAACCATTATATCTCTCCAATGTATTTAATGTTTACAAAATAAACGGTGAGTTTCGGGCAATGCGGTCTGCGGGAACATTGATAGGATACGATAAGGTGTCACTCTATATTAAGGATAATCTTGTGGAAGCTGCTCTTATTACTGAGGATATCTATGCAAAAAACATCCGTGTGCTGATAGGGGATACAGATTATACCGGCTATTATCATAACAGTGTGCGGATAACATCAGATGTGGATTTTACAGTAACCTATGGAGATACAGTAAGAGAATGCAGTGCAAAGGAAAGTATAGAGTTTCGTAACGGAAGCGAGGAGTTGGCCGGAGGCAGTGCAAGGATAGCAGCAAAGGAAGAGGGGGGCAAGATTACCGTTTCCTCTATCCAGCGGCAAAGCGGGACACCGTCATACCGTGGGACAATTGAACTGACACGGGATGATCAGGGGGTACTGGTGGTTAATGAACTGCCGGTTGAAGAGTATCTATATGGTGTTGTACCGAGTGAAATGCCGGTATCTTATGAGACTGAGGCATTAAAGGCACAGGCAATCTGTGCCAGGGCATATGCTTTCCGGCAGATGGAAAGTGACAATTATACCCAGTATGGTGCCCATTTGGACGATAGTATTTCCAGCCAAGTGTATAACAATGTTAAGGAGGATGAGCGGGCGGTATTTGCCGTGGATGATACTTATGGGGTTGTTCCTTGTTATGACAATGCAGTGATAGAGGCATTTTTCTTTTCTACCTCATGTGGAACAACTAGCAATAACAGTGCTGTGTGGGGAGGCAATCAGGAACCGTATCTTTTGGATACGATGGAGACAGAGCTCAATGACATAGCGGATTTAAGTAATGAGGGCAGCTTCCGGTCATTTATCGATGGAGAACTGGGGACCGGATTTATTGAGGCAGAGGAGCCATTTTTCCGTTGGACAGTGAGCTTTACGAAGGAGCAGATGAATGAGACGATTAACAGCCATTTGTATGACCGTATTCAGGCTATGCCGGAATATATTCTTGCGATGAATGCAAATGGTGAATATGAGAAAAAAGCAATTGGCAGTATAGGTGATTTGCAAAATATTCAGGTTACCCAGCGGGGAGACAGTGGAATTATAGAGGAGATGGTCATTACAGGAACTGCAGAAACGATTCTGGTGAAGGGACAGACCAATGCAAGGGCATTGTTAAGTCCTGAAAGTGTGACTATCAGTAAGCAGGATGGTTCCACCGTTGAGGGCTGGACTACTCTTCCAAGTGCTTATTTCTATGTGGATTATGGTGATACGATTACACTTCGAGGCGGAGGCTTTGGTCACGGTGTCGGTATGAGTCAGAACGGGGCAAATGATATGGCAAAGCTTGGCTATACTGCTGGAGATATTATACGGCATTACTACACGGCGGTGGAGCTGAAGGATATGTATGAGATGCTGGGGAAATAATATTAATTAAGAATTATGGATGATAGGCGGGAGCGGCATGGATGTTTTTCGGAAAAATGAAACAGTTGCTAAAATAAAATTATTTGTGAATTTTGCAGGCAGGTTTAGTGCAAAAATCAGTGATAATTATACTGCTGCCTGTGCGGCACAGGCAGCGTTTTTTGTGATGTTATCCGTAGTTCCGTCAATTTCATTATTGCTGGCA
Source organism: uncultured Clostridium sp. (assembly GCA_947178475.1). Taxonomy (GTDB): domain Bacteria; phylum Bacillota; class Clostridia; order Lachnospirales; family Lachnospiraceae; genus CAG-590. The sequence continues at coordinate 10,096 of CAMWYM010000007.1, read as the reverse complement.
GTCACAACCTATCTGCCTTTCTCCAAGCAGGATGTATACGAAGTTTTAATGCGGGTGATACCGATTGATTTTGCTACATACGTCAAGCATATTATTAATGATTTATACAGCAGGGCAGGAAAAACGGTTATTTCATTGTCGGCAGTCACCCTTTTGTGGTCTTCATCAAAGGGAATTGCTGCTTTGATGGACGGCTTTAACAGCATGTATCAGTTGAGGCAGGAATATAGTGTTTTAAAGTCAAGGCTGATTGCTATTGTGTATACGATATTGCTGATTGTTATGTTTGCGGTTGTTATGTCAGTGTATGTAACAGTTGTACATTATTATAAGTTATATATCCATGATGTTTTTGAATTTGAGCCGGCAATAAAAAATATATTTTTACTGATTCGTCATGTAATGGGCTGGCTGTTGTTTTATGGTTTTATTTTAATGATGTTTGTAATATTGCCCGGTGGTTTTGGTCTGCCTATGGGGAAGGAGGAGAAAATAAATCTGAGCAAGCGGATTCAGTCGCAGATGCCAGGGGCAGCATTTTCTTCAGTGGCATGGCTGGTGATTTCCCGGGTGGTGGTAATTTATATTGAGCATTTTCCAAATTTTTCTGTTATGTATGGTTCGCTTGCAGGAATCGTAATCGCAATGCTGTGGTTGTATTTTTGTATGTATTCCCTGTTTATCGGGGCAGTGATTAATTATTTATTATCGAAAGGATACTTGACACAGGTGAAAAAAATGTTACAATAGATATATTTCCGGCAGATATCTAGGCTTGTATGAGAGCTTGGCACGGAAAAGGATAAGTTAAGATAGTGAATAAGGCGATGATGGTGCAAAAGAATAGTATGTTCCAGCAGAGAGAGAGGGTCACTGGCTGTAAGCCTTCTTTGGTTCACATAGTATTTGAATTTCACACCGGAGTTTTAAAACAGAAGTTCTGGGTAAGGCAACAGAACATCCCGAATTGGGGAAGACTGATGTCGTAGACAGAATGGTAGGTTTTAACGGGTCATGAACGTTAACACATGATGAGAGCTAAAGCATATGCTTTGGAATCAGGGTGGTACCGCGAGTAAGTTCGTCCCTATGGGATGTCTTGCTCTTTTTTCATGTTAGCTACGAGCCATGCGAAATCGAGGTGAATGGTATACGGCGACAGCCTATTAAAAGAACGTAAGGTTCACTGAACTTTATTGATAAAGAAAAAGGAGATATATGATGAAAGAAAAGTTAGAGGCAATTAAAGCAGATGCACTGGCGAAGATTGACAGTGCAAAGGACCTTGACAGCCTGAATGAGATTAAGGTTGCTATTCTTGGTAAAAAGGGTGAATTGACTGCAGTTTTAAAGGGAATGAAAGACGTTCCGGCTGAAGAGAGACCAATGGTAGGTCAGATGGTAAACGAAGCTAGGACTGCCATTGAACAAAAGTTAGAGGAAGAAAAGACCAAAATTGCAAGGCTGATTCGCACGGAGAAAATGAAGAGGGAAACGATTGATGTCACTTTGCCGGGGAAAAAGAATATGCGTGGACACAGGCATCCGAACCAGATTGCGTTAGAAGATTTAGAGCGTGTGTTTATCGGTATGGGATATGAGGTTGTGGATGGTCCGGAGGTAGAGTATGACCGCTATAATTTTGAGCTGTTGAATATCCCTGCCAATCATCCGGCAAAGGATGAGCAGGATACCTTTTATATAACAAAGGATATTTTACTTAGAACCCAGACTTCTCCGGTACAGGCGAGAGTGATGGAACAGGGCAAACTTCCTATCCGAATGATTTCACCGGGAAGAGTATTCCGTGCAGATGAAGTGGATGCCACTCATTCACCGTCCTTTCACCAATTAGAGGGATTGGTTATTGATAAGGGAATTACTTTTGCGGACTTAAAGGGAACCTTAGAGCAGTTTGCAAAAGAGTTCTTTGGAGAAAAGACAAAGGTTAAATTCAGACCGCACCATTTTCCGTTTACGGAACCCTCTGCTGAGGTTGACATAACATGCTTTAAGTGTGGTGGAAAGGGATGCCGTATGTGCAAGGGAAGCGGATGGATTGAGATTCTTGGCTGTGGTATGGTACATCCAAATGTGTTAGATATGTGCGGAATTGATTCAAAGGAGTATCAGGGCTTTGCTTTCGGTATCGGGTTAGAGCGTGTAACGTTGTTGAAATACGAAATTGATGATATGCGGCTTCTCTATGAGAATGATGTGAGATTTTTAAATCAGTTCTAAGAGGAATTCTGTGTTGAAGAGTAAGGAATAAGAGAAAGGAAACAGTATTATGAATACACCAATATCATGGTTAAAGGCGTATGTCCCGGACTTGGATGTGGACGTACAGGAATTTGTAGATAAAATGACATTGTCAGGCTCCCATGTGGAGGGATATGAGAAAAAAGACAAGAATTTAGAGAAGATTGTTGTCGGCAAAATTGAGACAATAGAGCAGCATCCAGATGCGGATAAGCTGGTGGTCTGTAAAGTAAATATCGGTTCGGAGGATTTACAGATTGTGACCGGTGCCAAAAATGTAAAGGCTGGAGATATGATTCCGGTTGTATTAGACGGAGGCAAGATCGCTGCAGCACACGGTGATGACACAGAATATCCGGATGGAATTAAGATTAAGAAGGGCAAGCTTCGCGGTGTGGAAAGTAACGGAATGATGTGTGGAATTGAAGAGCTAGGTTCCTCCAGAGATTTTTATCCTGAGGCACCGGAGGACGGTGTGTATGTATTTGAACCGGAATCGGGAGTGAAGCCGGGAGATGATGCAGTAAAGGTATTAGGTTTGGATGATACAGTGGTGGAATATGAGATTACGTCTAACCGTGTAGACTGCTTTTCCATGATTGGTATGGCGAGGGAGGCAGCGGCAACCTTTAACAAGCCGTTTTATCCGCCGGAGGTAACAGTAAAGGCAAATGATAAGGATGTAAATGATTTTATCAAAGTTAAGGTGGAAGATACAGAGCTCTGTACCCGTTACACGGCAAGGGTGGTAGAAAATATTAAGATAGGTCCTTCTCCAAAATGGATGCAGGATAGATTAAAGGCAATGGGAATCCGTTCCATTAACAATTTGGTTGATATTACAAACTATATTATGGAGGAGTATGGTCAGCCGATGCATGCCTATGATTTGGATACCATTGCAAAGCATGAGATTATTGTAAAACGTGCAAAGGACGGAGATACATTTACTACCTTAGACGGACAGGAGCGTAAGCTGGACTCCGGTGTGCTGATGATTTGTGACGGTGAAAAAGAGGTTGGTATTGCCGGAATCATGGGTGGTGAAAATTCAATGATAACCGATGACGTGAAAACCGTATTGTTTGAGGCTGCCTGCTTTGATGGCACAAATATTCGTCTTGCTTCTAAGAGAATAGGCTTACAGACGGATGCTTCCTTTAAGTTTACGAAGGGACTGGACCCGAATACTGCATCGGAGGCCATTAACAGAGCCTGTCAATTAGTAGAGGAAATGGGCTGTGGTGATGTTGTAGGCGGAATTGTGGATGTGTATCCAAATCCGGTAACGGAGAAGGTTCTTCCATTTGAACCGGAACGCTACAATGCACTGCTTGGAACAGATATTCCAAAGGAGGATATGCTGGCTTACTTTGACAGGTTGGGCTTGGTTTACAATGAAACGGATAATACGTTGACGATTCCCACATTCCGTCAGGATTTGGGATGTATGGCAGATTTGGCTGAGGAAGTGGCGAGATTCTATGGCTATGACAATATTCCGGTATCTCTTCCAAAGGGTGAGGCTACTGTGGGTAAAAAGCCTTTTAATCAGAGGGTGGATGATGTGGCAAGAGAAATCTGTGAGCGGAACGGATTTTCCGGTGGCATGACATATTCCTTTGAAAGTCCGAAGGTATTTGATAAGCTGCTGCTGCCGGAGGATGCAAAGGAGCGTCAGGCGATAGTAATTTCCAATCCGTTAGGGGAGGATTTCTCGATTATGAGAACCGTATCCCTAAACGGCATGCTGACTTCTCTTGCAACGAACTATAACAGAAGGAATAAGACTGCCAGATTATATGAGCTTGGAAATATTTATTGTCCAAAGGCACTGCCTCTTACCGAGCTACCGGAGGAGAAAATGAGATTGACACTGGGTATGTATGGAGAAGGCGACTTCTTCACGATGAAAGGTGTTGTAGAGGAAATCTTTGAGAAACTTGGAATTGCAGGAATTGAATGTGAGCCGACAAAGGAAATTCCGTATCTGCATCCGGGACGACAGGCATATCTCAAGAAGGGGAAAATGGAAATCGGAATGATTGGTCAGATTCATCCGGAGGTAGGAGATAACTATGATTTGAAGACCGATGCATATGTGGCAGTTATGAATATGGAAACACTTACGATGCTGGCAGGTTTTGACCGCAAGTATGAAGGAATTGCAAAGTTCCCTGCAAGTACAAGAGATTTGTCCATGGTGATGGATAAGAGTCTCTTTGTGGGACAGATTGAGCATATCATTAAGAAAAATGCAGGTAAGATTTTGGAAAGCTGTGAGCTGTTTGACGTGTATGAAGGTGAACAGGTAGGAGAAGGGAAGAAATCTGTTGCATTCTCTCTGATTTTCCGTGCTAAGGACCGGAATCTGGAATCTGCCGAGGTGGATAAGGCAGTGGAAAAGGTATTGGATGCATTAAAAGAGATGGGAATTGAGTTGAGAGCATAAGGAAAAGATTAAAGAGGGCTGTTGCTTTTGTAAAAGCGGCAGCCCTCTTTTGGAACTATTGGATTAGATTTTTATATCATTTTCGAGTTCCTTCGCAATGGATACAGTATCTTCCAGTATATTTCTTATTGAACCTATGCTGTCAATATAGGTTTTCGCCATGTCATTAGCATCTTTAATAGAATCAGCAATGGTTTCAAGATGATTTACGATTACAGACAAGGTTGACTTTATCTCAGTTGCGGAAGTACCGCTGTCTTTTGCCAGCTTACCCATCTCTGTAGCAACAACCGCAAATCCTCTGCCTGCATCTCCGCTTCGTGCCGCCTCAATGGATGCATTCAGTGCAAGTATATTGGAATGGGATGCATTATGACTGATGTTATTTACAACGTTCGTGGCTTCATTGACATCTTTCTCCACATCGGAGGTCATCTTATTCATCGTTGTAAGCATCGTAAATAAATCCTCAATCCCTTTGACAACATCCTGAATGGAATCATCAATTTTCTGAATGGATTCCTGAAACTCTGTAGCAATATGTTTAATCCTCTCCTTGCCTTCCACAGAGTAGGTGCATATTACACAGCCTACTACTTTTCCGTCATCTTTAATTGGAACTAAATTCCCCTCAACCGGATAGCCCATAACTTCCTTAGGCAGATAATTATGTTTTGTTATACCTTTTCTTATAACCTCATCAAAGATTCCGCTCGGGTCCTCAAACACGGAACCGACTTCTACCTGCGGCGGTAGTCCTTCGGGCAGTGAAAAGCCCTGCACCACTCCATTTTCATCCAGAACAGAAATGATCAATTCTTTGTCAAACAGTTGTCTTATAATATCAAGATTATCAACAATATTTTGTAATTTTGTATTCATCATATGCATTACCTCCTGTATTTCTGCTTTTAAATTGTTTTAACAAAAGCCACAAACCTCTTATATGTTGTATAATTGATTCGATTAAAAAACAATTTCACAGCAGGGAGATTCATGCATATCAAGTATACCATAGCCAATCGATAATGGAAACAGTTTTGTCATTTTTCCTCGAAATTTACCTACACAATTATTAAATAAGCAAAATAGTAAACACACTGAATAAATTAGCTAAAAAATGAGATATTGTGCTTACAATTATATTATTTGTTCTCTTATATACAAAACCAAAGAGTACGGCATCGATCACAATAAATAACAAATCATACAGTACCACAGCAATACTTCCCATAGAAAAATGGCAAATCGAAAAAAGGATTGCTGATATCAGCAAAGCTGGAATTAACGGGATCTTTTTACAAAGCTGATTGAGATAAAATCCCCTCCACGCTATTTCTTCACCTAATGCCGCAATGACTAATTCTACAACCCAAAAAAGGATTTTATCAAAGGAAAGAAAATCTGTACGTTCTGAAAGGTGTTCTATAAATTCAGGTAAAAATAATCTTGCAATAACATTACAAATAATACTTGAAGCAATTGGCATCAAAACCAGAAGAATGTTTTTCCAATCTTTTAGCAGCTGAGGAATTGCTTTCAGGCTCATCGCATCCTTTTCTTCCGGCTGCCTGGTAACAAAATAAAAAACAATGCCAATAATTAGTGTAATGCTGGCAAAATTCATTATATTCTCATCAAATAATATCAGTAATCCTGAAAACGAGAACAAGGTCATAAGCAATATTGCAATACATGATAATCTTCCCTTTTTATTCATGTGTTTCTCCTTTCGCGGTGCTCACAGCACCATTAAATACTTTTGTCAGTGCATTTATTAATTGTTCTTCATCATAAAACATCTGATTGTTAGCAAACAAACTCGCATAACCATGAACAAATATAAATAATGTGCTAAATATTTCTTTTACTAAATCCAGTGACAATTCCAGCTGCTGTTGTAATACCATTAACAACGGTGACAGCTCTTCTGCATTCAACAAATCTGACAGATTTGTTCCTGAAAACTCATTGGATTGAAAAATAAAACAAAAAAGATTTCTTTCCTCAAGCGCAAACTTAATATAGTTCATGCCGATCGTTAGCAGCGCATTTCCATAATCGTTCTCCAAATTCATAATATAATCCGTATGATATGTATCCGCTTTTTCATACACAGCCTTTTTAATATCCTCTACTGTAGAAAAATAATATAGCACCGGCTGGGTAGAACAATTTAACTGCTCTGAAATAGTGCGGGCAGTTACTTTATTGATACCATCTCTTTGTACAATTAAAAATGCAGCATTAATTATCATCTCTTTTGTGATTTTGGGTTTTGGTGGCATGTTTACCCCTCCTTTTTATATACTGCTTGTTATATAACATATATTATAACTTACTATTTGTCAATAAAAAACTTAGGAAGGCAGAGCACATTGAAAAATCCAGGGCGTTATGCTAAGATTAAGTATATTTACAGGGAAGGTGTGATGATGGCTTGTGTGATACCATCATACAGTAAAAATCAGAGGAAAACCGAAGCTTTGACTTAATTATAATTGTAAATCGGGAAATGGGGGATACATAGGAATGGAACAGGTAAATTTAATCAAACCGCCGGTGGAAATCCGGTACAGGGAGGAGTTAGAAGCACTCCGGGAAAGTGATACCGGAAGGAAGCCGGAAAACTGGAGAATGTCGCCAAAGGCAGTGAGAACCTTTATTCTTGGCAGTAAGAAACCGATTGTTTATAACGGAAAAGAAATCACAATTGGAAGAAAATATTTTGGAAATGATGCGCTGGTGGAGCGTTGCATTGTAACCTTGGCGGGAAACCGCGGATTGATGCTTGTGGGAGAACCGGGTACGGCAAAGACAATGCTCTCGGAGCTGTTATCAGCGGCAATCAGCGGTGTCAGCACAAATACCATACAGGGTACGGCAGGAACCACAGAGGATATGATTAAATATTCATGGAATTATGCCCTGTTGCTGGCAAAGGGACCTACAAGGGAGGCTTTGGTACCGTCTCCGCTGTATGTGGGAATGGAAAAGGGATGTGTGACACGCTTTGAGGAGATTACCCGGACACCAGCGGAGATACAGGACAGCTTAATCAGTGTACTCAGTGACAAGGTGCTAAATGTGCCGGAGCTTGGGGATGAGGGGATTTTATTTGCTAAGCCGGGATTTAATATTATTGGAACAGCGAATACAAGGGATAAGGGTGTCAACGAGATGAGCAGTGCCTTAAAGCGCCGCTTTAATTTTGAAACCGTTATGCCGGTAAGGGAAGTGGCATTGGAAAAACAGATTATTATAAATGAGGTGAAGAATCTGGCGGCAGCAAGTGAGATGGATATGGAAGTGGACGAGGATGTGGCAGAGCTGCTTGCCACCACCTATCATGAGCTTCGGGAGGGGATTTCCTCCCATGGACACCGGATTGACACACCGTCTGCCGTGATGAGTACAGCGGAGGCCGTTTCGGTATATTATCAGACGATGATCAGCGGATATTATTATGATGACGGGATGATGCGAATCGGCACACTGGTTGAGAATCTGGTGGGTGCCATATCGAAGGAGAATAAAGACGATTTGGCAAAGGTGAAGGAATATTTTAACACGGTGGTCAGGGATAAGAGTAATAAAGAGGGCGGTTTATGGAAACAGTATTACGAAGCAAGACGGGAGCTGAAATAGCATTTCTTCCGGTGAGACATCACAGTCCGGCATGCTCCTATCATTTAAAAAGGATGGTGGATTCCTTTTGGCCAGAGGTCATTTTAATCGAGGGACCAAAGAATGTCAATCCGCTGATACCGGTTATGGTGCATGACGAGACAAAGCCACCCTTTGCGGTATATTATTCCTATGACGACAAATCAGGCAGGGTTAGTGGGGATAAACGCCAGTATAAGTGCTATTATCCGTTTTTGGACTATTCTCCGGAGCTTGTGGCCTTAAGGTGTGGTAAGGAAAAAGGGATTGAGACAGCATTTATTGATTTGCCATACGGTGATATCTTAGTGGCTTGTGAGACGGGAAAGGGACTTTTACAGGAAAAGGAAAAGAATAACTATAATGATGATTACCTTTTATCCCGGAATGAATATATTCATATGCTTTGCGAGCGAAGCGGTGTCCGGAGCTTTGACGAATTTTGGGAAAAGCATTTTGAGATTAATGGACTGGCACTTTCTGGGGAAAAGTGGTTTTCCAATCTGTTTTTGCACTGCAGGCAGGCAAGGCTTGATTCCTCTCCGGACAGCCTGAAGGCGGAGGGATGTATTGCCAGAGAAGCATTTATGGCAGAAGAGATTAGAAAATGGAGTGAGAAAAAGAAACGGATTTTGGTGGTAACCGGTGGTTTTCACACACATGCTCTAATGGAGAGGCTACTGGAAGATAGTTTACATAATGATTTATCCCAAAGGGAAGGCTGGGACGAAATGAAGCAGAAGGCACCGGTTTCATCAAAGGACCAGGGTGTGTTTCTTATGCCCTATTCCATGGAGGCAGCAGATGCGTTAAATGGTTATGCCAGTGGAATGCCATTTCCGGAGTTTTATCAGACAGCATGGGAATGTCTTGAACAGGGGGGCAGGGAGGAAACAAAGGAGGAATCCTTTAAAAATACTGCTTACAAACAGGCTGTTCTGGAGTTTTTACTGAGAGCGGGACGGGAGACACGAAGGAGAGAAGGGAATTTGTCCACCTATGATGAAATCTGTGCCGATGCCATGACAGAGGGACTTTGTGCCCTTAGGGGAAAACAGCAGCCGGGGGCTTATGAGCTGATGGATGCGGCGTTATCCTCTTTTGTAAAGGGAGAATACAATATGGCGACTGACGAGCCGATGCAGATTCTTACAAGGCTTATGACAGGGAACAAAAGAGGACAGCTTTGCACGGGTGCAGAGGTTCCGCCGATTGTCAGGGATTTTGAACTGCAATGCAGGCGGCTTCGCATAAAGGAGCATTCGACGTTATCCACAGAGATTGTCTTATCCATATTTTCAAAGCCAAAACACCGGAGCATAAGTATGTTTTTTCATCGGATGAGGTTTCTACATACAGGCTTTGCCGTCCGGACGAAAGGACCAAACCTTCAGCTTAATAAAGACCGGAATCTGATTCGGGAGACGTGGAAGTATAAATGGAGTGTGGAGGTGACAGCAGCACTGATTGATGCATCTGTGTACGGCGGGACTATCAGGGAGGCTGTGCAGGGACTAATTCGTGATAAAATAAGGGAAGAGCTGGATGCGAAGGAAGGTGCTCTGCTGCTTAGCCGGCTTTTTGAAATGGGGATAGAGGAGCACTTGCAGGAGGTGTATGACAGGCTCAAGGCACAAATGCTAAAGGACACGGATTTCTTTACTCTTGCGGCGGCATTTACTATTTTGAAGAAGATAAAGGAGTCGGAGGACTGTA
>CAMWYM010000006.1 GCA_947178475.1 uncultured Clostridium sp. | reverse complement strand
TCTGGGTTCGGTGCTTTCCCAGGTATTGCTTCATCAGTCGGTTATTGGTTTGGAGACAAAGGCGGCATTGGATAAATATGGAATTAAGGCAGATATGATTATCGGCTGTGCCGGGGGAGGCTCCAATTTGGGCGGCTTGATTTCCCCCTTTGCAGGAGAGATTTTAAGAGGTGAGGCGGCTTATGATATTATCGCAGTAGAACCGGCCTCCTGCCCGAGTCTTACCAGAGGAACCTATGCCTATGATTTCTGTGACACCGGTAAGGTTTGTCCGCTGGCGAAAATGTATACACTGGGAAGCGGATTTATCCCGTCAGCTAACCATGCAGGCGGACTGCGCTATCATGGAATGAGTTCTGTGGTTTCAGAACTTTATGATCAGGGAATACTGACAGCAAGAAGTGTTGAGCAGACAGAGGTATTTAAAGCGGCTGAGACCTTTGCAAGGGTAGAGGGTATTCTGCCGGCTCCGGAGAGCAGTCATGCGATTAAGGTTGCCATTGATGAGGCACTGAAGTGTAAGGAGACAGGAGAAGAGAAGAATATTGTGTTTGGTCTGACCGGAACAGGATATTTTGATATGGTGGCATATCAGCGATATAATGACGGTGAGATGAGTGATTATATTCCTACAGACGAGGATCTGGCAAAATCCATAAGTCAGCTGCCAAAGGTTTCCCAGTAGGATTGATTTTCGCAAGGCAACGAGTCAAGTGCAAGCTTGCTCGCATTTGTTGACTAAAGAAAGAATTGCGAAGCTTCTTGAATAAAGGAGCTTCGCAATTTTTGCTTTTAAAGGTGGTAGATATGTTCTGGGCAATTAACCAGTATCCAGTCCAGGATTCCCATACAGGCAGTGAAGATAAGAACCATAAACATAAGGAATATGGACCAGCCGTCATAGGTAAACACTACCTTGCTGCTGCGAAAGTTTGCAATGAGTATTTCTATTCCCAATGCAATCAGGATAACAGGCCAGTAATTTAAAATGGCAGAATAGGTGAGTGCAGGGATAAACAGGTGCAGCAGTAGCAATATGCCCAGCAGGATTAATATGCATCCGAAGGTGATAGTGCCGACTCTATGCGTTCTCATCTTTTGCCTCCTCCTTTCCGGTATCGTCTGATTCTTCAGAAGGACTTTTTTCTATAGCGGGTATCTCCTTTTTGTTGGTCGTGTCCACGTCGGAAGTTTGTTCTTTTGCTGCGCTTCGTTCACTATATTCTAATTCTTCCTTCTTTCCCTTTACCAGCCGGATTCCTATAACAATCAGAATGATAGAAATGGCGATTCCCGGCAGCTGCTGGCCAATGTCGTTCAGAACGTAGAACATAGGATCCGGAAGCAGCCATTGCAGCAATGATATAATGTTACTCCACAGTCCGAATACGCCAAAGACAATCAAGAGGATAGCTAAAATATTGCGATACTGCCGGATAAAGCTTTCACGGTTTGCTGCCAGTTCCTCTGTAGGAAAGATAGAATGGTCTTCAACAGAAAGAAATTCCTCTTCAGTCAGGCATTTCAGATTGTGGACGTTAAAAAAGCTGTAAAACCAGATGATAGGCAGCAGAAAGATAAGTGCGTTAAACCCCAGCAGGGCAGCACAGGCTATGCAGCCCCAGAAGAGAATCATAATGCTCAGTCCCATTTTTTGAAATCCCATATAGAGTTCCCCTGCTCCCGGAATCAGGGAGAAGAAAAATACCCAAAAACCTTTTTTTTGTTTTGTCATGTAATTGACCTCCGTTTCTTAATTATCATTTTAAACTACATACTGATGTGTGCATCATTTTTTATTATTCATGATATCACTGGATAGATTTTGCAGCCAGCTTGTAATACTCCGGCTTCCGTTATTTAACTGGTCTACAATAGAGTTAAGTGTATTTTCGGTAAAGTCTGCCTCTAAAAGGCTTCCCGTCTGATCCGACTGGGACGGGAAACGGCTTTGTGTTGCAGAAAATGTCACTATCATCACCAGACAGGCGGCAACCGCAGCGGTAACCTTACAGCCGTATATAAACAGCTCCATGCGTTTGGAAAAACGTCTGGGGGCAGAGTGAATCTGCATATCTGGCTGTGCTGCACGGGTAATGATCTGTTCCTTAAGGTAGGCCGGCATTCGGATGCCGGATGGACTGCCCTGCACATCTGGGGAAATATTATGTTCTGTCAGGTCAAGGTATGTCTGGTATTCCAGTCTGTCTGCAGTGTCTGCTGCAGCAGCTGGATTATCCTCAATGAATTGTTCCTGTGCCATTTCAGTTAATAATTTGATAAACTCTGAATCCATTTACGGTATCCTCCTTTCCGGCTTAATATCCATTTCCTTTTGTAATTGCTTTTTGAGCATTGCCTTTGCCCTATATATCTGGGTCTGTATTGTTTTGAGGTTAGAGCCGAGCATGCCGGCTATCTCATTTGCTGTGCGCTCCTCATAAAAGTGAAGCCGTGCGACCAGAGAATAGGGGGGCTTTAAACGGTCGCAGGCGGCACCTAACTGCCTTAGTGTATCGGTTTCCAGATAAGAGTCCTCAATGGATTCTGTTTCAACAGCCGTATCCAGATAGCTGTCCTCTGTGGGAAGCATTCGTCTTCCGGCATTTTTTAGAAAATCCAGGCATTTGCGGGAGGCAATTTTGCAGACCCAGGCTTTTTCATAGGTGCGGTCAAACTTTTTCAGACCTCGATAGACACTAAGAAACACCTCCTGAGTCAAATCTTCTGCATCAAAGGGGTTTTGGCAGGTTCTGTAGCAGATAGAATAAATAAGATTGCCATAGGTATCAATCAGATACTCAAAATATTCATTTTCTGTAATAGAATCGCCTCCCCTCTAAGTGCTTACACTTATTATAACGACAAAGGTAATCAAATGTCTTCAAAAAAATGAAATGTTAATAGCATTTTTTTATGGAATCAGTTATACTGATTACATCAGAGGCAGGAAAAATATGGATAGAGGGATCAGTACAGGATGGATTGTGAATAGCAATAAGACGGATAAAGCAGAGCAGGAGGTGGATAAATATGTATCTGGTATTTGATGTGGGGGCAACGTCTGTAAAGTATGCATGGATGACCGGTGAGGGTAGTATTGAAGAAAAGGATAGTATTCCCACGAAGAACAGACCGGGAGACAGGCTGGAGGATTTTGTCGAGTCGTTAGGGGAGGTTTATGACCGGTACAGTCAGAAGCTGAAACCAGAGGGAATTGCAGTGGGACTTCCCGGACAGGTTGATGTGGACAACGGAATCGTATATGGTGGTGGCGGATTGCGATATATGCATAATGTGCCGCTTAGAGATTTGCTGTCAAAGCGCTGTGGAGATGTACCGGTATCTTTAGAGAATGATGCTAAATGTGCGGCGTTGGCTGAGGTATGGCTTGGCAATGCAAAAGAAGTACAGGATGCCTGTGTGCTGGTGTTTGGAACAGGAATCGGTGGAGCGGTTATCAAGGATAGAAAGGTACATCGGGGGAAAGGGCTTCGGGCCGGGGAGGTATCTTTTTTGATTGATGAGATGAAAAGAGAGGATATAGATAATCTGAATTGTATAGAGGATTTGGATTTGTATGAAGCTATAGAGAAGATTCCGTATTACTGGGCATCTCATGCAGCTACCGGTGCGGTCTGTTATCGGCTTGCCAAAAAGAAAAACCTTCCGTTAGAAGAGGTTACTGGAAGGAAAATCTATCAGTGGATAAAGGAGGGAGACCGGGAAGCAGAAGAAATAATGGAGGAAATGTATTTTAGCATTGCCAAACAGTGCTGTAACCTTTATGCGACCTTTGATCCGGAGGTGATTTTAATAGGAGGCGGCATAAGTGCAGAGCCGCAGTTTGTGGAGGGGATTAAACGCTATGTTGAACGGCTGAAGCCAATTTCCATTATTTATCGCGATATAAAAATAGACGTGTGCAAGTACAGGAATGATTCAAATCTGTTGGGGGCATTATATAATTTTAAACAGATATATTAATGGGTGATCACCTACTTAATATAATAAGAAAAGGAGGATATGACATGATTATTACGAAGAATAAAGCGTTGCCGGACAATTTTTTATGGGGGGCATCTACCAGTGCTTATCAGGTAGAGGGTGCAAATCTGACTCATGGCAAAGGACCCAGCATACAGGATATCAAGAAGGTTCCTGAGGGAACCAGCGAGCTGGATGTATGTGCGGATTTCTACCATCATTATAAAGAAGATATTGCACTGATGGCAGAGATGGGATTTAAGACCTTCCGTTTTTCTGTTGCATGGTCAAGAATCCTGCCAGAGGGAACCGGTGCAGTGAATCAGGAGGGAATTGATTTTTACAGTGATGTGATTGATGAGTGCTTGAAGTATGGAATAGAACCGCTTGTTACCATGTTCCACTTTGATTTGCCTGCTGCATTGGAGAAAAAAGGCGGCTGGTCCAGAAGGGAAAGTGTGGATGAATTTGTAGATTTTGCAAGAATCATGTATGAAAATTACGGTGACCGGGTGAAGTACTGGCTGACTATTAATGAGCAGAACATGTTGACGCTGGTGGGAGAGGTGATTGGAACCTGTAATATGGAAGGGGTTACTAACAAGTATAAGAAGCTGTATCAGGAAAATCACCATATGCTGCTCGCTCAGGCAAAGGCGATGAAGCTTTGTCATGAAATGCTGCCGGAAGCCAAAATCGGTCCGGCACCTAATATTTCACTGGTGTATCCGGCAAGCTGTAAACCCAAGGATATTCTGGCAGCTCAGAACTTTAATGCGGTGAGAAACTGGCTGTATCTGGATATGGCTGTATATGGAAGATACAATAATCTTGTATGGAAATTTTTAGAAGAACATGATGCCATTCCCCAGATGGAAGAAGGTGATATGGATATCATGAAGGAAGGAAAACCGGATTTTATTGGATTTAATTACTATTCCACGGCAACTGTGGAGTGGGATGACGGAAGCGTAAAGGCTGGTTCTGGAGACCAGCAAAGTGGTGGTTCTGAACCGGGAATGTATAAAACCTTTGCAAATCCCAATCTGCTGCGAACAGAGTTTGGCTGGGAGATTGACCCGGAGGGCTTTAGGGCTACCATGCGTGAGATGTATAGCCGTTACCATCTGCCGATGATTGTGACAGAAAACGGATTAGGTGCTTATGACAAGCTGACAGAGGACGGCAGAATACATGATGATTATCGGATTGAATATCTCCGCCGTCATATTGAACAGATTAAACTTGCTGTTTCTGAAGGTGTAGAGATGATGGGATACTGCCCATGGTCAGCAATTGATCTTATCTCTACCCATGAGGGAATGGTGAAACGCTATGGCTTTATCTATGTGAATCGTGAGGAATTTGATTTGAAGGACATGGCACGTTACCGCAAGGATTCTTTCTACTGGTATAAGAAGGTAATCGAAACCAATGGGGAAAATTTGGATTAAAAGAAATGCCGCATTTGATGATATGATTTTTCATCAAATGCGGCATTTTTAACGCTATACGGCAGCCAGTGCCTGTTCAAGGTCATCGATGATATCCTCGACATCCTCAATACCGACAGACAGGCGGATGAGCTCGGGAAGAACACCGGCTTCGACTAATTGCTGGTCGTTAAGCTGGCGGTGGGTATGGCTGGCAGGGTGTAGCACGCAGGAGCGGGCATCTGCCACATGGGTGACAATGGAAATCATTTTCAGCGCATTGCTAAAACGCATTGCACCCTCCTTGCCGCCCTTTGGTCCAAAGCATAGAACACCGCAGACACCGTCTGGCATATACTTCTGAGCTAAAGGATAGTATTTGCTGCTTTCCAGTCCTGCATACTCTACCCAGTCAACCTTGTCATGCTTTTCCAGATATTTTGCAACCTTTAGGGCATTCTCACAGTGGCGGGGAACACGCAGGTGAAGCGTTTCCAAGCCGAGGTTAGTAAGGAAAGCATTTTGCGGCGATTGGCATGCGCCCATGTCACGCATGAGCTGGGCTGTTGCCTTGGTGATATAAGCCCCCTTGCCAAAACGCTGGGTATAAATAATTCCGTGATAGGACTCGTCCGGAGTGGTAAGCCCCGGATATTTGTCGGCATGGGCATCCCAGTTGAAGTTTCCGCTGTCTACAATACAGCCCCCGGTGGAGGTGGCATGGCCATCCATGTATTTTGTGGTGGAATGGACAACAATATCCGCACCAAATTCAAAGGGGCGGCAATTGATTGGAGTGGCAAAGGTATTGTCACAAATCATTGGTACCCCGTGCTTATGAGCGAGTGTTACAAATTTATCGATATCCAGTATAACACCGGAGGGGTTGGATATCGTTTCTGCAAAGACTGCTTTGGTATTGGGTTTGAAATACTGTTCCAAATCCTGAGAAGCCAAATCCTGGTCAACAAGTGTTGTATCAATCCCGAAACGCTTCAGGGTGACGGACAGCAGATTAGAGGTCCCGCCATATACCTTGGCAGCGCAGATAACATGGTCTCCTGCCTCACAGATGTTGGTGATTGCCAGCATAGTAGCCGCCTGACCGGAGGAGGTGAGCATGGCAGCGGCGCCGCCTTCCAAATCACAAATTTTTTTGGCTACAAGGTCACAGGTCGGATTCTGCAGTCTTGTGTAAAAATAGCCCTCCTTTTCCAGATCAAATAATTTCCCCATCTCTTCACTGGTCTCATACCGGAACGTAGTGCTCTGGTAAATTGGAAGAACACGGGGCTCGCCGTTTTTTGGCTCCCAGCCCCCCTGCACACAGATAGAACTTTTTTTAAGTGCCATAATCATTCTCCTTTTCATAGTTATAATGTATAGGTGATTGCAAAACTCTGTTTTTCCAGACATCTGTTACATAATATAGACAAATCACAATTAAGTTCTGGAAATAGAGAGGTTCGCAAATGTTTATCCATATTTTAGTAGAAGAAGAGAAGAAAAGCAACATTTGATTGAAAAGATTGTTTTTTTTCATCAAACATAGTAAAATCATAGCTGGATATCAAAATTATATCTGTGATATTGAGAGACTAAGGATATGCTGGTGTAAAGTATATGATGAAAATATACTGAAACGGAGCAGAATTGGTTACCAAAATGATAAAGGAGAATAAATGAAAAGATTATATGTAAGTGATTTAGACGGAACATTATTAAACAGTAAGGCGGAGATTAGTGATACGACGGCGGATGTGATTAACAGGGCAATTGACCAGGGACTGGATTTCACGATTTCCACTGCCCGCACACCAACCACAACGCTGAAAATAATAGAGCCGTTGAAGCTTAAGCTGCCGATTACTATGATGAATGGAGTTTTGGTATATGATATTGCGTCGCGCAAGTATCTGAAGAAGGCAGTGCTGGATGAAATGGTGGTTATGGTCCTGCTTGGTATGATTAAATTGAAAGGGCTGAGCTGCTTTTTGTATGCATTGGAGGACAACAGTTTTTGTTCCTATTACGACAGTGTGGATTCCAAATCACTTAATTATTTCCGCAACGAGAGAATTATGAAATATGATAAAAAATTTACTGAGGTGGAGGATTTAAGCCTGGTGGCGGGGAATGATATCATTTATTGTGTGCTCAGGGAGTCGAAGGAGAAATTAGAGCAGCTGCGAAGGGAAATTTCCGTGGTTAAGGGTGTAACGTGTGAGTTTTATCCTGATGTTTACAATGAAGAGTATTATATGCTGGAAATATACAGTGATACGGCATCAAAAAAGGAAGCAGTCCGCTATTTGCGGGAGAAAGGATGTTATGATAGTGTTATCAGCTTTGGTGATAACCTGAATGATAAAGCCTTGCTGGAGGCCAGCGATTATTTCTATGCCGTTGCCAATGCTCATCCGGAGATTCAGAATATGGCACATTCGGTGATTCCTTCTAATGAGGACGATGGTGTGGCACGTTTTATTGAACAGATGATGGAACAGGAAAAATTAGAAAAGTAGAATGGAGCAGTTATGGAAAATGTGACAATTAAGGATATTGTGGAGATGACGGGAGGCGTACTGCTGTGCGGAGATGAAAATACTGCCGTGACTGATATCTGTATTAATTCAAAGGAAATCAAGCAGGGAGATTTGTTTGTGCCGATTATTGGGGAAAAGGTAGATGCACATCGTTTTATCGAGTCTGCGCTGGAGACAGGGGCTGCTACCCTGACCTCACAGCACAATGGTGTGGTGCTGTCGGAGAAGCCATATATTCGGGTGGATAATACGGTAGTTGTGCTGCAGAGGATAGGGGCAGCGATTCGGAAGAGGTATCAGATACCGGTGATAGCGGTTACCGGAAGTGTGGGGAAAACGACAACACGGGAGATGGTTACCTGCGCACTTTCCGCTGCAAAGAGGACATTCCATACGGAGAAAAACCTGAATTCCCAGATAGGTGTTCCTATTACGCTGTCAAGAATGGACAGTAATGCTGAGATTGCCGTGCTGGAGCTAGGTATCAGTGAGCCAGGGCAGATGGATATTTTGTCCAAGATGGTGAAGCCAGATATGGCGGTGGTTACCACAATCGGAGTGGCCCATATTGAATTTATGAAGACCCAGGAGGAAATCCGGAGACAGAAGCTTTCGGTGGTTCATTATATGCGGGAGGGCGGAACACTCTTTTTAAACGGAGATGATGCCCTTTTGAGATGTGCCGTGTCGGAGGAGAAGCTTACCTGCCGTACATTATTCTATGGTACAGAGGACTGGTGTGATTACTATGCAAAGGATATTGTATACCATGGATCCTATACGACATTTACCTGTGTACACGGGAATGATGAGACTGCAGTTTTGCTGAATACACTTGGAAAGCATAATGTGGGCAACTGCGTTGCTGCTCTTGCGGTGGCAAATGAAAACGGGATTCCCATGAAGGTGGCAGCAGAGGGCTTTTCACACTTTGAGGGTCAGCGGCAGCAGTTTATTCATCTGGAGAACAAATGCCTTTTGATTGATGACACCTATAATGCAAGTCCGGATTCTATGAAAGCCAGTATTAATGTGCTTTGTGACATGCCCTGTAAAGGTCGCAGAATTGCCGTATTGGGCGATATGTTTGAATTGGGAGAAAATGAGGTCGAATATCATAGGGAAATAGGGGAATTTTTGCTTGATAAACCTGTGGATGAGGTAGTGGTGCTGGGTGAACTCTCGCAGAATATCAAACAGGTGCTTGAAGCAAGTGGCAGCAGTATAAAGGTCTATACTTTTTCTGATAATGAGGAGGCTGGTCTTTATCTGGTGGCAACGATCAGACCAGAGGATGTAGTGCTGGTTAAGGCTTCTAACGGGATGAAATTAAGTGAGGTTGTCAATATATTAAAGGCAGATTAAAATAGGCTTGACACTTTTTTCCATTGATGATAATATTTTTAACAGTAATCATTACTGTTTTTGAAACAGTTACAAAATAAGATAAGAAAGTGAGGATATTGTATTATGAAGTATGTATGTCAGGTATGTGGTTATGTTCACGAAGGAGATGAGGCACCGGAAAAGTGTCCACAGTGTAATGCTCCGGCATCTAAGTTTACCGCTCAGTCAGATGAAGGAAAGACATGGGCAGCAGAGCACGTTGTAGGTGTGGCAAAGGGTGTTAGAGAGGACATTATTGAGGATTTGAGAGCTAATTTCAACGGTGAGTGTTCAGAGGTTGGTATGTATCTTGCAATGGCAAGAGTGGCTTATAGAGAGGGATATCCTGAAATTGGACTTTACTGGGAGAAAGCAGCTTATGAGGAGGCAGAGCATGCTGCTAAGTTTGCGGAGCTGCTAGGTGAGGTTGTTACAGATTCTACAAAGAAGAATCTTGAGATGAGAGTAGAGGCTGAGAACGGAGCAACTGCCGGAAAGACAGACCTTGCAAAGCGTGCTAAGGAATTAGGGCTGGATGCAATCCATGATACAGTACATGAAATGGCACGTGACGAGGCTAGACATGGCAAGGCATTTGAGGGACTGCTGAAGAGATACTTTGGCTAAGTAAAATTAGCGATAAGGTTAAAGCTTAAGGGGGCATGTTGGAGCAATCTGACCTGCCTCTTTATTTTGTCAAAGTAGAAAAAACGGCAATTCCTTTGTGCATTTTGTCTTCAAACAATGGATTTTTTAGTCAATGCTTGGTGAATACTAGAGAAAATGTTTTAAAAAGTTGCAAAACTTTTCTTTTTGGAGTAGTATGAACATTGGAAATAGACAGCTTGAAAATTTTTACATACAATTTATTATTGAAAGATGGAGGATATGAAATGGCAACATCAAAGAAAACCGCTGAACAGGTTGCAGCGGCTATGGCAAAGGTAGAGGCAGCTAAGGCTGCAGATACGGCTAAGACTGCAGCAGAGACAAAGACAGCAGCAAAGAAGGCGACAGAGACAAAGACAACAGCAGCTAAGACTGCAGCAGAGACAAAGACAACGACTGCGAAGAAAACAACAGAGAAGAAGGCTCCTGCAAAGAAAGCAGCTACAACTAAGACTGCAGCAGAGAAGAAGACAACGGCTAAGAAGACAACAACTGCTAAAAAGACAGCAGCAAAGAAGACAACAGCAAAGAAGGCTCCTGCAAAGAAGACAGCGGCTAAGCTTACCCAGACTGTATATATTCAGTGCTGTGGACATGAGGTTACAACTGATGAGATTACCGCAAAGGTTGCCGAGGCAGTTGGTAAGAAGTCTGTAAAGGAATTAAATATTTATGTTAAGCCTGAAGAAGGCATGATTTATTACACAGCTGATGGTGAGCAGGGAAGCGTAAATTTATAAGATACTTAGACCATGACAGGGCAGATTGATTCTGTAGAGTGATGGCAGGGAGTCTTAAACAGAATTTGCAACAGTAATTACAAAATGAAGCATCGAATTGAGCGTTTTTTGATTCGATGCTTTTTTTGAGGAGGAGGTCAATATGAAGCTGGGATTTATCGGCTGCGGAAATATGGCAGCAGCAATGATAAAAGGAATTATCAACAACAAAATTGCATCAAAGGATGAGATTATAGGAGCGGACAAATCGGCGGAAAGCCTTCAGCGGATAGTAAGAGATACAGGAATTGTGCAGGCTGTCGATAACAGGGAGGCAGCGGCAAAATCGGAAGTGCTTTTTTTGTCTGTCAAGCCGCAGTTCTACGAGGATGTAATTGAAGAGATTAAGGATGTGGTGAATGATAAACAGATAATTATTACTGTTGCACCGGGAAAAACGTTGGAATGGATAGGTAAGCAGTTTGGAAAGCCGTTAAAAATCGTCCGCACCATGCCAAATACTCCGGCACTTGTGGGAGAGGGAATCACTGCAGCCTGCGGAAACGCTAATGTGTCAAAGGCGGATATGGATAAAGCAGTCACTGTTTTACAGAGCTTCGGAAAGTGTGAAGTGATTTCCGAGCATTTGATGGACGTGGTGACTTCTGTCAGCGGAAGCTCTCCAGCCTATGTATTCATGTTTATTGAAGCGATGGCGGATGCAGCAGTGGCTGATGGTATGCCTCGTCAACAGGCATATCGGTTTGCAGCTCAGGCTGTGCTGGGAAGTGCAAAAATGGTATTGGAGACTGGAAAGCACCCGGGAGAGTTAAAGGATATGGTCTGTTCACCCGGGGGCACTACCATTGAGGCAGTACGTGTGTTGGAGGAAAAGGGAATGCGCAGTGCGGTTTTTGAGGCCATGAAGGCGTGCACGAGGAAGTCAAAAGGAATGTAAGTGAACAACTTATAGATAAAAGACAAAATTAATTATAAGAGAGGAGTACGTATCTATGAAATACGAAATTTTAGGAAAAACTGTTCCCGCAGTTGAAGTGACACTGGATAGGGGAGAATCGATGTATACCCAGAGTGGTGGTATGGTATGGCAGACAGAAGGCATTGAGATGAAAACAGATACAAAGGGTGGATTGATGAAGGGACTCGGAAGAATGTTTGCTGGAGAGTCATTATTTATGGCAACCTATTCCTCTGTACAGGATGGTGCGAAGATAGCTTTTGGTTCTACGGTTCCGGGTGATATTATTCCGGTAAATCTGACCGGTACTCCGGGGATTATTGCTCAGAAGCGTGCATTTCTGTGTGCTGAGGAGGGAGTAAACGTATCCATTACCCTTACAAAGAAGTTTTCTTCAGGCTTGTTTGGCGGAGAGGGCTTTATTCTGCAGGATATCAGCGGCAGTGGATATGCCTTTTTAGAGGTGGACGGTGACCAGGTGGTGAAAGAGCTTGCCGCCGGCGAAGTGATAAAGGTGGATACGGGAAATGTGGTTGCCTTTGATAAAACCGTGCGGTATGAGGTGGAAACCGTTAAGGGGCTTGGAAATATTTTCTTCGGTGGAGAGGGATTATTCCTGACAAAGCTGACCGGACCGGGACGTGTTGTATTACAGACACAGAATTTCAATGATTTTGCCGGACGGATTATTTCCATGATGCCCAGCAGAGGCTAAGGGATAATAAGAAGGAGCAGCCTGAAATTTTCAGGCTGCTCTTTACTTTTGTAGGAAATGACAGCTAGGTGACTTTCTTAGTTTTCACTCTGCAGAGCATCAAAGCCCTGCTCACCGGTTCTTACCCGGATTACGTTTTCTACATCATATACAAAGATTTTTCCATCACCGATTTTGCCGGTATAGAGCGCTTTTTTTGCTGCTTTTACGACATCGGAAACAGGAACCTTGCTGACAATAACCTCTACCTTTACCTTTGGTAGAAGGTTCATATCCATCTCTACACCACGGTAGTATTTGCTCTGACCCTTTTGGGCACCACATCCCAGAACCTGTGTCACGGTAATACCGGTAACGCCGACGCTGTTGAGCGCATTTTTAAGCTCCTCGAACTTGCTCTGGCGGCAGATAATGGACAATTTGGAAATCTTTACGTCAGATACTGTATTTCCACTGTTTTCTACAACCTGCACCGGAATGGCATCATCCACCGGTACAGCATCTGTATCCTCTGCCATAGCCAGTGCAGCACCACCGATACGGTCGCCATAGGTAAGAAATCCGGCATATGCAGTTTCCAGACCATGTTCGGTAGCATCCAGACCGGTAATTTCCTCCTCAGCGGTAACTCGGATTCCTATTACTTTTTTAATAATGAGGAAAGTGATAGTGATAGTTACTGTTGTCCAGACGGCTACGGAAAGGAAACCGATTAACTGAAGCTTTAATAGCTCCAGACCACCACCGTAGAACAATCCAACAATGGTGTCCCCTGCTTTATCGGTGATAGCATATTCCGGCGCAGTTGGTGTGGCAAATAAACCGACTGCCAGAGTACCCCAGATACCGTTCATGCAGTGAACAGCAACAGCACCTACCGGGTCATCAATGTGTAGCTTGTAATCTAAGAGCCATACGCCAAATACAACTAAAAGTCCGGCAACGGCACCGATTACTATGGCACCAGCGGCATCGGTTACATCGCAGGAGGCGGTAATTGCCACCAGACCGGCAAGAGAAGCATTCAGACACATGGACACATCGGGATAACCGTATTTTACCCATGTAAATATCATGCACACTATTGTAGCAATTGCAGGGGCAATAGTTGTGGTAACAAATATAGATGCAAGCTGTTCGACGGATGATGCGGCTGCACCGTTGAAGCCATACCAGCCGAGCCAGAGAATAAATACTCCCAGCGCACCAATTGCCAGATTATGTCCTGGAAAGGCCCCAATCTTAATTTTACCATCCGCTGTTTTGGTGAATTTCCCGATACGGGGACCGAGAATCTTTGCTCCGATCAAAGCGGAGATACCTCCTACCATGTGGATTGCACAGGAGCCGGCAAAATCATGGAAACCGATTTGTGACAGCCAGCCGCCGCCCCAAATCCAGTGTGCTTCGATAGGATAAATCAAAGCAGAAATAATAGCGGAATAAATACAGTAGGATAAAAATTTTGTCCGTTCAGCCATGGCACCGGAAACAATGGTCGCTGTAGTGGCACAGAATACCAGGTTAAATACAAAGTTTGAAAAATCAAATTCTGCATAGTTCGTAAAAATATCAAATCCCGGTTTGCCGATGAAGCCCACTAAATCTTCACCCAGCAGCAGTCCGAAACCGATTAAAATAAACATTACAGTACCAATACAGAAATCCATAAGATTTTTCATGATAATGTTACCTGTGTTCTTGGCTCTGGTGAAGCCTGCCTCCACCATGGCAAAGCCTGCCTGCATCCAGAAAACCAAAGCGGCACCGATTAGGAACCACACAGCAAATAATTGTTCGTTTATGACCTCTATTGTTTTGTCCATAAACAACACCTCCTAAAAAATTAAATAGAAAAGACGCCCTTAGCTTTTACAGAAAACCGGATGGTTTTAGAAAAGTGCCAGACGTCTTTGTCATTGGGGATATCCCCTGTTGATTATTTAATGAGAGTTCAATGGAGTTTATGTATAAATCCAAAAAGGTGCCCCACAGTTATCTGCGAAGCACCTTTGCTCTCAATACCTCCCTTATTATACTTAAGATTTTTAAATTGTCAATACCTAAATTGGCGATTTTTTGAAAAATATGTGAAAAAAACGATGAAATAGGTGAAATATACTTAAGATTATTAAGTTTGCGGCAAAAGGACTGGAAATAGCAGAGTTTTTGTGGTAAAACGCATATAGAATAAAAGCGGCATGGAGGTAAAACGGGTGAAGCAGCCGATTTTTCAACTTGTTCAGAACCGATATCAGGAGAGACAGATTGATGGCTGGAAGGAATGCTGGTATTATGAAATGACCCCTTTTTTACCGCCCATCTATATTCCGGACGGAGGATGTGAGCTGCTATGGGATACCAGGGAAAAAAGGCTTTATTTTCTGCATGGGGATATGATCGGGGGGCTTTTTGAACTGCAGAGGGCAGAGTTTGGGAGCGTGTACCCTCTTCCGCAGGGAGGAAAATTGTTGGGGATTCATATTGATTCCGGATATCAGGCTTCTTACAATATAGAAGAATTGGAATGCTGGCTGAAAAAGCTGGGAGGATACGATTTTTTTGCAGAGCGGGCGGCATTTTGCAGTCGGAGTCTGGATAAGGTGCTTAAGCGAAGCAGTACGGTCTTTTTGGCAGACTGTGTGTTAAAACAGATTAGGGATGCTCAGGGCAGAGTGGTTGTAGATAATCTTGCGGCAGAATATCACTATACGTCAAGACAGCTGGAGCGGTTGTTTCGGAAAATGTATGGCTGTACACCTAAGAGGATGTGTCAGTTTATTCGCCTCTTATCCGCAGTGGAGATGATGAGGCTTTCTCCAGACTTGAGTTTTTCTGGTATTGCACAGCAGTTGGGATATTCGGATACTTCTCATTTTCAGAGAGAATTTAAACGGTTTATGGGAGTGACACCGGGAAAGCTTAGAGAGGAGTATATACTGAAACCTATTGGGGAGGGGTCATCAGGTGACGGGTGATGATTATTTCCTAAAATATACAATGGTATTTTTCTAAAAGATTTGTTATGATAGAGAAGTGGGTTTAATAAGAGTGGAGGAATAGCATGGAAGATAATAACAATAATAAACATGATGATGGCTATGAAAAATACTGCTATCTCTGCAGGCGGTCGGAGTCCAAAGTAGGCAAGCTTATTTAT
The DNA here is from genome assembly GCA_947178475.1 of uncultured Clostridium sp. GTDB lineage: Bacteria > Bacillota > Clostridia > Lachnospirales > Lachnospiraceae > CAG-590. The sequence continues at coordinate 38,831 of CAMWYM010000006.1, read as the reverse complement.
ATGCCTAACAATATCAATATTTGTCAGGACTGCATGCAAAAGACCTTTGACAGCTTTTCAGGCGGTGGTATGCAGTTTATGGATTTGTCTAATATGCCGAATATGAATATGAACCAGTTTACGCCGGTGGATGACATTCCGAAAAAACAGAAGGTGAAGAAAAAGAAGGAGAAAGAGGCAAAGAAGGAAGAACCGGAGCTTACTTTGAGTAGTATTCCCGCACCCCATGAGATGAAAGGAAAGCTGGATGAATATGTGGTGGGACAGGATTATGCAAAGAAGGTAATCTCTGTTGCCGTGTATAATCACTATAAGCGAGTCCTGACTGACAGTGTAGAAGATATTGAGATTGAAAAATCAAATATGCTGATGGTGGGACCGACAGGCTCGGGTAAGACCTATCTGGTGAAGACGATTGCCCGTATTTTAAATGTGCCCTTGGCGATAACGGATGCGACGACTCTTACTGAGGCGGGATATATTGGTGACGACGTGGAGAGTGTGCTCTCTAAACTTCTTGCGGCTGCAGATAATGATGTGGAGAAGGCAGAGCGGGGCATTGTGTTTATCGATGAGATTGATAAAATTGCCAAGAAGCGCAATACCAATTCACGTGATGTCAGTGGAGAAGCCGTACAGCAGGGACTGTTGAAAATTTTAGAGGGTGCTGAAGTGGAAGTGCCGGTGGGTTCGGGCAGTAAGAATGCCATGGTTCCGCTGACTACGATTAATACGAAAAATATTTTATTTATCTGTGGAGGTGCTTTTCCGGATATTGAGGATATTATCAAGGCCCGTATCAATAAACAGTCATCTATTGGATTTCAGGCGGATTTGAAGGATAAATATGACAAAGACACCAATCTGCTTCAGAAGGTAACTGTGGAGGATTTACGGGAGTTTGGAATGATTCCGGAGTTTTTGGGGCGGCTTCCGGTGCTGTTTTCTTTACAGAGCCTGGATGAGGACATGATGGTACAGATTTTAAAGGAACCCAAAAATGCGATACTTAAGCAGTATCAGCGGCTGTTGGCTTTAGATGAGGTGGACTTGCGCTTTGATGACAGTGCCTACCACGCTATTGCCAGAAGGGCTATGGAGAAAAAAACCGGTGCAAGGGCATTGCGTGCCATTATTGAGGAATTTATGCTGGACATTATGTACCAGATTCCCAAGGACGATAATATTGGAAGGGTGACAATTACCGGCAGTTACATAGAGGGGACAGGTGGTCCGCTTTTGGAGATGCGAGGAGTGTTAGCCCTAGAACAGCAATAATATATGTCACCAACCGTAGCGAAGCGAGGTTGATGACCTGCGCGAGCATCAGCGAGCTTTATGATAAGAAGAAATATCACACAAGAAAGAGGAATGTGAGATATTTCTTCTTTCTTTGTTTTTACGGGGAATAACTCTTGCGGATTTGGAAAAAACTACTATAATATAAGAGAAAAGAAGGCAATTATAAAAGCTTTTAATAGAAGGAGGCTATAGCATGGAGCGAAAAAATGCATGGAAGGACTATGACAAGAAAGAGCTAAAGGAGTTGGAAAAGCTTAGTAAGGAATACCGCAAATTTCTGGACCAAGGAAAAACGGAGAGGGAGTGTGTGAAATATATTGTAGAGCTGGCAAAGGATGCCGGATATGTCGACTTTGAAGAGATAAAGAAGTCAGGGAAGAAATTGAAGGCAGGAGATAAGGTGTATGCTGTCAACATGAAAAAGGCTATAGCCATGTTTCAGATTGGTAAAGAGCCGATAACCAATGGGTTGAATATTCTAGGAGCTCATATTGATTCTCCCAGAATGGACGTAAAGCAGAATCCTCTTTATGAGGAGGCAGATCTGGCATATCTGGATACTCATTATTATGGAGGCATCAAGAAATATCAGTGGGTTACACTTCCCCTTGCTATTCACGGTGTAGTGGCAAAGAAAGATGGTGAAGTGGTGGATATTGTGATCGGTGAAGCTGACAAGGATCCGGTTTTCTGTGTGACAGATTTGCTGATTCATTTGGCAGGAGAACAGATGGATAAGAAGGCGGCGAAGGTAGTTGAAGGTGAGCAGCTGGATATTTTGGTGGGGAGTAAGCCGCTTGCCGAGGAGGAAAAAGAACCGGTAAAGAAAATGGTTCTCTCCATTCTCAAGAAAAAGTATGGTATAGAGGAGGAAGACTTTTTGTCTGCTGAGCTGGAGATTGTTCCGGCAGGAAAGGCAAAGGATATGGGATTTGATGAGTCTATGATTATGGCATACGGACAGGACGACAGGGTGTGTGCCTATACTTCCGTTGCAGCTATGTTTGATATGCCCGAGGTGGCAAGAACAGCCTGCTGTCTGTTAGTGGATAAAGAGGAAATTGGTTCGGTGGGTGCTACCGGAATGCAGTCCAAATTTTTCGAGAACACAGTGGCGGAGCTTATGGATGTGATGGGTGAATATTCTGAACTCAAATTAAAGAGATGTCTGGCAGCTTCTTATATGTTATCCTCTGATGTGTCTGCTGCCTTTGACCCTAATTTTGCAAATTCTTTTGAAAAGAAGAACTGTGCATATCTCGGCAGAGGCGTAGTGTTTAATAAATTTACCGGTTCAAGAGGAAAGTCAGGTTCTAATGATGCCAATGCGGAATATCTGGGTAAGCTTCGAAAAATCATGGATGATAATAAAGTGGCATTTCAGACAGCGGAGCTTGGAAAAGTGGATATTGGTGGTGGAGGTACCATTGCCTATATCCTGTCACTATATGGAATGAACGTGATTGACAGTGGTGTTGCTGTTCTAAATATGCATGCACCATGGGAGATTACCAGCAAGGCAGATATATATGAAGCGTATAAATCCTATAAAGCATTCTTAAAGGATGCATGATAATGTAGCTCGCTGAGGCTCGCGCAGGTCATCAACCTCCGCTTTGCTTCGGTTGGTGACAAAGGTTAAAGTGATACAGTAACATATTTTGATGGGTATCGTTATCTGCAGTGAAAAAGCGGTTCTCTCATTTCTTATGGGAATGAGAGAACCGCTTTTGAATTGTAAAAGGAAAGGGAAGCCAGGGGGCTGTTTCTCACCCCTTAGTCATAAATGTCAGAATTTCGTTGCTTCGTGCAATAAATTTGGTCATAGCTTCTGCCTTTAACGGAGCGTGGGCAAGCAGTGCCAGATCGTAGAGTTGCTGGCATACAGTATCAGTGTTTTCACTTTCTGGATTGTCCAGAATATATTGTACCAGGTTGTTGTTTGCATTTAGTACCAGTGTCTGGCTGTCTCCGCCAAACATCGAAGGATCCATTGCGCCACCCATGCTGTACATTTTCATCATATCCTGCATTCGCCGGGTTTCCTCGGCAAGAGTAATCATAGAGGAAATAGCAGGATTTTTAAGCTTTTCTACTTTAACTGTCAGCTTGTCATTATCCAATGCCTTTTTAAAGATTTCGGATAATTTATCCGTAGTCTCTTTCAACTCCTCCTCCGATACATCTTCCTTGAAGGTGTTGGTGATATCGGAATCAATCCGTACGAATTTAACACCGTCATTTTTCTGTTCCTGATGAGTGATAAAAGGTGTGTCAATGTTGTGTGTCAACACAACAGCATTAATTTTCTGTTCTCTGAACATATTAATATATTGTGACTGCACCTGTTCATTATCGGTGTAGAATATAGTGTTCTCGTATTGCTCCTTTCCTGCCTCCAGATATTCGCTAAGTGTCAGGTATTTGCCATCGATATCTTTGTAAAGAATATAGTCTTTCATTTTATCGTCAAATTTGTCATCCTTTAGGCAGCCAAACTTGATAAACGGACTTAAATCATCCCAGTAGCCCTCATAGCTCTCCCTTTCGGTCTTAAACATACCAGCCAGCTTGTCAGCTACCTTCTTAGTGATATAGTCAGATATTTTCTTCACGAAACCATCATTTTGCAGGGCGCTACGGGACACGTTCAGCGGAAGGTCTGGACAGTCAATCACACCTTTTAGCAATAGAAGAAACTCAGGAATGACTTCTTTGATATTATCTGCAATAAATACCTGATTGTTATATAACTTGATGGTTCCTTCTAAGGTGTCGTATTCCGTATTAAATTTCGGGAAATAGAGGATACCCTTCAGGTTAAATGGATAATCCATATTTAGGTGAATCCAAAACAGTGGCTCTTTAAAATCCAAAAAGACCTTGCGGTAAAATTCCTTGTATTCCTCTTCCGTGCAATCATTTGGATGCTTGGTCCAGAGTGGTTTTGTATCATTGATTGGTTTTTCCTTAGGCTCTTGGTCGTCAGTATCTGCAGTGCTGCCGGAATCAGCTTCATCGCCCTCCTCTGACGATTGGCTGTCCTCCGTATCGGCGGGATTGCCTGAAGGCTCTGCAACAACATCAGAGTCCACAACTTCATCATCGGTTTCCTTGGCTTCGTCAGCGTTTGTATAATAGATTTCTTCCGGCATGAAGGAGCAATATTTTTCCAGAACCTCCTTCACACGATACTCGTTAGCAAATTCATAGCTGTCCTCGTTAAGATACAGTGTAATTTCGGTACCGTGTATATCCCGGCTGCCGCCGGACATCGTGTAGTCGGTTCCGCCATCACATTCCCAAAATACCGGTTCTGCGTTCTCCTGATAGGAAAGCGTGTCAATGGTAACCTTGTCAGCCACCATGAAGGTAGAGTAGAAACCGAGACCAAAGTGACCGATTATCTGGTCGTCCGTTGCCTTGTCCTTATATTTTTCCAGGAAATCAGATGCTCCTGAGAACGCAATCTGATTGATATATTCATTTACCTCGTCGGCAGTCATACCGATACCATTGTCAATAAAGGTAATGGTCTTATCCTTGGCACTGGTAATTACATCAATGCGATAGGGCATATCCTCGGTCTCTTCGTATTCGCCGATTAGGGTCAGCTTGCGCAGCTTAGTCACTGCATCACAGGCATTGGAAACTACCTCGCGGATAAAAATGTCGTGGTCAGAATACAACCATTTCTTAATAATAGGGAAGATATTTTCGCTATCAATGGATAAACTTCCTTTTTTCTTTCTTGCCATAATATACATCTCCTTAAATTGATTGTTTTAAATTTGAGTATAAAGATATGATAGTATATGAAATCGCAAAAGTCAAGAAAAAATTAGCACTCGTTAAAAAGGAGTGCTAACAAATGAGCGGAATCACATTTATTTTTTTGGAAATCACATTATTTATAGAACGAGAAAATCAATGTCAGGGAAGAAATAAATTGAAAATAAAGAAAATTGAAACAAAAAAGACATATCGGTAATAAAAATGTGAAAAAAATCACTGACAAGCGATGGAATTTGATTTTAATATTGCGATGATATTTTCTGAAAATTCCAGTTCTAATTCTTTATCCATGGTGAAAATTTGATAGGAAATACCACAAATCACATTTAATTTTCTGTCCTGAAACAGTATATTAATAAAAAAACCATCGATATCGTTTGGATTAAGTGATGAATTAGTTGAATTAATCAGCAGCTCTGCCTGTGGGGCGGAAACGCGCAGGACTATCTTTAGTATAGAAGGAGTTTTCTTTCCTTTAATGATATGAAATATTTTTTCTTTAGCCATAGCCCAGGGAAGGTACTGTTTATCCTCCAAGGACAAGGCAGATAACTCGTCTGCTGAAAAAAAGGCTGCATGAATATGTCCATCGATGGAATAGGTCATATCCGTACGGATATCAGCGGACACAAGCTCATAGGAGTCCAGCTGGTGGGTCTGGAACAATAACTGCATAAAGGGTTTAATGTCAGATATTTCAATTGATTGCATAGTCGGCCTCCTTGGTGGTGATCAAATCATGGACAGTTTAACACGATTAACGGAAATTGTCCATAAAAGCAAAGTCAGCATTAACCACATAGATTTGGAAAATCAATACAGTTGTATTTGAAAGTTATATAAAAATGTGGTATTCTATCGAAGAAAGTAAATTTGAATGTGATTTGAGAGGTGATTTTTTGAAAAAGAGGACAAGTATCAGTCGGAAGATGCAGACGATTGTATTGCTTCCAATACTGCTGCTGGGATTAGGTATTCTATTCTTTGGAATAGTGTTAATATATGGTTTTGCATCAAATATTGTACGAAACGAGGTTGAAACAACTACATATCTGTTAAAGGGATGTTTTGACCTGTCAGTCAGAGGTGATTATTCTTATGAGGATGGGATGTTAAAAAAGGGTGACATTAATATTACGGATTCTACAATGCTTTATCAGGTTAAGAACAATGCCAACATTGATACTACTATTTTTTGGGGAGATACGAGAATTCTGACTACCGTAGAAAATGAATATGGTGTGTCGGCAATTAAGACGAAGGCAAATAGTGAGGTAAAACAAAGGGTACTGGAAAACGGAGAGAATTATTTTTCCAATCGGTTAAATATTAATGGGTCCAGCTACATAGGATACTATACACCGCTCAAAAATGATGATGACAGTATTGTGGGAATGGTATTTGCCGGCAAGCCAGCATCTATGGTTTATCAACAAATTGGTAATATTATGGTGGTTTTCCTTGCGTTTTCCATAGTAGCCATAGTGGTTGCACTGGTTGTCAGTAAGCGGTTTTCACAAAAGATGATTGGAGATATTGGACTAATTAAGCAGTATCTTCATGTTCTATCGGATGGAGATTTAAGTATAACGATAGATGAACGGGTGGTGAACCGTACAGATGAATTGGGAGAAATAGGAGTATACGCAGATAAGGTAAGTTCTGCATTAAAAAATCTTATTGAATTAGATGCGTTGACCTCCCTATATAATCGCCGCAGCTGTCACAATCATCTGCGGGCATTGATAAAGCAGGATTGTGACGTTACCTTTGTTATGTGTGATATCGACTGGTTTAAATCCATTAATGACCAATATGGGCATGAGTGTGGAGATTATATATTAGTAGGAGTCTCGGAAATGCTTCAGGAAAGTGTGAAGGATTGTGGCTTTGCCTCGAGGTGGGGCGGTGAGGAATTTCTGCTGGTATACAGACTCGGGATACAGGAGGCTAAGGAGAAGACAGAGAAGCTGCTTTTGGATCTCCGGGAAAAGGTATTTACCTATCAGGAACAGACAATTCATATTACCATGACCTTTGGAATTAAAGAGATGGAAAAGGATGTTCCATATGAGGAGGTTATCAAGGCGGCAGATGATAATCTGTATAAGGGCAAAAAGGCAGGACGTAACCAGGTGGTATGCTGATTGTGTAGACTGGGTTTAAGTCAACAACAGTCAGTCATAGATTTCAAAAAGTAAAATGGAGGATGATTATGAAAAGAATTTATTTAGGAATTGCAGTGTTGGGTTTACTTTTACTGGGAGGCTGTAATAAAGTACCGAAGAATACGGTGTTTTCTATTGATGATTTGACAGGAAAGAAGATTGGTGTTCAGCTGGAGACAACAGGGGATGCTTATGCCACGGACATTGAGGGCGCAGAGGTTGTTCGGTTTAACAAGGGAGAGGATGCTGTCAATGCGCTTGCAGAGGGAAAAATAGATGCCGTAATACTGGATGAGGGTCCGGCGGTCGTTTTCAAGGAGCAAAATGATTCTCTTCGTATATTAGACGAGGCTTTTGCGGAGGAGGAGTATGCTCTGGCAGTAAAGAAGGGAAATCAGGAGCTGCTGGATAAGATAAACGAGGCACTGAGGACCATTAAAGAAAATGGTGTATTGGCTGAGATTTTTGAAGGTTGGATATATAATGGTGAAAAAACCGGTGTTTATCAGGGACAGGATAAGGATTCCTATGCAAATGGGACTTTGGTTATGGCGACTAATGCAGAGTTTCCGCCCTATGAAAGCAAGGATGGTGAGGATATTATTGGTATAGATGTGGATATTATGAAAGCAATCTGTGACGAGTTGGACATGAAGCTGGAGGTAGAAAATATTGCTTTTGATTCTATTATTGCTGCACTGGACAGAGGAAATGCGGATGTGGGTGCTGCTGCTATGAGTGTCACAGATGAGAGAAAGGAATTAGCTGATTTTTCCGATACATATACAACAGCGATACAGGTGGTAATTGTTAGAAAGGATTGATTAAATTAGATATCAGAATATGTTTTCTGCATAAGAAAGCTTCCTTTGACACACAATAGGGCTATACAATATTAGGAAGGAAAGGAAGTAATCAAGCATGAAAGCAGTTGTGAACAAAGATGGTTGCATCAGTTGTGGTCTGTGTGTCAACACCTGTCCGGAGGTTTTTGCCTTTGATGAGGATGGTGTGGCGGAAGCAAACGGAATGATTGATGATTCCAATTATGCTTCCGCAGAGTCTGCACGGTCTGCCTGCCCGGTAGCGGTTATTGATATTATAGAGGGCTGACCGTCAGAAAATGTACACCAAGTAGAGAAAGAGTCCGAAGATACGGCTGTCTTTAGAAATAATCTGATAGTTTTTTCTCGATATGCTGCAGGATCATGTATAAGAGCATGGCAATAATGCAGAGAATGAGAATGGATAACAGAACATTGCTCATTTTGAAGGTCTGGGAGCCGTAGATAATCAGGTAACCCAGACCTTCTCTTGCGGCTAGGAATTCACCGATTACAACACCTACAAGGCAAAGACCAATATTTACCTTCATAATGCTGATAATATTTGGAATATTGCTGGGAAGCACCACCAGCTTGAGACATTGGAAGCGGGAGCCTTTTAATGTCTCGATAAGTTTGATTTTATCTGCGTCTACGTTGACAAAGCCGGTGTATATGTTCAGGATGCTGCCAAAAATAGCAACGGAACAGGCACAGACGATAATAGTGGTTTTGTTGGCTCCCAGCCAGACAATTAAAACCGGTGCCAATGCTGATTTTGGCAGTGCGTTCAAAATCACCAGATAAGGCTCTGCTACACGGGACAGCGTCCTGTTCCACCAAAATAGGGTAGCAATGATCAGGCTGCCCATAATGACAATAGCGAAGCCCAATAGGGTTTCATAGAGAGTAATGCCAATATGAAATAGTAATGATCCGTCCTTCAGCATGGATAGCAGTGTGGCAAACAGTTTGGACGGAGAGCAGAAAATGAAATCATTTATAATGTGATGTCTGGCTGTGTATTCCCATAAAATCAGGAAACCGATGCAGATAAGCACTTGATAGATTCTTATCATTATATTGTTTCGTTTAATCCTTTGTACATATTCTCTTTGTTTGTCAGAGACTGGTATTTGGTTATCTGTTGTCTTCGTTTTCATCGCGGACGGCCTCCCATATCTGATTATAATATTTGTTAAATTCCGGTGCGTTTCTGGCTGTTTTCGGAGTTCGGTTCGGAATACTCAGCTCAATAGGAATTACGGCTTTTACTGTACAGGGGCGCTTTGTCAGTACAATTACGCGGTCAGCCATGGAGATGGCTTCTGACAAATCATGGGTTACCAGCAGAGTGCTGATTCCCTTTTCCTTTATAATAGAGCCTATGTCGTCGGAAACATTTAGCCTGGTCTGATAGTCCAAGGCACTAAAGGGTTCATCCAGTAACAGAATCTCAGGAGATAGGGCCAGTGTGCGGATTAGAGCGGCGCGCTGCCGCATTCCTCCGGACAGCTGTCTTGGATAAGCGTTTCTGAATTCCCATAACCCGTAGGTTTTTAGCAGATTATCGATGATCTCCAAATGTGCACTGTCTGCCTTTTTCTGGATTTCTAATCCAAGTGTCAGGTTTTTATAAATAGTCCGCCATTCCAGCAAATGGTCCTTTTGCAGCATATATCCAATATTGATGTCAGCTTCATCCTTGGGGCGGCCGTTTACTTCGATTCTGCCTGAGGAAACGGGAAGCAGACCAGCGACCAGATTCAGCAGTGTTGTCTTGCCACAGCCACTGGGTCCTACAAATGAAATAAATTCATTTTTATCTAGTTTAAATGAAACATTTTCAAGAGAAAGAGTTTCACAAGATATTGTGTGATAAGTGTAATTTACATCAAAAAATTCTAGCAGTGGTATTCCCAATTTTTTTCACATCCTTTTTGACTATAATATATTGTATTCAAAAGGATAAAAAATGACCTACATTGCGTAAAATCGTGGCTTGACGAAAAAAAATTCTTTATTTATAATAACTAAACTTAATAAAATTTACTAAAAAGTAAAGATTGTATCGGGAAAATGAATGAGAAAATAAACTTTGGAAAATACTAGAGATAAAAGCTACATTGAAAGGAAATTCAGGTGGTTACATGGCAAAAATAACCAGAGCAGAGCTTGCCAGAAGAAAGCGGGTGGAGTTCTACAAAAAAATAATTATATATGGGTATCTGACCTTGACAATTCTGCCGATCTTAACCAGTGCTTTTCTATTTTACCGTATAAACCAGTTAGAGAAAAAATTAGATTATGCGTTAAGTGAGGAGGGGGGCGATTATTTGACGTTCCGCTCCAGTCGGGAAGCGCTTGCGGATAATCCAAATTCAGTGGATGGCGTTTTTGCGGATTCTACCCGAACTGTTCTCAGCAGCGCTAACGTGAAGGAAGAAGCTGAAAATGCAGAGAAGAACGGAAATCCAAACGAAAACGATGGATTAAAAGAAGAAGCAGTAGAGGACAGTTCTACAACAGATGGGGAGAAAGTCAATGAGGAGAGCCAGCAGGAGGCTTTGGCGGAATCCTCAAAGGCAGTGAAGCGGGTGTATCTTACCTTTGATGACGGACCTTCCATATATACCGGACAGATTTTGGATATCCTGGCTGCCAATAATGTGAAAGCAACATTTTTTGTGATTGGCAGGGATGAGAATTATTATGATTATTACAGGCGCATTGTGGATGAGGGACATACAATTGGCATGCACTCCTATTCCCATGTATATCAGGATTTTTATGCATCGGAGAAGTCCTTTGGGGAGGAATTGACTAAGCTTAGCGATCTGATTTATGATGTGACCGGTACTAGAACGCTGATTTTTCGGTTTCCAGGTGGAAGCTCTAACAGCGTAGCACCGCTTCCAATTCAGAATTATATTGCATATCTGAACGAGAATAATATTAATTATTATGACTGGAATTCTTTAAGTGGGGATGCTGTTACTAATGGTTTATCTCCAGAACAGCTGGTAGACAACGTAATGAATGATGTGGAAAAGAATCGGGATTCCATTGTCCTGATGCATGACCTTCAGAGCGTGCATACTACAGTGGAGTCATTGCAGCTTCTGATTGATACATTAAAGAGCGGAGGATATGAGATTCTTCCGATTGATGCAAATACACCCCTTATTCAGCATGTTTCATGTAATTCAGTGGAAGAATAGAGTGGTTTGTAATTACTAAGGGTTATAGATCTGATCGGTAAGAGGCAGAGGGATAAAAACGGATGGCGTATAGTCATCCGTTTTTTAATGGATACTTACCGTATGCTATGTTTTCTATATGAGGGAAAGGGGTTACTGTTCGCAGTTTTTTCTACAGATAACAAGAATTTATCTGATACAGAAAAAACTGCGAATGGTAACGGAAAGAGAAAATCATAAGAAACTTCTGATAATCTGTATTAACTTTTGTGTCCGGATGTGATATGATAAAGGAAGGAAAAGCACCAGTCGGTGTACTAGGGAATCAGGTACAGGACATGACATATCAAGCAGCTAAGAAATATATGGAACAAATACAGAAAAGAGGCAGTGTTTATGGTCTACAACCGGTGCTGAACCTTTTGGCGCAGCTGGATAATCCGCAGAATAGGCTTAAGGTGATTCATGTAGCGGGGACCAATGGCAAGGGAAGCATTTGTACTTTTTTGGAATACCTTTATCGGGCTGAGGGAAAAAGAGTGGGGCGTTATATTTCTCCCACACTACACGGTTATCTGGAACGGTTTCAGATTGACGGAGAATATATGGGGGAGAACAGGTTTGCTGCTCTGTTGGAAGAGGTGATTCCGGTTATGGAGGTAATGGAACGCAGCGGAGAACAGCTTCCCACAGCATTTGAGATCGAGACGGCAATTGCCTTTTTGTTTTTTTTGAGGGAAAATGTAGATATTGTGGTTCTGGAGACCGGGATGGGAGGGCGTAATGATGCTACTAATGTGGTGGACAAACCTCTAGGTACCGTGTTTGCCTCAATTGGAATGGACCATATGCAGCTGCTTGGCGATACGATTGAAGAAATAGCCTATGAGAAGGCGGGAATCATCAGACAGGGATGTCCGGTGATCAGTTATCCCAATTCTATGGAGATTATTGAGATATTAAGGCGAGAAAAGGGTGGAGACAAAGATTTGTATGTAGTGGACAAGTCGGATGTGCAGATTCTTTCTGAAACTCTGGAGCAGAGTACCTTTGTCTACAGAGGGGAAAAATATACCATCTCTATGGCAGGGGAATATCAGATATATAATGCGGTGACAGCGATTGAGACAAAGCTTAAGCTGGATGGGAAGCTGGACAAATCAGGATTGCAGAAGGCGTGCTGGGCTGGGCGGTTTGAAAAGGTATGCGACCATCCGGTTGTGATCAGAGATGGGGCACATAATGTAGATGCAGCTAAGGCATTAAGAGAAAGTATTCAAAAGCATTTTACAAACCAGAAGTTAATCTTTATAATAGGAGTATTAAAGGATAAAGAGTATGATAAGATGATGGCAGTTTTATGTCCACTAGCGGACAGGGTGTATACCATTACACCGGAGGGGCAGCGTGGACTGCCAGCAGCGATACTCCGGGAAAGTATTCTGCCATATTGTAAGCAGGTTACTGCGTGTAGTTCTGTAAAAAAGGCTATGTCTGCTGCAAAGCAGGATTGCCAGCAGTATGAGCAGTTGGGAAAAGCTTCAGCGATTATCGCATGGGGCTCACTTTCCTATATTGGGCAGATTTGAGGATAAGGCATGGAACGAATAGAAAAGATTTTGAAGCATCCACTCTATCAGAGTAACTGTCATAAGATTGAGCAGTTAGAGGCGGAGCGGATATTTTGCAGACATGGAATTGACCATTCGCTGGATGTGGCGAGGATTTTGTATATATTGATACTGGAACGGAGGCTAGACCTGCCCAAGGATATCATTTATGCCACGGCGCTTTTACATGATATCGGAAGGGCAGTGGAGTATGAGGAAAGCAGACCCCACCATGAGGCGGGGGCAAGAATGGCAAGAGAGATTTTGACGGACTGTGGATACACGGAGAGCGAGGCAGAACAGATCAGCAGTGCCATTATTTCTCATAAATGCGGACGGACGGATGACAGGATGGCGGGACAGGATATTTTGCTGAGCCTTTTGTATGAGGCGGATAAGTTGAGCAGAAATTGTTTTGACTGTAAGGCTCAGGGAGAATGTTATTGGAAAGAGGAGCAGCGCAATCACACCATAAGGTATTAATCGCAGCAGTTAGCAAGGACCGGAGGAGTAGGGTATGATTATCGGCGGAAAGGAATTTGATTTTGGTGATCATTTTTATATCATGGGTATTTTAAATGTTACACCGGATTCGTTTTCGGATGGCGGCAGATACACCGATATGGACAAGGCACTGTTTCAGGTGGAAAGGCTTGTGGAGGACGGGGCGGATATCTTGGATATAGGGGGAGAATCCACCAGACCGGAGTACATAGAGATTACTGCTGAAGAGGAAATTAAACGGGTCTGTCCGATAATAAACAGAATTAAGAAAAGCTTTGATATTCCGGTGTCTTTAGATACCTATAAGTCGGATGTAGCTATGGCAGGAATTGAGGCCGGAGTAGATATGATAAATGATATCTGGGGGCTGAAATGGGATGGCACAATGGCGGAAGTGATAGCGAAGGCGGATATTCCGTGTTGTCTTATGCATAATCGCCGCCATGGAGCTTATCGTGATGTAGTAGAGGATGTTCTGGAGGATTTGAAGCAATGTATTGACATGGCTTTGCAGGCGGGAATAGCAGCTGGGAACATTCTGTTAGATCCTGGTATTGGGTTTGCTAAGGATGTAAACCAGAATTTGCTGCTGATGAAACATTTAAGCCGGATTTGTGAACTGGGATATCCCGTATTGTTGGGAACATCAAGAAAATCAATGATTGGACTGACTCTTGATTTGCCGGTGGAGGAGAGGGAAGAAGGAACCCTTGCTACCTCGGTAATGGGGTTGATGGCGGGCTGTTCTGTCTTTCGTGTACATGATGTAAGAACAAATTTCAGAGGACTGAAAATGGCAGAAGCGATAATGAAGGCAGGAAGTTGATATAATATATTAAGATGGTAAATGGTTGACATAAGATTATGGTATACAAGGTGATGAGAAATTGATATGGGAGAGCAGAAAAGCTGCGGATATAGGAGAGTATAATGGATAAGATTATCATTAAGAACTTGGAAACCTTCGGGTATCATGGAGTGTTTGAGGAAGAGGCCTTTCTTGGACAGAAATTCATAGTGGATGCAACACTTTATCTGGATACGAGAAAGGCGGGAAGAACAGACGATTTACAGGAATCACTGGATTACGGAGAGGCATGTCAGGCGATTAAGGGGCTGGTGGAGAAGGAGAGGTATCAGTTGATTGAACGGCTGGCAGAGGAGATTGCAGAGCGGCTGCTATTAACTTTTTCACAGCTTTACAGCGTGGAGATTACAGTGAAAAAGCCATGGGCGCCGATACGGGTAACTCTGGATACGGCAGCGGTGTGTATCAGGAGAGGCTGGCACAAGGTATATCTGTCCCTTGGTTCTAATTTAGGTGACAGGGAAAGGTATTTAGATTTTGCCATTGATCAATTAAATGCCTTGGAGGACACGAAGGTGACGGTGGTTTCCGACTATCTGGAAACTGAACCCTATGGCAATGTGGAACAAGATGATTTTTTGAATGGTGCTTTGGCGATAAAGACGTTAAAGACACCAGAGGAGCTCTTGGAAACCATTCATGCTATAGAAACACAGGCACATCGGGAACGGCTGATTCACTGGGGACCAAGAACTCTGGATATTGATATTCTATTTTATGATGATGAGATAATTATGGAGGAGAACCTGATTATTCCCCATGTGGATATTCCTAAACGGGAGTTTGTACTGGCACCGCTTTCAACGATTGCCCCCTATTATATTCATCCGGTATATCGCAAATCCATAATCGAGCTGCTTGAGGAGCTGAGAGGGGAGAAATGATTCGTACAAGGTGAAGGAAAGTAGGAGAGCTTAGGGGACAAAATGGAGAAATGCGAAAAGGATATTTCTGCAGATATACATAGTTAAAGGTGAGACAGGGAGATAGAAGATGATACAGGATTTAAGCGTGACAAGAGAAGAGATTGACAGAGTAGACAGCCAGATTGTTGAGTTGTTAGAAAAAAGAATGGAGCTGGCGGCAAAGGTAGCGGAGTATAAGATAGCCACCGGCAAGCCGATTTATGACAGGGAGAGAGAGCTGGATAAGTTGGACAAGCTGGGTGCTATGGCAGATAATGAGTTTAATGCAAGGAGCATACGGGAGCTTTTTTTGCAGATTATGTCCGTGTCAAGACGGTTCCAGTACCGGGTGGTGGGCAATCAGGATCATGAGATTGATAAGCTGTTTGTTCCTGTGGACAGTCTGGATATCCATGAGGATACGAAGGTGGTCTATACCGGTGTTCCCGGTGCTTTTGCGGAAATGGCCATGACGACGTATTTTGGAGAGAATATTGCGGCAGTCAATGTGAAGGAGTTTTCCGATACGGCAAAGATGGTGGCAGAGGGGGAGGCAGATTATGGAGTGCTCCCTATTGAAAATTCCTCTGCTGGTTTTGTGAATGGAATATATGATTTGCTGGAACGTTACCGATTGTCTATTGTAGGAGAGCAGAAAATCAAGGTGAATCAGTGCCTTTTAGGAATTCCGGGGACAGAACTTGAACAGGTGAGAACCGTTTTTTCCCATCCTCAGGGGCTAATGCAGGCAAGGGAGTTTCTGGAGCAGCGGGACTGGAAGCAGGTAAGCATGGCGAATACAGCATTAAGTGCTAAAAAAGTATGGGATGATGGGGATAAGACACAGGTGGCAATTGCCAGTGAGCGGGCGGCACAATTATATAATCTTGCTGTGCTCAATCCGCAGCTGAATCTGTCGGATAGCAATACCACCAGATTTGTGATTGTTTCTAACAGAAAGGAATATGTGAAGAGTGCCAATAGAGTCAGTATTTCTTTTTCTCTGCCACATAAGAGTGGAACGCTCTACAACATTTTGGCGCATTTTATCTTTAATAATGTAAATATGACCAGCATTGAGTCTATTCCGTTGACCGGAAGGCAGTGGGAGTATTGCTTTTTTGTGGATTTTGAGGGGAATCTGGGAGATAATGATGTGAGGAATGCATTAAAGGGCATAATGGCTGAAACAGAGGATTTTAGAATATTAGGTTGCTTTGTCTCACAGGAGTAAAGAACAGGGAGAAGGAATGAGATAGGAGGGATAAATAAATGGCATACAGAACTTTTGCGGCGATTGATGTAGGCTCCACGGATGTAACCATGAAAATTTTTGAGGTTACGGCGAAGAAGGGCTATCGTCAGTTGGATTATGTCAGCAATATTATGGAGCTTGGCTTAGATACCTATAAAGATGGATATATTTCACAGGAATCAGTGGAGCGGTTGTGTGATATTTTGATTCGTTTTTCAAAAAAAATGAGGGAGTACCGGACTACGGATTGCTGTGCCTATGCCACCAGTGCGATTAGGGAGGCAAAGAACAATATGATGGTGCTGGATTTGTTAAAGCTTCGCACCGGAATAGAGGTGAAGATTCTTAACAATTCAGAGCATCGCTTTTTGATGTATAAGGGGCTTGCGGTTAAGGCAGAGAATTTTGAAAAAATTGTGGAGAAAAATACAGCAATTGTAGATATCGGTGCTGGGAGTATACAGATTTCCCTGACCAATAACGGAAGGCTTATTGCTACACAGAATATTCCTATTGGTGCATTGCGGGTGAGAGAGCGTTTAAAGAGCTTTCGGTTTGACAGAATGCATCTGGAACGTGTTATGGAGGAATTTATAGCCAATGAAATCAATACCTTCCGCCATCATTATCTGAGGGGGAAGGAAATTAAAAATGTTATTGCCATAGGTGATGAGATTGGAAATCTGATTCGAATTGTACCGGAGCTTGAGATTACAGATCACCTGAATGAGGAGCAGTTGAATGCTATTTTTGACCGACTGCTTGCCAAGAGTCCAGCGGAGCTGGCATCGGAGTATAAGATTCCCTATGAGCGTGCAACCCTGCTTTTGCCTGCGGCAATGATTTACGGGATTTTTCTACGGCAGGCAAAGGCAGATTTGATCTGGACGCCTAGTGTGGACTTGTGCGACGGAATTATTGTGGACGTTTTGGAGAAAAACAAAAACATTTCCTTTAAGCGGAACTTTGAGGATGATATACGGTCGTCTGTCTATCAGGTTGCCAAGAGATATCGGTGCAATGAGGAGCACAATCATAATGTGTCTGCCATTGCCTGCAAGATATTTGATAAGACGAAGAAAATTCACGGTCTGCAGAGTAAGGAACGCCTGCAGCTGGAAATTGCGGCTACACTTCATGACTGCGGTAAATTTATTAATATGAACAGGGCCGGCGACAATTCCTATGCCATTATCATGTCTACCGAGATTATGGGGCTCTCTCACAAGGAGCGGGAGGAAATTGCCAATGTTGTCAGATATAATTCGGTTCCGTATCCGGATTACCGGGAGGTTCAGGGGATATTTGGAACTACTGACTACATGAAGATTGCTAAGCTGGTGGCTATTTTAAAGGTGGCCAACGCCATGGACCGTTCCCATAAGCAAAAGGCCAGTACCTATAATATTGTGGTGAAGGATAAACAGCTGGTGATTACCATTGATACGCTCTATGATTTGGCATTAGAGAGAGGACTTTTTGATGATAAGGCTGACTTTTTCCTAAAGGTGTATGGAATCAGACCGGTATTAAAGCAAAGGGGAGGGGAATATAAATGAAAGAAAAGAGCAAATATTTAAAACCAGAATATATTGAGAACCGGGAACTTTCCTGGCTTCAGTTCAACAAGCGTATTCTTGCTGAGGCAAAGGACAGAAATATTCTTCCCTTTGAACGGATTAAATTTTTGAGTATTACTGCCTCCAATCTGGATGAATTTTTTATGATTCGTGTCGCTTCGTTGATGGATATGGTGCATGCGGGTTATACGAAGACCGATATTGCAGGGATGACACCTAAGGAGCAGCTGGATGCTATTTTACCAGAGGCTAAGGAGTTTATGGCAGATCAGTACAAAACGTTGAATCGCTCCTTACTGCCATTGCTCGATAAATGCGGTCTCCATATTGTCCGCCATCATGAGGATTTGACGGAGAAGCAGGCGTCCTATGTGGATGGATATTTTCGGAAAAATATATATCCGGTGCTGACGCCTATGGCAGTGGACCAGTCCCGTCCATTTCCGTTGATTCAGAATAAGTCATTGAATATAGGTGCGTTGATTCAGGATAAGAAGAATGAAGATGTAGTGGATGTGGCAACGGTACAGGTACCTGGTGTATTGCCGAGAATTATCGAAATTCCGTCACAGGATGAGAATATTACAACAGTTATTCTGCTGGAGGAAGTTATTGAGAGGAATCTGGATAAGCTGTTTTTGAATTATACTATCTTGTCTGCTCATCCATACCGTGTGATGAGAAATGCGGATTTGACGATTGACGAGGATGATGCGGCAGACCTGTTGAAGGAGATTGAGAAACAGATAAAGAAGCGCCAATGGGGGGAAGTTATCCGTCTTGAGGTGGCTAATACCATGGATAAGCGGCTGCAGAAAAAGCTGATGGAGCAGTTAAATGTAGACGAGAATTATTTGTATAAGATTAAGGGTCCTCTGGATTTGACCTTTTTGATGAAGACCTATGGTCTGGAGGGCTTTGATGAGTATAAGCTGCCGAAGTTTGTGCCGCAGCCGGTGCCAGGTATGGACCGAGAGAGAGGAATCTTTGAGCAGATTAGGGAGCATGATATCCTGTTGCATCACCCGTATTATGAATTTACACCGGTAGTGGATTTTATTTCTCAGGCTGCAAATGACCCGAATGTTTTGGCTATCAAGCAGACTCTGTACCGTGTCAGCGGTAATTCGCCGATTGTTGCTTCTTTGGCAAGGGCAGCGGAGAACGGTAAACAGGTTACTGTACTGGTGGAGCTCAAGGCAAGATTTGACGAGGAGAATAATATAGGATGGGCGAAGATGTTGGAAAAGGCGGGATGCCATGTGATTTATGGTCTGGTAGGACTTAAGACGCATTCAAAGATCGCTCTGGTGGTGAGAAGAGAGGAGGAGGGTATCCGCAGATACGTACATTTGGGAACAGGTAACTATAATGATGTTACGGCCAAATTATATACAGACATGGGATTGCTGACCTGTGATGATGAGATAGGTGAGGATGCAACGGCGGTGTTTAATATGTTGTCTGGATACTCCGAGCCACCGGCGTGGAATAAATTAATGGTGGCGCCAATCTGGTTGAAGGACCGTTTCCTGATGCTGATTGACAGGGAGGCAGATAATGCCAGAAAGGGAAAAGAGGCGAGAATCGTTGCCAAGATGAATTCTCTGTGTGACCCGGTAATTATTGAGGCACTTTATAGGGCAAGTGCGGCAGGGGTAAAGATTGACTTGATTATTCGTGGTATCTGTTGCCTGAAGACCGGAATACCTGACGTTTCGGAGAATATCAGAGTGCGTTCGATTGTGGGCAATTTCCTGGAGCATTCCAGAATCTTTTATTTCTATAACGACGGATTTGAGGATGTGTACATGGGCAGTGCAGACTGGATGCCGCGTAATCTGGATAAACGGGTGGAAATTACTTTTCCGGTGGAGGATGAAAAGCTTAAGCGAGATGTTATCGGAATATTGAAGCTTCAATTGGCAGACACCCTTAAGGCGCATATAATGCTGTCCAACAGCAGGGAGTATGCAAAACAGGATTTACGGGGCTTGGAGAAGCTTGCAGCTCAGGATGAATTTTGCCGACTGGCAATGGAAAAGGCCTATGCAGCAGAAAATGATGGTAATATCACGCACGTTTTTGAACCGGCAACAAGTGAAAATATGCGTTAGACGGATGCTGGAATAACAAAATATAGAAAAATGTAGAGATAGGGAAAGAAATATACAAAGACATAAAATTTACTTGACTTGAATAAATATATATGGTAAGATGTCTGAGTTGTGTGAATGACACATCATTACAACAAAGCAGAGTATCCGCTCTCACCTTAGTGCAAATAGGCGCTCGGGTTAAATATTAGAGATAATAGCCTTAATTTGTGATGCAGGTTTTCTAATAGAAGTGGATAGGTATGCTATTCACTTCTTTTCATTATATAATAATTAGGAGGTACAAGGACATTAGCGAGTTAATGATCAATGAGCAGATTCGTGATAAGGAAGTCCGTTTGATTGGAACGGAGGGGGAACAGTTAGGGATTATGCCGACGAAGGATGCCCTTAGGCTGGCAAGAGAGGCTGAATTAGATCTGGTAAAGATTGCTCCGAATGCAAAGCCACCGGTATGTAAGATTATTGATTATGGTAAATACCGTTATGAGCTTGCGAGAAAGGAAAAGGAAGCAAAGAAAAAACAGAAAACTATTGATATCAAGGAAGTACGGCTGTCTCCAAACATTGATACCAATGATTTGAATACAAAGGTAAATCAGGCGAGAAAGTTCTTATCAAAGGGTGATAAGGTCAAAGTTACCTTGAGATTCCGGGGAAGAGAGCTTGCCCATGTGAACCAGAGTAAGGTGATTTTAGATCAGTTCGCTGAGCAGTTGGAGGACATTGCTATAGTGGATAAGCCGGCGAAATTTGAGGGCAGAAGCATGATTATGTTTTTGAGCGAAAAGAAATAGTACAGATGAGGCAGATATGCTGATTGTGCAGAGTAACTTTGTTATAGCAGAGTTATTATATGAAGGAACATGGTTCCGGTGATAAGAGATATTGAAGGAGGAAGATAATAATGCCAAAATTAAAAACAAACAGAGCAGCAGCTAAGCGTTTTAAGAAAACGGGAAAAGGTGGTCTTAAGAGAAATAAAGCTTACAAGAGCCATATTCTGACCAAGAAAACTGCTAAGAGAAAAAGAAATCTGAGAAAATCAACCATGATGGATAAGACAAACGAGAAGGTAATGAAGAAGATTTTACCTTATCTGTAAGATTGGAAATTAGGAGGAATTTGAAATGGCAAGAGTTAAAGGCGGCGTAGGCGCGAAAAAGAAACATAATAGAACATTGAAGCTGGCAAAGGGATATAGAGGAGCTAGATCTAAGCAGTACAGAGTGGCTAAGCAGTCAGTGATGAGAGCACTTACCTCTTCATATGCCGGAAGAAAGCAGAGAAAGAGACAGTTTAGACGTCTTTGGATTGCACGTATCAATGCAGCAGCAAGAATGAACGGCTTATCATATAGCAAGTTTATGTATGGTTTGAAACTGGCTGGTGTTGACATGAACAGAAAGATGCTTGCTGAGTTGGCAGTATCTGATGCAGAGGGCTTTTCAAAATTAGTAGAGGTTGCTAAGGCAAAATTAGCGTAATTAAATGTAAATGAGATTTGGTCTTTGGAGGCGTTTCCGGAATGGACTGTGACTGTTCCATGGGAAACGTCTGCCGGTAGAGACCGGCAGCAGATATCTATAGTTTAAGTGGAGATTTGCAAAAAGTTTCAAAAAACTATACTTTATGGTTGCATTTTTTTCGAAAAAGTAGTAATCTATACAAGGCTTTTGATTTAACGGATATTTTCTCACAGTGAATGTGTCACATATTGAGGAAGCCAGACATATAATTAAATATGCGGAAGTGCTGGAATTGGCAGACAGGCCAGACTAAGGATCTGGTGGTGGCAACACCGTGTGGGTTCAAGTCCCATCTTCCGCAGTTGAGAGAGTTTTGGGAAGCTTGAATATCAAGGCTTCCCATTTTTGATATGTTATCACTATGGTTTATCCCTGCGAGCGGCGGGGTTTTTGACTCTCAATACGAAAGTGAGATTGCTTAGTTACATTTTGGTTACATTGTGGTATAATTGGTAAAAGCAACATAGCAATAGTAGATTGGCATCGACGGAGAGGTTTGTTAAAAATAAATTAGCAGGGGGCAAAGGATGAGAAAGAATAGTATACTTTTGGTGGACAATGATGATGAGGTTTTTAATGTACTGGTGGATTCGCTTGGGACGGACTACGTATGTGAGAAGGTTTCGGATGGAGAAAAAGGATATTCTTATTTGGAAGCGCATGCTGGCGAAATTGATTTGATCATTATCGATTTGCAGACACCGGAGATAAAGGGAAAAGAAATATTAGAATGCATGGAGAGTAATCTGGCATATAAGAATATTCCTGTACTGGTTCTAGCCTCTTCGGAGCAGACGGAAGAGGTGGAATACGCCATTTCCATGGGTGCGGATGATGTGCTGTTAAAACCGATAAATCCCAGTGTTGTTAAGCGGCGTGTAGACAATGTGCTGTGTGTCGGCAACACTAGAATGGTTCACAATGTAATGGAGGATCTGATACGGGAGGAAATGGAACAGTGCATTGACAATCTGGGAATGTGTACCTGCTTAATCTGCAGGCGGGATTTGCTGACGTTAACATTGAATAACGAACCGCCCAAATATGTAACAAGTGAGAAGGGATCTGCCATTGCAATGGCAGCCCAGAGGACGTCAAGAGGTGATCGGATTAAGCTTTTGACGGATATTACTTATTATGCACAGATGGTAAAGGAACGACCGAGTCACAAATAATGGGAAAGGATTCTGTTGTCATGGGACAAAGGATAATGATTGTCGATGATGAAAAGGAAATAGCGGATCTGGTAGAGGTTTATCTGCAAAACGATGGTTATCAGGTGTATAAGTTTTACAATGCCACAGATGCGCTGGAATGCGTTACAAAAGAGGAGCTTGATATGGCGATTCTTGATGTCATGCTTCCAGATATGGATGGCTTTACCCTGTGTCAGAAAATCAGGGAGCGGTATTTGTTTCCCATTATCATGTTGACAGCAAAGGTAGACGATTTAGATAAAATTACCGGCTTAACACTGGGGGCAGACGACTATGTGACGAAGCCGTTTAATCCTTTGGAGCTTATGGCGAGGGTAAAGACCCAGCTTCGCAGATACACCCGCTACAATCAGTCAGAGCAGGAAAATCATGAATCAGAGGAAATTGATATCCGGGGACTACATATTTCCAAAAAGAGCCACAAATGCATGTTAAACGGAAAAGAGCTGTCGTTAACTCCGATAGAGTTTGATATTTTGTGGTATCTGTGTGAACGCAGAGGCAGTGTAGTGTCATCAGAGGAGCTTTTTGAGGGTGTGTGGGGTGAGGAATATCTGGATAATAACAATACAGTCATGGCACATATTGCAAGGCTTCGGGAAAAATTGAAGGAACCGGCAAGAAAGCCTAAATATGTCAAAACGGTTTGGGGGGTCGGGTATACCATTGAAAACTAAGAAGTCTTTGGGCAAAATGAGACAGCGTATGAGATTGCAGATTCTGTTTAGCATTGTAATTTATGCTGCGCTGGGAGTGCTGCTGTATTATTTTTTCTATGAGTATTATCATGGTAGAGTGTGGTACGGGGATGAACTTTTTTATTATCTGGTTCATTGGGCAGAGTTTCATATTACGAACAATACACTTGTGCTCATTTTGTATGCCGTATCCGGTGTTGCCGTTATCTTTTACTTTTTTTGGAGAAGGACCTTTAACTATCTTCAGGAGGTGGTGCGGGGGACGGAGGAATTTTACAGGGAAAACAGCAGTCTGATCGAACTGCCGGAGCCGCTTAAAGAGGTGGAGAACAGATTGAATCAGACCAGAGTGGAGATTTTGAATAATGAGAGAAATGCCAGAGAGGCGGAACAGAGAAAAAATGATTTGGTTACGTACCTTGCCCATGACTTGAAAACCCCTATTACCTCGGTGATTGGATATCTTACCCTGCTTAGGGATGAGCCTCAGATTTCGGAGGGACTGAGAGGTAAGTACACCGGCATTGCCTTGGATAAGGCAGAGCGTTTGGAAGAACTTATCAATGAATTTTTTGAGATTACCCGGTTCAATTTGTCTAAGCTGACACTGGAGGCAGAGAGGGTTAATCTGAGCAGGATGTTAGAGCAGATTGTCAGTGAATTCTATCCTATACTGACGGAGAAGGGGCTTGAATGGCGTACGGATATCGAGACCGGGGTAGAGCTTGTCTGTGATCCTGATAAGCTGGAACGGGTATTTGACAATCTTATCCGGAATGCGGTGAGCTACAGCTATCCGGATACGGATATTTATCTTTCGCTGAAAACGACGGAGAACAACGTGGAGGTTTCCGTTAAAAATCATGGTAAAACAATTCCAGAGGATAAGCTGGAACGTATATTTGAGCAATTTTTCCGGGTGGACTCTGCCCGTTCCTCAAGCACTGGTGGAACAGGTCTGGGACTTGCTATTTCAAAGGAGATTGTGGAACTGCACGGAGGTGCTATTAAGGCGGAAAGTGACAATGAGAGTGTGGTATTCATTGTAAAGCTTCCGGTGGATTGTCAGAAAATCGTATGAATTTGGTAATGAAAATATCATAATTTTCCAATGGAATCCGTAAAACCAAAACCTTCTGTTTTGATACAATTTAAGTATGAAACAGGAAGGGAGCGGATGATACGATGACTGATGTACAGATGAACAGAATCAGAATGGAAAGGAGAAGACGGAGAGCGAAGCAGCGGCGGATAAGAAAGCTTCTTCAGTTTTCCTTTTATTTTGGAGTGGTTGTTATCCTTCTGTCGGTGGGAGGAATAGGCATAAAATGGTTAGCGGAGATGGATGGAAATGATGTGTCCATAGACCGTGTGAAGACTGCTTTCGGGAAAAGCAGGAGCAGTGATATTTCTCAGATGACCCATGAGGAAATACGACAGACGGATATGTGGAAGTCTGTTTTTGAAAACCGGGAACTTTATCCGGATGTCATGTTGGAAACACTGGAGAAAAATCCGGAAATAGTTGAGTTTGTCAAAAACTATCCAGATGCCCAGCCGGTGGCGGCAGGAGGCTTCAGCGCAAGGGAAAGAGAACAGCAGTATCCGTTGTTTCTGCAGTGGGATGCAAGATGGGGCTATGTACCTTACGGGGATGACAATGTCGGACTGTCCGGCTGTGGTCCTGCCTGCCTTTCCATGGTGATATTCAGTCTAACGGGAAATGAGAATGCCACACCTGATGTCATTGCAGAGTTTAGCGAGAACAACGGATATTATGTCTATGGAGAAGGAACCTCATGGAGCTTGATGACGGATGCAGCAGCCTATTACGGAGTGAAGACAGAGGAATTGTCTTTAGGTGAGGGGAATATGAAGGGTTATCTGGACGGCGGAGGAATGATAATCTGTTCCATGGGTCCGGGGGATTTTACTTCCAGTGGACATTTTATTGTTATCTATGGATATGACCAGGATGGTTTTCTCGTCAATGACCCTTTCAGCCGGATAAGAAGCAGCCGGTCATGGAGCTATGATACTATAAGCGGGCAGATCAGAAGTATGTGGGGGTACATTTATTAATAGCCAGATGCTTGTGATATTGTCTATATTGAACAGCTGGATTTTGAAAATGGGGGCTTTGCAAATTGTGACTTGATTTGCTGAGCCTTTTTTATTTGTAAACACACTGTTTGTCATGAAAAGATTGACATTACCCAAAATAAAACATTGTGAAATATGGTGGGAAATGTTATAATATACACTAACTATTTGATGAACGGAGGAGAAGACAGAATGAAAGGGAAAGTAGGGACAATTTACTCTATCCGCACAAAATTAAGTGCATTGGTTGCTGCGGCGATTGTTGTGACGGGGATAATGATGATTTTGATTTATTCACCAAATGTCAAGGACAAGATTTCTGAGTTGTCACAGAATTATCTCAAGGATTTAGCTATAGCTTACGGCTTGGTAATTGACAATGAAATTGACATTGCAGGAGTGGATGAGGCACTCAGCAGCGAGCAGCTAACAAAATATCTGGCTGGGGTTGGGCTGGAAGGAGTAGAGAGCAGCTACGTATATGTTGTTGCGCCGGATGGGACAATGTTATACCATCCCACGCCCGAAAAGATTGGACAGCCTGTTGAGAATGAAGTGGTGAAGGGTGTGACAGCGGATATTCAGGCAGGCAAAAAGGTAGAGAATAAGGTTATCGGCTACGAGTATAAGGGTGCTAATAAATATGCAGCATATTTCGTGAATGAAAGTCAGCAGTTTATTTTGGTGGTTACTGCAGATGAGGATGAGGTGTTTAATTCCATTGACTCCATTAATCGAAAAGGAAGCTTAGGGTTGCTGATTTCTTTTGTTATATGTTTTGGAGTTGCGATAGCGTTGATTACGATTCTTGTGATTAATCCGATTTTTGAAATCGGCAAGCTGACAGATAAGGTAGCGCAGATGGATTTCTCGGAAAATGATACTCAGACTAAGATAAATCAGCGGAAGGATGAAATTGGCATGATGTCCCGTGCCCTTAGTACGCTTAGGGAGCAGCTGATCAATGTAGTACTGGCAATACGTGAGAATAGTAGTGCATTGGCGGCTTCTGCAGAGGCTTTATATACAGGGGCAACAGAGACTAATAACACGATGGAACAGGTGGAAAGTGCAGTGAATGATATTGCTAATGGAGCAAGCAGTCAGGCAGATGAGACACAGGAGGCCACTGGCAACGTCATTGTGATTGGAGATATGGTCAAGGATACTGGCAAAACGGTGGATGAGTTGATGGTGTCTGCTAAGCAGATGCAGAGTGCGAATGAGAATGCACAGAGAATTTTGGCTGAGCTTAGAGAAATTAATCGCCAGTCAGATGAATACATTGATGTGATTGCAAAACAGACAGAGGTTACCAATGAATCTGCGTTAAAGATTGGGGAGGCTACAAGGCTGATTACTGATATTGCCAGTGAAACCAATTTGCTGTCGTTGAATGCATCTATTGAGGCGGCAAGAGCTGGTGAGCAGGGACGCGGCTTTGCAGTGGTTGCTTCTGAGATTCAGAAGCTGGCAGAGCAGTCTACCGAATCTGCGGAGAGAATTCAGCAGATTATTGATATGCTGTTGCTGGATTCCGAAAAAGCAGTTAAGACCATGACACAGGTAAAGGAAATTATCGGACTACAGACAGAACATATTATTCGCACGGATAATGCATTTACGGAGATTCGGGAGGGCGTATCGGCATCACTTGCCGGAATGCAGATAATTTCGGCTAAAACCAAGGAGATGGATCAGGCGAGAGTAAATGTGGTGGATGTGGTGAATAATCTTACCTCCATCGCAGAGGAGAATGCGGCAGCCACTGAGGAGACGTCAGCGTCGGTTGTTGAAGTCGCAAGCATTGTGAACGACATTGCCGAAAAGGCACAGGGCTTGAATTCCATTGCGGAAGAATTAGAGGAAAAGATTGGTATTTTCCAGATATAATACGCATAAGAAGAGGCACAGGGCTGTTGTGTTGGGGATAACCTTATACAGCAGCCCTTTTTAGGAGGAATGGCGGTCATGGATAAAGGGATTAGAAATATTGTATTTGATGTAGGTATGGTTTTGATTGATTTTTGCTGGCGTGAGCACTGTATGAATCTGGGTTTTGATGATGAGGTCATTGAGGCATTTGACGTCAATATGATTAGTTCCAAGTATTGGGATATGATGGATGAAGGGACTATTAGGGAAGAGGATGCGTTTAGTGAGTTTTTGAGGGCTATGCCGGAATATGATAAGCAGTTGAGACAATTCTGGAGTCAGCCGGAAAAATTTGTGCAGGAATATGCCTATGCTGCACCGATGATTACTGAGCTTAAGCAAAAGGGCTATAGAGTGTATCTGTTGTCTAACTATCCGTTAGAGATGTATAAGCTTCATTGGCCAGGCTTTGCCTTTTATTCTCTGGTGGACGGGTATGTTGTGTCTGCAGTGGAAAAGATAAAGAAACCTGATAAGGCGATTTACCGTCTTCTTTGTCAGCGATATGCACTGAATCCGGAGGAATGCCTTTTTATCGATGACAGGCAGGTTAATGTAGATGCAGCAGTGCAGATGGGAATGCGGGGGATTCTTTTTCAGGGGTATGAGGATTTATCGGCACATCTGGGATTAGAAATTTCCTAGCAGGGAAAAGGGGCTGAATTATCCTCTTTTCAAGTTTTCTTTTTTGTTGTATGATAGAGGATAACAGTGACTTGACAATTTGTTTTATGGTATGGAGTATAGATGTTTTTGAATCAGACGAGAAAGCTTAAGAAACAACAGGATAGAGAGAGGCGAAAACAGATATACGACAGGGTATATGAACTTCACCAGCAGGCGGATTTTCTTTGCTATATAAATGATGCTTATCCAGAGAAATATAATGGCAGTACATATATAAAATTGGAGGGCATTGTGGCAAAGGGAACAGGGAAATTAGAAGATACTTATCTTCTTTTTGACTGTAATGGTAGACAAAAGGCAGAGATTACCATGGAGGAGCTGTATCTGGAAAACAATTCGGTAAAGCAGCTTCAGGGTGGGGATAAAAGAGCCGCCTTATACCCAAGGGAGCAGGAAGTAAATTATCAGGCTGGAGATATATTATGTAAACTCAGTGACGCATAAGGGAGGATGAATATGCCACCGATAACAAATGATTGGGCGCTGTCATTAAAGCCCGAATATAAAAAAGAATATTATAAGAAGCTGTATGAAAAGGTGAATCAGGAATATAGCAGCGGGAGGGCAATTTTTCCCCCTGCGGATGATATTTTCAATGCATTTCATTTGACACCGTTGAGTGCTGTGAAATGCGTCATCATCGGACAGGACCCATATCATGGCGTAAATCAGGCACATGGACTTTGCTTTAGCGTAAAGCCTGAGGTGGAGATTCCACCGTCACTGGTTAACATTTATAAAGAGCTGCATGATGATTTGGGCTGTACTATTCCAAATAATGGATATCTGGTGAAATGGGCGGAGCAGGGAGTACTTTTGTTAAACAGTGTGCTGACTGTCCGGGCGCATCAGGCCAATTCACATCAGGGAATCGGCTGGGAGCAGTTTACCGATGCAGTTATGGATATTTTGAATGAGCAGAACCGTCCAATTGTGTTTCTGCTATGGGGAAAGCCTGCACAAAACAAGGCAGCACGGCTTAACAACCCGAACCATTTAATATTAAAAGCACCACATCCAAGTCCATTATCAGCATACAGGGGGTTTTTTGGCTGCAGGCATTTTAGCAGGACAAATGCATTTTTGCAAGAGCATGATTTAGAACCCATTGACTGGCAGATAGAGGATGTATGATATGGATTTGGGAAAGGGGAAATAGACATGGAAATAATAAAAGTTCAACGGGATAGGATTATAGCCAAGAAAAATGACAAGGTAAAATATTGGTATCTGGTACAGGAGGGTGTAGTGGTACAACGCTTCGGCTTTTCGGAAATTACACTGGGTAAGAATGCCATTATCGGTATTTTGGAAAAGGATATATTTATGTGTGATTATGTGGCAGCGGAGGATACCGTATTAGCCGGATTTACCTGTGAGAGTGAGACGGATTTAAAGAATATTCTTACCAACGGACAGGAGAAGATCCGCAATATTTTTCTTCGTTCAGCCCTTGAACAACGGCATCAGCTTCTGAGTCTGTATTCCAATCTGTTTGCAAAGGCAAGTCAGTTCCATACTTTTGTAGAGACAACCTATAATGACTATAAAACTTTTTGTGCAAAGTATAAGGTAGAGGAGCAGAGTTTTTCCAAGAAGGAGCATTTCAATCCGTTAGAGATGCACCATAGAGCGGAGGAATGGGAAGTAAATAACAGCAATAGTATTGTGAAGAGATATCTGCAGGAGTATCTGCAGCTGATGGAAAAGGATGACAGTATGACAGTAGGTGTCATTATGGAGGCTGCGGCGCAGATGCGGCGTTTTACTCAGGGTATTGGAGAGATGGAAGCATATTTATCCTATAACAAGGATATATTGATTGCCGAGGCCGGGAGTGATCTGTTTGAACTCTTCTTTGATTTGGCAATAAAAATGTATGCCAAGAAATATGATATTGAACCGGTTACGAAGGAAATCAATTTAATTGTCAAGGCTGCCAACAAGTTAAATATATATAATATAAGGACATTAAGCAGAAGATATAACGAATATAAGAATTATGAGTTTGGCGGAGGAACTGTTGATGGAATAAGTCCTGCCCGGAAAGAAATCGACATCATGCAGGAGGATTGCCTCGGACATATTTTGGAGTATGCGGGATACAGTGATGATGAGGCGCACGATCTGTGTACAATGATTGAGGGCTATAGAGACCTTCCGGATATGACCTCCACTACCGGTGATGCATATGCCATGAGAAAGAAAATAACAGCGGTCTATTATGACATATATTATAAGGTATTTATACGGGCAGTGAAGGATGAGAGTACGCTGACACCTATTTTGGAAATGTTTTTAAATTTTGGATTTATGGATGTCTCCTTTGTGGGAGAGGAAAATGCAAAGGCATTGTATGATTTGACTGCCCATCTTGATATCTGTCAATCGGAGCGGATTTATACCATTTACCGGTGGCTGAAGTGCATTTATAAGGGCAGGAAGGAACCGTCTAAGAATGAGTTTGATTTGGATTATCCGGCATTTCTTGCCGACCAGTGTAAAAGAGGTGAACTCACGGCGGAGCAGGCTAAGGAAGATTTGCAGGACAGAGAAAAGAAGGTTGAATTTGAAATCAGGAATATGTTTGCTTCCGTTAATAAGATAACCTATGGTAAAATAAGCACATTTTGTCCTATTCTGTGCAAAAGTGACCTGCTGAATACCATAGATAAAATGCTGGTTACAGCAGAAAAGCTGGAGAATGCGCTCAATGAGATAAGAAAGGTTGACTATTCCGCATTTTACCGTGAGGTAGTGTTCTCTGACCCGGATAGAGGAATCAATGTAGAGAGATTAATGAAAGAGGTTCTGCCGGATATGATTTTAATGCCGAATGCGGGAACCAGAGTTACCATGTGGCAGGAGACGGCCAGTGTGAAAAGTGATACACCGGGAAGAATTATGTTCCCGATTTTCACGGCATTGGATATGGACGACCTGATGCTTAATGCTGTTGGATGGTTCCGTTGGGAAATGTGTCGGAAGATACAGGGAGTACATTGGAATGATGTTCGGGAAAAGTCCCTTACAGCTGAGTATTGTACCTATCTCCAATTTTATCGCAAGAACCATGATTTGTCTGCAGACGCTAAGGAGAAGCTGAAGAGTGATTTGATTCGTGCAAAGAATAATTACCGCGAGGTATTTATGAAAGATTATATAAGCTGGATTAAATTTGAATCTAGAGGGAGCTTCCGGTTAAATAAGGTATCCAGGGATATTTTGGTTCGCTATTGTCCGTTTGCAAAATCTGTGCGTAACGGGCTGAAATCCAATCCGGTTTATCAGGCATCTATCTCAAAATTCGAGGTAGAGGCTGCCAAAAAGCTACAGAGATTTAACAGTATATATGAAAAATACAAAAAGGCCGGTGGTGAGATTACAGCGGATTTAAAGGAGAATTTATTGTATTACGAGATGTAAGAGTGAAAAAGGACTCTAATTTGGAATGGATTATGTTTGGGTGGGCTTTTGGAAATGCCTGCCCGAATTTTTTGGGAGAATAAATGATGGAGATTTATATTATACGACATGGGGAAACCGTATGGAATGCCAATAAGCTGCTGCAGGGAAGTGCAGATATTGAACTGAGTGAAAATGGACGGGCATTGGCTGGGGAAACCGGTGAAAATCTGGAGGATGTACATTTTGACAAAATATACAGCTCTCCGCTGATTCGTGCTTATGAGACGGCGTGCCTGATTCGAGGACACCGCAATATTCCGATAATCAGGGATGACCGGCTTAGAGAGCTATGCTTTGGTGTTAATGAGGGTAAGAATTTTTCAAAATTGCTGAGTGATGAGAGCGATGCGTTTCACCATTTCTTTAAGCGTCCGGATTTATACCGGGCACCGGAGAACGGTGAAACGCTGGAGCATATTTGCGAGCGTGCAGCTGACTTTATGAAAGAGGTGGTAGAGCCCCAGGCAAGGGAGCTGGAGCGTATTATCATAGTTGCTCACGGAGCTTTGAATAAGGCTATTATGTGTCATATAAAGCAGCATGGAATTGACCAATATTGGTCAGGAGGATTGCAGAAAAACTGCAATGTTATTATGGTAAGGCTGGACGAAGGCGGATACCAGGTGCTTGATGAGACAAAGATATTCTACTCACTTTGATTTTACTTCTTTCCAAAATGCGTTGTATATTTTCTCTGTCTCGCTGCCTAAGTACTGGAAAGTTTCCAGATGTTCATATTGAGACAAATCGGGAAACGCAATTTCGCTGTTGCGGATAGCTTCGTCTTCGATTAACTTGCGGCCCTCGGTATTTGGTATGGAATAGGTAATGTATTCAAAGTTCATCAGTGCAATTTCCGGACGACAGAGGAAATTGATAAATTTTTCCGCATTTTCCTTGTTGGGGGCATCCTTTAAAATGCACCAGGAGTCAATCCACACATTGGTTCCCTCTTTTGGGATGACATATTCCAAATCGGGATTTTCGTTTTGGGCATAGATGGCCTCACCAGAGTATATAACGCCGATGGCTGCCTCATTTCCAATCATTTTATCCCTGACCTGATCAACTACATATGCCTGGGTCAATGGTTTTTGTTCGATTAGTGAGTCACGTGCCTGAGTCAATTCCTGCTCGTCTGTAGAATTCATCGAGTATCCCAGACGTTTAAGAGCTACCATAAATGCATCCCTTACAGAATCCTGCATCAGTATGCTGTCAGCATAACGCTCATCCCAAAGCACATTCCATGAATCGATGGGTTCATCCACCATGGTTTTATTATAGAGGATGCCGACAGTGCCGACACAGTGAGGAACACTGTATTTGTTTCCCGGGTCAAATTCCGTGGATTGCTGCATAAAATTTGCATCAATATTTTTGATGTTAGGAATATTGTCAAAATTAATTTCTGCCAGCAAGTCCTTTTCAATCATTTTTTGAATGGTATAATCAGAGGGGCATACAAGATCATATTCTGCTGCACCGGCCTCGATTTTGGGATACATGGTTTCGTTGGTTTCGTACTCGTCGTAGATAACTTCAATTCCTGTTTCCTCAGTAAACATTTTGAGAATTTCAGGGTCCAGATATTCTCCCCAATTATATACAATGACCTGATTGTTGTTTTCTTTTACAGAGATAATCCGATGTCGTGCAATCAGGGTAACGATGGCAATCAGAGCAGTAAGGGACAAGAGGATAATCTTTCGTGTCTTTTTGTTGTGTAGGAGAGTATTCGTCAGCCTGTGTTCATCCGGATGTGCCTTTTTGTGTCTGAGAATGGATTGGTTCCGTCTGGCGGTCTGGTGCTCCTTCCATGCCGGCATCAGGTTTGCAATCATCAGCAGGACGAATACGGTGGCAAAAATGATTGTGGACAGTGCATACATTTCCGGTTTAATGCCCTTGCGGACTTCTGTATAAATCTTTGTTGAAAGGGTATCCACACCTGCTCCCTTTGTAAAATGTGTAATGATAAAATCGTCTACTGACATAGTGAAAGCCATTAAAAATCCGGACAGTACACCGGGAAGAATGTCGGGAAAAACCACCTTGAAGAAGGCATATACCGGGGAAGCACCAAGATCCAGTGCAGCTTCGTAGGTGTTTGGATTAAGTTGTCTGAATTTTGGCATCACATTTAAAATGACATAGGGAATATTAAAGGTGATATGTGCCAGAAGTATTGTCCCCATGCCAAGTCGGATGCCCAGACTGATAAAGAGCAGCATAAGAGAGATGCCGGTGACAATATCAGCATTCAGCATTGGAATGTTGTTGATGCCAAGCAGAGTGGTACGAAGCCGGACCTTCATGCTGTTTAGGGCAATGCAGGTGACGGTACCGATTACTGTGGCTGCCAGGGAGGATACGATTGCGATAAATAATGTATTATATAGAGCCTGCATAATGGAATCGTTCTGAAATAGAGCCACATACCATTTGCCGGTAAAGCCGTCCCAATTGACTCTGGTACGGCTGTTGTTTACGGAAAGCACCATAAGGATGACAATGGGGGCATAGAGAAAGATAAATATAATTGCAATATAAAACCGTTCAAAAAATTTTCTCATTAGAATAGATTACCCTCCCCGTCCTTATCAAATATAGCGGAGGCAGCCATGCTGATTACAATAAAGAGCATCATAACCAGAGAAAGCCCGCTTCCCAAATTCCAGTTACCCGCCTGTGTAAATTCCTGCTCGATAACATTGCCAATCAGTAAAACCTTGCTGCCTCCCAACAGATTGGAGATAACAAAGGTGGTGAGTGCAGGGATGAATACCATGGTAATTCCACTTATTACCCCGGGCAGTGTCAGTGGAAAGATTACCTTTATAAAGGTTTGAAAACCGTTTGCTCCCAAATCTCTTGCGGCATTGATAACATCTTTATCCAGCTTTACTAAAGAATTGTAGATGGGCAGTACCATAAAGGGTAGAAAATTGTAGACCATGCCCAGCACAATAGCATAAGAGGTGTTAATGATATTAATAGCAGGCAGATGAAAAAAGGATAAAATGGAGTTGATCACACCGTTTTTCTCCAACAAGGTCTGCCATGCAAGAGTTCTCAGCAGAAAATTCATCCACATAGGGAGAATAAAGAGCAGGACGATAAAGCTGTTCTTGTTGACACCTAAACGGGACAGAATCATTGCCAGTGGATACGCCAAAAGCAGACAGATAACTGTGGCGATCAGAGAGAGCAGTATTGACAGTCCCAGTGCCTTTAAATGTTCTGTCTGAGTGATGGCACGTATATTTTCCAGAGTCACCTGACCGGAGGAATCCACAAAGCCGTAGTAAAAAATCATGAACAGCGGAATCAGGATAAAAATGACAGACCAAATTGTAAAAGGCATAGCAAGCCATTTCGTCCGTTTATTCTTCAATGTAAGCTGCCTCCTCATCCTCGGATTCCGGTTTATTCATTATTTGAATATTAAAAGGATCCACAGTTAGTCCGACCTTCTCGCCAACCGGGTGCATGACGGTGGAATGTACCAGCCACTCAAAACCACCTGCCAGGACTTCCATTTCGTAGTGGACTCCCTTAAAGATGACATGGGTGACCTTGCCGGAAATGGTCCCCTCTTCTGGTTTGCATAACACTACATCCTCCGGGCGGATAACCACATCCACCGGGGTGTTATTCCCGAAGCCCTCGTCTACACACTGCCATTTTGTGTCCATAAAAGAAACCAGACGGTCTTCCAACATCACGGCATCAATCAGGTTACTATCGCCGATAAAATCCGCAACAAAGGCATTCTGTGGCTCGTTATAAATGTCTTCAGGAGTGCCAATCTGCTGGATATAGCCCTGATTCATGACCACAATGGTATCGCTCATGGTAAGGGCCTCCTCCTGGTCATGGGTTACATAGATAAAGGTTATGCCCAGCTCATTTTTGAGACGGATTAACTCGTATTGCATATCCTGACGGAGTTTTAAATCCAGAGCACCTAGAGGCTCATCCAATAATAAAATTTTAGGCTCATTCACTATGGCGCGGGCAATGGCAATCCGCTGCTGCTGTCCGCCGCTTAGAGAGTCTGGATTTCTATCTTCGTAGCCGTCCAGATTGACCAGCTTCAGTGCGTACTTGATTTTGTCCTCAATATATGTCCGGCTTTTGTTTTTCAATTTAAGCCCAAAGGCGATATTTTCTGCAATGGTCATATGGGTAAAGAGAGCGTATTTTTGAAACACGGTATTTAGCTGACGCTTGTTTGGAGGCAGAGAGGTAATATCCTTGCCGTCAAACATGACCTTTCCGGTATCGGGCTGCTCAAATCCGCCGATAATCCGGAGTGTTGTCGTTTTTCCACAGCCTGAGGGACCCAGCAGGGTTAAAAATTCATTTTCGCGTATATATAAATTAAACTCATCCAATACCAGGTTAT
This sequence comes from uncultured Clostridium sp., assembly GCA_947178475.1. Lineage (GTDB taxonomy): Bacteria > Bacillota > Clostridia > Lachnospirales > Lachnospiraceae > CAG-590. The sequence continues at coordinate 2,655 of CAMWYM010000006.1, read as the reverse complement.
CATTGTAGGATTTGGAGATATCCACAAGATCAATCAGTCTGTTTGCCATGTATCAAGGTCCTCCTTTAAAAATAAGAATAGACAACAAGGCTATTATACCGATTTTATTAGTGAAGTCAAGCGATTTACACAATTAAAAAAATATGGTACAATTATCCTTGTAATTCAGGTCTTACAGATGTTGAAGATTTGGACTTAATACAATAAGAGAAAAGAAGTTGTGTGATTATGGGGTTATTAAATGTAGATGTAATTGAGGATTTAGTACATAGCTCTTCCATTTCTAAGGGAATTGAGCGGACAATGGAGCATATTATCAATGAGTTGGAAATTGACAGTATGTATATCATTCACTGCGAAGAGGAGATAATGGAGCCGGAGATTACTTATGAATGGGAAAGCCAGGGAAAGAAAAGAGACATTTCTCTTGGGGATTATATCAAATTTGTAGAAGAGTATTATCATTTTGACGAGGAAGATTTGTTTGTGGCAAGAGCTACGACAGTACTGCCGTCAGAAGAGAAACAGATATATCAAAAAATTGGTTATGAGGCAGTTGTGGAATACCGGATGACGAATCACGGTAATGTAGTGGGCTACATTGTATCGGGCTGGGAGAATATCAAGCAATTGTCGGACGAGGATATCAATTCTCTGCATGTTCTGATGAAGCTGATGAATGAAATGCTGTTAAAACAGTTTTTTAAGGATATCGTTGGGGAGAGTGATTGGAAGCTCTTTAAGATGGAGGGGCTTATGACCAAAACTATTATGTGCATGATGGACGAGGAGTACAGGATTTTGTATCTCAACCAATATGCAAAAGAGAGGTATCCTAACATTCAGATGGGAGACTACTGCTATCAGGTAATACAGGGCTGTGATTCCGTGTGCGCAGAATGTCCGTTGCGAAAGCTTAAGCTGCACGAGATGACAGAGCGGCATATGTATATTCCATATTTGGAGGATTCCTTTTATTTCAGCGGAACAAAGGTGAAAACGGAGGAGAATAAGGATGCTTATGTTATTACACTGCAGATGGATACTCCAGACTATAAGCTGAAGAAGAGGCGATTCATTGACCGTAAATCCATTTTTGCCATGAAGAGCCTGTTTAAAGATATGATTGCGGTGGAACTGCGGAGAGATACATTTTATGATTTGTTCAAGGAGGATATGGACAATAAGAGATCCTATAGTATGGACTTTGTGTTAAAGTGGCTTTCTAAGATACATTTAGATGATAAACAGAAATTTCTGGAGTGCTTTGATATCAATTTTTTGCAGAATGCATACATGAACGGGGAGCAGAAAAAGGAGATTGATTTCCGCTATCGGACACATGAAGGTACATATCATTGTATGAATGGAAATATTTTATTTGAGCAGAATATTAACAAAGAGGTAATGGCATATATTTTGTTTCAGGATGTGGAGCAGGTGCGAAGCAATCAGATTGAAGAATATCGGCAAATGAGAGAGAGTCTGATGGCGGCAAAATCCTCAGCGGAGCTTAAAGGGCAGATTCTGGCAAATATCTCCCATGAAATACGAACTCCGATGAGCGGGATTATCAGTATGTCCAGTGTAGCAAGGCAGACCTACAAGGATGAGAGCAGACTTTTAGAATGTCTTTCGGATATTGACGATTATGCGGCACATATGATGCAGGTGATGGATTCCCTTTTACAGGTGATGAGGGTAGACGACGATGCAATTACCATTGCAAAGCAGCCGTTTCGTTTGGAGTCTTTCTTGAATCGTATCGATGTGACAGTGAGAGAGAGAATAGAAAAGAAGAATGTACAGTTTACCGTCAACTCCTTTTGCAGGTACAGCAGACTGTTGGGCGATCAGATTCGGCTGCAGCAGGCGTTGCTTTACCTGATAAACAATGCCATTTCCTACACCCCGATTTCTGGAGTAATCAGGCTTACTGCCAGACAGGTGGCAGTGGATAGCAAAAGAGTGTTTATACGATTTATTCTTGAGGACACCGGTAATGGGCTGACGGAAAAGATGAAGCAGTGTATTTTTGGGTTTTCTCAGGATGAGGGAAATACTGTGGTGGAGGAACAGCATTTTGATTTGTCGCTGGCTTCCCGGTTGATTCAGCTAATGGGTGGTCAGATCGGCATGGATGTCAATTCCAATGGAACTCAGGTCTATTTCACCATTCCTTTTGAATTGCAGGAGGAGGTACAGAGTGAACAGACAAAGAAAAAGATGATACCAACGGTAGGTAATTTTAAAGGCAGACGTATTCTGTTTGCTGAGGATAGTGAAATGGGAAGGGATGCCATTCGGGCAGTGCTGGAGGTAGTCGGATTTACTGTTGATGCAGTGGATAACGGGAGAAAGGCAGTTATCCAATTTGTATCCCAGCCGGCATTTACCTATGATGCTGTGTTGATGGATGTGCATATGCCATATATGGACGGAAGAGAAGCGACAAGATGTATTCGCATATCCGGTAAGGAGGATGGGGAAACAATCCCAATCATTGCGTTGATGGCAGATACCTATGATGAAGATGTGGAGGAGTCTCTGCAGGCAGGAATGCAGGCGCATCTGGGAAAACCGGTGGATGTAGATACCTTGTACAAAGTGTTGAGTAAGGTGATTCCTGATCAAAAGGAATAGACAGTAGAATCC
>CAMWYM010000005.1 GCA_947178475.1 uncultured Clostridium sp. | reverse complement strand
CAGGCTGGTACAGTGATGAAGCGTTGACGGAGGAGTATGAATTTACAACCATGCCGGTGGAGGATGTTACGTTGTATGCGAAATGGGAAGTGAATAGCTATACGATTACCTTTGAGAGCAATGGAGGAAGTGAAGTAGCTTTTCTTACCACAGACTATGGAGCAGAGGTAGAGGAACCAGAGAACCCTGTAAGAGAGGGCTATACCTTTACAGGCTGGTACAGTGATGAAGCGTTGACGGAGGAGTATGAATTTACAACCATGCCAGCAGAGGATGTTACATTGTATGCGAAATGGGAGGTTATTTCATTTACGATTACCTATCAGGATTACGACGGCAAAATCTTAAAATCTGAGACGGTGAATTATGGTGAGGACGGAACGGCACCGGAAGCACCTGTGCGGGCGGGTTATACATTTGAAAAATGGAGTGCATCCATTACGCAGGTTACAGAAGATATTACCGTAACCGCAGTGTATAGGAAGGATGATATGCCTGCACCGGAACCGCCTACGACAGAAACGCCGGTAACGCCACAACCATCTGAAAGCACAACCGAGCAGAGTAGTGCCACAATAAATGGAAATGAGACTGCAAGTGAAAATGAAAATCCCGGAACGGATACACAAACCAAGCTTACAATTTTTGCAACCTATAAGAAACCTGTTAAGAATCAAAAGGCAAAGCTCCAAATGGCTGCAAATGTGAAAAAACTTACACTTTACACAAAGGGAATCAAAACAGCACAATTATCTGCTAAGGTTGCAGATTCAAATGTTGTACCGAAATGGACCTCCTCAAATAGAAAAGTAGTAACCGTTTCTAAGAAGGGAAAGCTTACCGCTAAGAAGAAGGGAACAGCATATATAACTGCCAAGCTTGAAAAAAACGCTGTTCGCTGTAAAGTAGTTGTTAAGAAAGCAGAACTTAAAGTGAATTCCCCGAAAAAGGGAATTAATCTGACCCCAGGTGAAACTTACAAACTGAAGGTTACCGTAAGACCTTTGGGGAAAATTAAATATATCTCTAATAATAAGAAAGTTGTAAAAGTAACGAAAAATGGGAAATTAAAGGCGATGGCAACCGGAAAGGCTACCATCACAATAACTTCTAATGGCATGAAGAAAAAGGTTAGGGTGGTGGTTAAATAATCTGGTATCTATGTCCCTGTTGCTGGGTGTCAGAAAACCTTTGTATGCAATATCCTCTTGCTATGAAAATTCAAGAAAAAGCATATGGCACTTAAAATCTGTTTTGTACGATAAGTCCGTCTGCAAATGATCCTACCATTGCATTACATATTGTGCAAAAGTATCAGCATTGATATTTTTAAGTTCTACTTCATTAAGCTGTTTATATAAATAAGAGATGTTTTTACTGGTACTCCGTGTTTCTTCTTTGGGGGTGTGCTTACCTGCTGCGTCCACTTCCCAGCAGCCCCCAATGATATGAAATGCTTCATGTATAAGAGTTTTTGCCATTTGTTCATTTTTCTTATTGAGCAGGTTAATATTAAGGGAAATTGCGTGCTCATTAAATCCGGAAAGTCCATATGTATACGGGATACACATAGGATATATTTGCAAATCATCACTATTTAAGATGTCTAATACCTGTCGGGCATATTGTGCCAAAGATGCATCGGGGTTTCCTTCGTTTATCCATGCTTGTATTGTCTTTTCAAGCTGCTGTTTTGCCATTTGGAAACCGGCAGCAACGGTATCCCAGAAATCATTTTTTTCAATGTCGCCCTCCCATACAATGCTTTCACCCTGATATGTCTGTTCATTTGGTATATATAATTGGACAACATTGTTGAATTGGTGTTCTGCTTGTCCCTGATTCATATGTGTCTGGGATCTTTTTGGATGAGACGATTCATCAAGTGTTTTCTTTTGCAGGCTGTAATGGAGGCGTATATCATTAAATGGAGCGGGGACCTGTGTTGGGGTAGTTTTTTTCTTAATGAGTGAATTCCTCCGATTTTGGACTAGATTCATATGATTTTCTTTTTGAGATTTTTTAAGTGGTTCATACATTATATGGGTTCTCCTGTGTATGGATTCAGGGTCATTGCTGACTCTGCGCATTTGATTAGTTTCTCTGTCTATAGCGTTTTTATATAATAGCTCATATATCTAAAAACGTCAATGGTAAGATAATTATATGGAAAGGATTTGAACCGGAGGAAAGACATATCATTCGGATTCCTTCTTGATTTCTGAAAAATTTTTCAAAAAGTGTTCATGATTTTGTCAGTATATTTCATAGAAAGTTAATTGCTTTAGGTGGGTATTGGCTGTTATAATTTTTCTTACCCGGAGAAGAATACACAGCGGGGAACAGATGGGAAACAGAAGTGAAAACATCAGAGAGAATTTTATTATACATATTGTTTTTACTAATGTTTGATGTTAAACTGTTTATTAGAAAGAGAGCTTAAGATGAAAAATACACCATATGATGATGTGTTTCGGACATTACTGAATGATTGCAGCCAATTGATAATTCCTGTTATCAATGAAACATTTCATGAGGAATATTCCGGGGATGAGGAGATCATATTTTTTCCCAATGAGCATTTCCTAAACCGGAAGGATGGAGTGGAAGAGGAGCGAATTACCGATACCTGTTTCATTGTAAAGGGGAATATCACGAAGAAGTATCACTGGGAATGTCAGAGTACAGATGACAACCGTATGATGGTCCGTATTTTTGAATATGACACACAGATTGCTTTGGATGATGGCGAAGTAACCGGAGATATGCTTACGGTTGAATTCCCGAATTCTGCAATACTGTATTTAAGGTCCGATTGGAAAACACCTGACATAATGAAGATCTGTATTAGAACATCCGGTGGTGAAATGATTTATGAGGTGCCGGTATTAAAGGTGCAGATATACTCTATACAGGAAATTTTTGATAAACGGTTATTATTCTTAATCCCGTTTTATATTTTTACCCATGAGGGGAAGTTTTCTGAGTATGATAAAGATGAGCGCAAGCTTGAAGCCTTGATGGATGAATATGAATATATTAAGAATATGCTTGAGGAATTGTGCAATAATACGGTTATCGATGAATTTACGAAATGTACGATTATCGATATGTCAAATAAGGTACTGGAACATCTGACTGGGAATCATGACAGGGTAAAGGAAGGAGTGAAATCCGTTATGGGTGGAAAAGTTTTAGATTATGAAGCGAAAAGAATAAAGAATGAAGGAATATCCCAAGGGATAACAGTGGGGATAACTCAGGGCAAAAAGGAAACATTAATCGGATTGGTAAAGGACGGTTTGATTTCGGTAGAAGAAGCAGCGAAAAGATTACAGAAGAGTGTGGAAGAATTCAAAATGTTATTGTGATGAATTACGTAAGTCACAAAACATCATAAGGGGAATAATGAATCAGAATTTATATAATATAGCTCTATATGGATATACAAATGCATACGCTGTTCTGGTGGGAGGTCTGATTCTGGCAGCTATTTGTGCAATCGTTGGGAAAATATTTATGTCAAGGGATAAATGGAAAAATTTTGTTGGGACTTTGTTTGTTTTCTATTGGTTTTTAATTGTACTATTTATAACGATAGTAGGGAGAGTTAAGACGGAGGAGCCAAAGATAGAGCTGCGTTTATTTTGGTGCATTAAGGAGGCGTGGACCAACAGGGACCCTTTGGATTGGTATTTTGTTACAGGTAATATTGCTTTGTTTATTCCAATTGGGCTAATACTGCCAATGTTTTTTGTCAATATGCGCAGATGGTGGAAGACTGTGTGTGTGGGTTTTTCTTTTTCTGTATTTGTGGAAGTTTTGCAGTTGGTGTTGCATTTGGGGCTGTTTGAGCTGGATGATATGATAAATAATACATTTGGGTGTGCGTTGGGATATTCTTTATATATTATATATGTGTGGCTTTTAAAAAGGAAAAAGGTCAGTGCTTTGGATAAGACAATATCCTTAGGGTTATGGTTGTTGACAATTGTTTTTTTGACTGTGGCTATATATCTGGGACAGCCGGTGTTTGATATGTTTGTTTAGGTGAGTGCCAGTTGGTATAATTTTCCTACCCTGAGGAGAGGGCATAGCAGGAAACAGGAAGGAAATAAAAGAGGAAAACCGATGTCCGTGTCGTTGCAGTTTAACACCGGATGTGATACAATGTCACCAATCGGAGTGAAGCGGAGATTGATGACCTGCGCGAGCATCAGCGAGCTTCCTTGTATACAATGTCACCAATGGTCGCTTTTGTTAGGCAGATACAAAGCAGGCATGTGACCCTGTAAAGATTTTATCATTAAAAAGAATAGAACAGTGCTTTCTTTGCCGCCGGGTAAAGAGGTTTAGCACCAGGTTTCATATCGTTAGGCCGTAGAAGATATGAAGTCCTGGTGTTTTTTGTTAGACAGGTTATATGGAGGTTGTCATAGAGATGAGTTGTTTTAAGGAATATGTCAAGTACACAGCGTTAAATGTTTTGGGAATGATAGGGTTGTCCTGCTATATTCTGGCGGATACGTATTTTGTGTCAAAGGGCTTGGGAAGTGGTGGACTGGCTGCCCTAAATCTGGCAATTCCGGTTTACAGCTTGATTCATGGTACCGGATTGATGCTTGGGATGGGAGGTGCAACCAGATATTCTATGCTAAAAGGTCAGGGAAGAGACGAAGAAAAGAACCGCATGTTTACGCAAACTATGTGTTTGGTATGTATCTTTGGAATCCTGTTTTTTATAACTGGATTTACCGGAGCCGAGGGGATTACCCGTCTGCTTGGAGCAGATAACTCTGTCTATTCCATGTGTTATACCTATCTGAAGGTTTTGTTTTTGTTTGCGCCTGCATTTCTGTTGAATGATGTGCTTCTCTGCTTTGTGAGAAATGACGGGGAGCCTAGGCAGTCCATGATGGCAATGTTAGGAGGGAGCTTTTCCAATATTATTTTGGATTATATATTTATTTTTGGTTTTAATATGGGGATTTTTGGTGCGGTTCTTGCCACTGGTTTAGCACCGGTTATCAGCTTGCTGATTTTATCGCCATTTTTTGTTAAGAGAAAGAATCGATTTCATTTTGTTAAAGATAAAATTCAATTTCAAATGATAAAGCATGTGTTTATTACAGGTGCGCCGTCCTTTGTCTCTGAGGTCTCCTCAGGAGTGGTGATGATGATATTTAATATGATTATATTGGGTATATTGGGGAACATAGGGGTTGCCGCATATGGGATTATTGCAAATCTGTCATTGGTAGTTTTAGCTATTTACACAGGAATTGCACAGGGAATACAGCCGGTTATCAGTAAGTACTATGGAATGGGGAAGCGGGACAATGTACAAGCCATTTTCCGGTATGCGGTAAGCACAGTAGTAATATTATCCGGAATCATTTATTTGTGTATGTTTTTTATGGCAGATGGCATTGCGGCGATTTTCAACAGTGAGGGAAATGGAGAACTGCAGCGGATTGCTGTGGAGGGAATCAGATTATATTTTACTGCATGCGTGTTTGCGGGATTTAATATTGTAATATCCATTTACTTTGCGTCTACGGACTGTGCCAAACCGGCAAATATGGTTTCGCTGCTGCGTGGATTTTTTCTGATTGTGCCAATGGCATTTGTACTGTCTGTGATTTGGAAAATGACCGGGCTATGGCTGGCATTTCCCGTTACGGAGTTCGTGGTTGCGATGACCGGCATTTTTGTGTGTATAAAGGGGAGAAAGCTTAGTGGTTTTTGAGAGAACCGGATTTCCTGAATATTATGGTCAGGAACAGGCGGAGGAGCGTGTGAACCGGTGAATGGTCCTGCTTATTTCTCCTCACACACCTGAAAGATATAAAACTTAAGATAATAGGATTCATCTGCTGCCCAGAGAATCGGATGATCAGGAGACTGGGTGCGGTATTCCACTTGACGAAGCCTTTTGTGAACAGCCCTTGCCGCTTCATTTATCGTTTTTGTAAATAATTCATAACTCATAAAATGGGAGCAGGAACAGGTCGCAAGAAAACCACCGTCTTTTACCAGCTTAAGTCCCCGCATATTGATTTCACGATATCCCTTTGTTGCGTTCTTAATAGAATTGCGGGACTTGGTAAATGCCGGTGGGTCCAATATTACAACATCAAATTGATCACCCTCCTTTTCCAGCTCAGGGAGCAGGTCAAATACATCTGCGCATCGGAAGGTCACCGTATCCGACAAACCGTTTAGGTCTGCATTTTCTGCTGCCTGCGAAACAGCAAGTTCAGATGCATCCACCCCAAGAACTGAAGAAGCACCTGCAATCCCTGCATTTAAAGCAAAGGAGCCGGTATGGGTAAAACAATCCAGAACCTTTGCATTTTTACAAAACCTCTGTATTGCCAGCCGGTTATATTTCTGGTCGAGAAAAAACCCGGTTTTTTGTCCGTCCTTTACATCTACAATATATTTGACACCGTTCTCCGCAATGGGAACCTTTGTATCAAATTCTTCACCGATAAAACCTTTATAAAGCGCCATCCCCTCCTGTTTTCTGACCTTGACATCGCTTCGCTCATAGATTCCGCGGATAGCAATGCCATCCTTTGCCATTTCTTCTTTCAGACAGTCGAGAATCTGCAGCTTAAAGCGGTCGATTCCAAGGGCAAGGGACTGTACCACCAGCACATCCGAAAACTTGTCCACGATGATTCCGGGCAGAAAATCTGCTTCGCCAAATATCACCCGACAGCTGTCAGTGTCTACTGTTTTTTTGCGGTACTCCCACGCATTTCTGACACGCATTCTGATAAATGTCTCATCTATTTCTGTATCTGCATGTCTGGTCATCATTCGTATTGTGATTTTGGAATTACGGTTGATAAAACCTCTTCCCATGGGATATCCATCGAAATCCTTCACGATTACGATATCTCCATCGGTAAAGTTTCCCATAATGGTATCTATCTCGTTGTCATAAATCCAGGCACCGCCTGTTTTAATTGTCCTGCCCTCTCCCTTTTTCAGAGTTACTATTGCCTGGCTCATCTCTATTCTCCTTTTACGTTGGCATTCCTTTTTATTAAAGAATTGTTAGATGATTGCGAAACTCTCTATTTCTAAAACCTAGTTGTGCAATATAGACAATATCGCAAGCAGGGTACTTTGGAGCCGTCGGTACTTAGGTGCCGTATTTTGGCACCTTATGTACCGTTACGAGCGACAAGTAGCGCAAGCGTGCCCTGCGATGATTTGTCTATATTACACAACGAACGTCTTAAAAAACAGAGTTTCGCAATCACCTGAAAGAATTGTAGTCTGAAAAAATTATAATGGGAGGTGGAGAATTTAGCAAGGCAAAAAATGCATAAAATGGCGAAAGATTTTCTGGAATGTCCCTTGCCCTTTGGGATACACTGTGATAAAATTAGTATAATTATGGAAAAGTGTAGGTGAGAGGAATGGGACGGTTTTCGAATTTTTTAAATAAAATTCCATTTGGAAAGCAATCAGAAAAAAAAGTAGTAGAACAACCGGATTATGTGGAACGCCAATACCAGAAAGCGCAGGAACTGTTAGAGCACGGAATCTCGGAGGAAGCAATTAAGGCGCTGAACCAGATTGCGGATATTGGAATGATGGAAATACAGTATCAGCAATATGGCTGTGAAGCACTGAAAATTCTCGGTGAGGTATTCGAGACTGGTAAGTATCAGAATATTAAGGCAAAGATTGACAGGGAATTAGCTGCTAAGTACTACGAGCGTTATCTGAAGCTGGTTGATGATGGTAATCTGCTCTATAAGCTTGGTCTGATTATGCTGGATATCCAGAATTTTTCTAAGGCGATATCCTACTTAGAGAAGGCGGCTTCCTATGATGTGTCACAGGCATATATGCGGTTGGGGGACATTTATGAGCACGGTCTTAACCGGGTTGATCAATTTGGACAGAAGAGTGATTTCGTTATTCCCATTGACATGGACAAGGCCAAATCATGGTATAAGAAGCTGGCAGACAAGGGTGATGATAAGGCGAAGGCTGCGTTAGAGCAGATTGAATACAACGAAACCCATGCGGATAGTATTGAGTTTGAGGAAAAGGATAAGATATATTCGGAAATCTCTGAAAAGCGGAGAGCAAAAGGAATGGAATTTCGTTATAAGGCGCAGGATGCTTCCAAGCTTCAGTATCAGTATACATATGTACATGATCAGGTAGAGGGATATATCCATAAGCTGCCTAAGGACTGGGTGAAGAGTATAGATGTGGACACCGATGAGGAATACTATGCCCCTAGCCATACCTATACGGATTTTGCAATTTATGTAACCTATACCACGGTTCCTAAAGATTCTGTGCGGAAGATTGATGATTATCTCTATTATATGAATGAGGCATACGATTGTGATTTAAATATTACGCCTTATATTACAGAATATGCTAACGGCATATCTGCGCGTTTTTATCATAAAGAGATTGATAAGGGGATTGTGACATTTGTATTTAAGCAGAAGAACCGTTGGGCGTGTCTCCGTTTTGTCTGTTCAACGATGGATATTATGGAGCAGTACAATGAGATTATTTTTGAGGTTGCCAATTCCTTTGCCTTTGTGATTCCAACACTGCTCAGTAATAAGAGTGCTAACCGGACGGAGATACAGTATTATAATGAAGCGCTCTATTACTATAATATGGAAGACTATGAACAGGCGATGCAATTTGCCTCTGTTGCGATTCAAAACGGAAGCGAAAAAGCAAGCTATTTATTGATTGAGCTGTATTTCGATGAGGACAGTCCATATCGGGATATCAATAAGACCATCGGTTTTGCAAAACAGCTATTTGATGCTAACAAAGATCCAGATTTGGCATTTTTGATTGGTACTATCTATGACCAGCAGCTGAAGGATTATGTGGAAGCGAAGAAATGGTACGAAAACGCAGATCGTCTGAATCATAAGAGGGTCCCATTCTATCTGGGAAGATTTTACTACTATGGTCTTGTGGGCGGTAAACGTGACGGTGCGCTGGCACTACAGTATCTGACACGGGCATTGGAGAATGGTATCTTCGAGGCAGAGCCATATATCCGTGATATTAAGAATTTAGGAGCTCCTGAGGAACTGCAGCCCACTATCGAGAAGTGGGAGCGTGCAGTCAATGAAGGTATTGCCGATACCGCATTTAAGGTGGCGATGAATAAAAAGGAACAGGTATTTTATCTGGCTACAGACCTTGAGATTGAGCAGGCCTTTCAAAAAGCGATACAGCTGGGCAGTGTGCAGGCCGCTTATGAATATGGTGCATTTTGTCAGGTGAGAGAGCGGGAAGAGGGATATTCCGGTCCGATTATGAGTCTGGATTATTTTTATCAGGCATACGAGGCGGGATATGAGGAGTTTAGTAAGGAATATCTGTATCAGGTTATTGAACATAAGATTTCCAAGGGCGTATCGGATGATGAGAAGCTGAAGCTCTATTATGATGTGGCGACAAAAGGCTCCATTCCGGCGACTAAGAAGCTGTTAGCTATTGTCAATAGTCTGGATCAATCGATAAAAGATTTGTATGAGGGCTTGAAGGAGATTGTAAAAGAGGGAGATGTGGATGCCCTGAGTGCAATGCACCTGATTGAGGAGAAATTTAAGGAGCTGTTGAATCCGGTGGAGAATGGTTCAAACAAGGTTATCCAGAACAAATTCTTCCGCTTACAGGTGCCGAAGAGCTGTACGGCTGTCATTAACGATGAGGGAGGCACAATACGGTTTGCCGATTCTGTTGTAGAATTTGCCGTGGCAGAGATGCCGGTTAATGTGGATTCCGAGGATGAATATAACAAGGTATTTAATTTGATTTATAGTGAGTATGCCGGTGAGGAAAATTCAGAGATTCTGGTTGCAAATTCCAGAATGGTTGGTTCTGGTATGCTGACGCGCAAGGCGGGTAATAATAAGTACAGCATTCTGCTGATTAGTTCAAAGAACCAGTATCTGTTTAAATTAAGCTCTCTTGACCGGAGAGAGTTGATGCGGTTTAAGGAGCAGGCGATGGAAATTGCACTTACCTTGGTTGAATCCGGTGAGATTTATGTAGCTACCGGTGATAAGGCCAACAGACATATCGGTCTGACACTGCTAATGTCGAATACCGGTGACAATGGAATGTTATCGATTAGCAAGGATGAAGATGATGACGGGCTGGTGTTTGTATAATAGGATAACGGTTAGGGGGAGGAGTACATAGTGCTGCTCCTCTTTATTCTTTACATTTATTAATTAGAGTGTTATAGTTAGGTTAGATTTTTGTGAATTATTTTGCAGGGTTGGGTGAAGCGGAGGTTGATGACCTGCGTGGGCATTAGTGAGCTTCATTGTGATAAAACGGCAATGCAGATGGAATTTTACCGGCAGGAGGGGCAATATGTATCGTATTATTATGAATGATTTAATGGCGTGGTATGATAAGGGGCAGAGTCAGGTTCTGCTCTTAAAGGGTGCCAAGGGTGTGGGGAAGACATGGACCATGATTGACTTTGGACAGGGCTTCTTCAAGAATCTTATCTATGTTGATTTTGAAAAGGATGAGGAGGTATATCCGCTGTTTAAGCAGGGGACAAGGATAAAAGCGGAACGTTTATTGGCGGCACTTTGCATGTACTGTGATCAATCCTTTGAGGACAGACAGACATTGCTGATTTTTGATGAGGCACATTTGTATCCGCGAGCGGTGGAAGCGATTATGAGTCTTAAGAGTCAAAGACCGGAGCTTCCTATTTGTATTATTGCTTCTACAGTGGGTGTGATTGCCCATGAGGGGGAGTATGCGGCAGAGTTTTATCCGCTGAAGCTCTATCCAATGACCTTTGAAGAATTTCTTACTGCGAATAAGGCGCAGGAGCTTTGTAAATCCATTGAAAACCAGAAAATAGAGCCGGTGAAGCCGGAAGTGATTGAAGAGATTACGAAATATTTAAAGATATTTTATATTACCGGTGGTATGCCGATTGTCGTGCTTGATTATGTGAAGAACCATGATTTTGACCGGACGGATGCAATTTTGCGGGAGCTTTTGGTGAGGAGCAAGGAACATATTGCACGCTATGCGCCTAAGACCTATGCCCAGAAGGCAGATAGAATCTGGCATAGTATTCCGGAGCAGATGGAGAAGGATAATCGTAAGTTTATGTATCAGTATGTAGACACAAAAGCCAGAGCAAGAGAGTATGAAAATTCTGTTAATTGGCTGGTGGATACCGGACTGGTTCGCAAGGTGAACCGTATTCGTAACGGTATTGCTCCACTGGTGACACAGGTGGATGACAAGTCTTTTGAACTGTATCATTTAGATCATGGTATGTTGAGAGTGATGTGCGGGGTGTCCCATGATGAGATCAAGACTGGGGATGAGACCATGGAGGATATCAACGGGGCTTTGCTGGAGCAGTTTGTGTTGTCGGAGCTTACGATGAACAAAATGGTACAGGATCTGTATTTCTGGATTTCCGGCGCAACGGCCAGAGTAGATTTTGTGTTTGAGGATGATGGAGATGTGGTGCCGGTAGATGTACAGTCAAGAATCAGGAGAAAAGCGCAGAGTATGAAGGTGTTTAACAGCAAATATAGAAATCATATGGCAATCCGCATTTCTTTGGACGAGCTGGGGTTTTCAAAGGGCGTGTTGAATATTCCACTTTATGGATTGTGGAATTTTTAACCGGCGGAAGGAATAACGATGTTTTGTATCAGCGTCAGTTTTAAGAAAACTTCATTAGAGAAACGACAGCAGTTTGCTTTTTCTGAGGAAGAGCAGATTGCTTTTCTGTCTGGGCTTATAGATGGTCAGACGGTAACCGGAGGTGTCGTGCTGTCAACCTGTAACCGCAGCGAGCTTTATTTTACTGGGGAAGGGTTTGAATCTGCTGAGGCTGCGCTTTCAAAAAGCAAGGGTGTCAGCGGTGAGGAAATTAAGAAATATTGTTTATATTATCAGGGACAAGGTGCTGTACGTCATTTGTTTAAGGTGACCTGCGGATTGGATTCCATGGTGTTGGGAGAGGATGAGATTTTGCGGCAGGTGAAGGAGGCATATCTCGTATCTAACCGGCAAGGCTTTACCAATGGGGAAATCAATATTATTTTTCAGGGAGCTTTTAACTGTGCCAAGCTGTCTAAATCGGAGACTCGATTATCCAGTACGCCAGTATCCGTGGGGACATTGACTGCAAATGTGATAGAGCAGTATTTAAGAAAGAGAGAACAGAATATTTCAAATGGCTCCGGTATGACAGAGCATTTCGGAAAGGATTTGCACCAGGGAGTGCTTGTTATCGGTGCAGCGGGGCGGATTGGATCTATTGTGGCAAAGAATCTGCTGGCAAAAGGGATTCCAGTAATCGGAACCAGCCGTAGGCATCCCACAGAGGAGGGAATGTATCTTTATCGGCATAAGTATTTGGAATGGAAGGATTTTGACAGGAGGTATGAGGCGGTGCCCGAGATATCGGTCATTGTCAGTGCTACAGCGAGTCCTCACTTTACCTTAATAAAAAAAGAGTTTTTAACACACGCTGCGCAGGGAGGACATTATCTTTTGATTGATTTAGCGGTGCCTCGTGATATTGACAGGCAGCTTGGAAATATAGAGGGAGTTACCTTATATGATATCGATTATTTCAGGAATCTTTCAGAAACCAACAGTGATATCCGGCTTGGGGAGGTTGATAAGGCTCGGCATATTATGGAGGAGTGTGTGGAGGAGACGCTGAAGAAGCTGTGTATACGTGAGTTTCAGGGCAGAATGAAAGATAAATTTAAGGAAACCTGGTTTCAAAAGATGATTTCTTATCTGCGGGATACCTTGGACAGTGAGCAGCTTTATGAGGTGCTTTCACGGATTTGTAAAACAGAAATAGATTGACTGAGGAAGGGAGAATAGGACATGGCATACTTCCCATTTATGGTGGACGTCGACGGTTGGCATTGTCTCGTGGCAGGTGGTGGAAGAGTTGCCTGCCGTAAGGTCAAGGCATTACAGGATTTTGGAATGCATATCCGGGTAATTGCGGAGGAATTCTGGTTCGGCTGGACAACGGAAACGGTGAATTGTGAGCGGGTGAAAAGGTCGTTTCGGGACAGTGATATAGAGGGAATGAATTGTGTGGTTGCCGCAACAGATGACGAGAGGTTAAATAGTCATATTTCGCTGCTTTGCAGGAAGAAAGGGATTCCGGTAAATGTGGTGGACAAAGAAGAGGAATGCAGCTTTTTGTTTCCTGCAATGGTAAAAGAAAGAGATTTTCTGCTTGCAGTGTCCACCGGTGGGAAAAGTCCGGCAATGGCAGCATATGTTAAAAAGCAGCTTCAGAGTCAGCTGCCGGACTATTATGGAGATATGGTGGAGGCATTGGGCAGATACCGTGACTTTGTATCTGAGCAGTTGGGTACACAAAAGGAGAGAAAGACCGCTTTTGACAGGCTGGTGGAGTACGGTGAGGAAAATGCCGGGCTGATTACCAAGGAAGTGGTGGATGGGATAATAAAGGAAGTTCAGGAAACGGGAGAGGGATAGATGAAGCAGGACAGAACAATCAGAGTCGGTACCCGGGGTAGTCTCCTTGCATTGGCACAGACAGAACAGGTAATAACAGCTTTGCAGAGTCATTACCCGGAATTGAATATAGAAAAGGTAGTGATAAGTACACAGGGGGATAGAACACTGGATAGACCACTGGTGGATTTTGGCGGAAAGGGAGTATTTGTCGAGGAGTTTGAAACAGCACTGGCTAAAGGGCGGATTGACCTTGCGGTGCACAGTGCTAAGGATATGCCGATGAAGCTTATGGACGGATTGATGATTGCCGGTGTACTGCCAAGAGGGGATGCCAGAGATGTTCTGGTGACAGGAAAAGAGGCAGTACAAAAAGAGATGATGAAAGTGGGTACGGGAAGTCTTCGCCGCCGATTTCAACTAGAGGAGCTGTATCCGCAGGCACAGTGTGTTCCTATTCGGGGAAATGTCACTACCAGACTGCAGAAGCTGCGAGATGGCTTTTATGATGGCATAGTTCTTGCGGCGGCAGGATTGGAGCGGCTTAGTCTGCTTGAACAGAAGGATTTGGAGTACCGTTACTTTTCCTATGAGGAGATGGTTCCCGCCGGTGGTCAGGGAATCATTGCCATAGAGGGAAGAGAGGATGACGAAATCAGCCGGCTGGCGAGAAGCGTTTCCGACAGTGAGACAGAGCTGGAGCTGGAAACTGAGCGCAGAATTCTTAGTCTGCTGCAGGCAGACTGTCATGAGGCAGTCGGTGTTTTTTCTGAGATAAGTGGTGGTGGAATAGTCGTTTCTGTTGTTCGGAGCATAAACGGAAAAATCTATAAAAAACGGGAACAGACGACGGTGGAGATGAGATTGAAGCTGGCAGAAAGACTGGCGGAAGAAATGATTGCATATGAATGAGGATGGTTGGTATGGGCAGGGTTTATCTTGTGGGAGCAGGACCGGGTGATGCCGGTCTGATTACCCGGAAGGGACTGGAAAAATTGCAAAGCTGTGATGCGGTAGTTTATGATAGACTGATATCGGAGGAGCTGCTGGATTATGTCAGCGAGGATTGTGAGAAAATCTATGTGGGTAAGGAAAAGGGCAGACACTCCAAAAATCAGGAGGAAATCAACCGTATTCTGATAGATTGCGGACATCGATATGATATGGTTGTCCGATTAAAGGGAGGAGACCCTTTTGTTTTTGGAAGAGGTGGTGAGGAGTTTGAAGCTCTTTGCCAGGCTGGTATTACCTGTGAGGTGATTCCCGGAGTAACTTCGGCAGTGGCAGTACCGGAATGTGCCGGTATCCCGGTAACACACCGGGGAATGGCAAGGAGCTTTCATGTGATAACGGGGCATACGGAGGAAGCTTCCGGAATACCGGATTATGACTATGAAACTCTTGCAAAGCTGGAAGGGACTATTGTTTTTTTGATGGGACTTTCTCATCTCAGTGAACTTACGGGCAGACTGATAGCTGCAGGAAAGTCGGTAGTCACACCAGTAGCGGTGATTTCAAAAGGTACAATGACTGGACAACAGGTGGTAAGAGGAAATCTGGAAAATATTGTTCAGAGGGTTGAGGAAAAAGGCTTGCGCCCACCGGCAGTTATCGTGATTGGTGAAACAGCGCAGTTATTTATGCAGGCAGAGCAGGAGATAGAGGAAGGCGCATCGGCTTCAGGAAAACGGATTGGCGTTGTTGCCACAGACCTGCTATGGAAAAAATTGAAAAATGGATTCCGGAAAATGGGGGTGTGCCCACAGCAAATTTGCAGCATGGAGGTTTGTCCCACTGCGGAAATGGAGTTGCTGCGCAGGGAACTGCAGCATTTAGAACGGTATAAATGGATTCTGTTTACCAGCCAGAATGGAGTAAGCCTGTTTTTTGAGGAGGTAAAAAGAAATAGAATAGATTTCCGCAGTTTTACGGATATACGTTTCGGGGTGCTGGGCAGTGGTACGGCAGACAAGCTTTTAGAATATGGCTTTCATGCGGATTTTGTTCCGTCGGATTATAAAATTTCCACATTGGCGGAGGAATTTCCGCGGATTTTAGGGCAGGGAGAGAGTGTGCTGATTCCCAGAGCAATACAGGGGAGTCCAGTGCTTATCGAAGCTTTGAGGCGACAGCAGGCAGATTTTTGCGAGCTTGGTATTTATGATGTGACAGGACACCTAATAGGAAATATTGATGATTTGAGTAGTATGGATTATCTGGTGTTTGCCAGTGCTTCCGGTGTGACAGAATTTTTCTGTGAGGTGGAAAAGGTGGGTTTTATCCTTTCTGAAAAAGTAAAAATTGTCTGTATCGGAGAGGTTACGGAGCAAAAGCTGGCTGATCTTCACGGAAGAGCGGACAGAATCGCTACGGTCAATAATACAGAGGGGATTCTGCAGGCAGTAAGAGATATGGCAGGTCTGTAAGATAGAACGAAAAAGAGGAAAACGGAGGTGGAAGCTAGATGGTACGCATGAGAAGATTGCGGGTAAATGAAGCGGTGAGAAGCTTGGTAAGGGAAAATACTCTGGATATAAATGATTTGGTTTATCCGGTATTTGTGATTGAGGGTGAAAATATTAAAAATCCGGTGGAATCCATGCCGGGAATTTACCAGTGGTCTATTGATAGGTTTGATCAGGAGCTTTCCCGGATATTAGAGGCAGGAATACGAGCGATATTGATTTTTGGTATTCCAGAGCATAAGGATGAAAAGGGTAGTGAGGCCTATAATGATCAGGGAATCACGCAGAGGGCAATCCGTCATATTAAGGAGAAAGCGCCAGAGCTTTTGGTGATTGCTGATGTGTGTCTTTGCGAGTATACCTCCCACGGTCATTGCGGTCTGGTGCGCGGTACAGAGATTTTAAATGATGAAACGCTGGTGCTGCTGGGGAAAATGTCGGTGAGTCTGGTGGAGTCCGGTGCTGACGTCATTGCACCGTCGGATATGATGGACGGAAGAGTGGAGTACATCAGGAAGGTGCTGGATGAAAACGGTTTTTACAATACGATGATTATGGCATACAGTGCCAAATTTGCATCAGGTTATTATTCACCCTTTCGCGATGCGGCACACTCGGCTCCGTCCTTCGGAGATAGAAGAACCTATCAGATGGACCCTGCCAATGGAAGGGAGGCTGTTCGAGAATGTGAGAATGATATTGATGAGGGTGCAGATATCATTATGGTTAAACCGGCACTTGCCTATCTGGATGTGGTGAAGGAGGTTTGTCAGCATACCGGCTGCCCGGTTGCGGTCTATAATGTCAGTGGAGAGTATTCTATGGTAAAGGCAGCGGCTAAGAACGGCTGGATAGATGAGAAACGGATAGTTATGGAAAATCTGATTGCAATGAAGAGGGCAGGGGCAAGGATTATCATAACCTATCATGCATTGGATGTGGCAGCGTGGCTGAAGGAGGAAGGGCATGAGTAAATCGGAGGTGCTGTTTGCAAAATCGAAGGAAATAATGCCGGGAGGAGTCAACAGTCCGGTGCGTGCATTTCGGGCGGTAGACAGGAATCCGTTGTTTATTGAGAAAGCAAAGGGTTCAAGAATTATGGATGTGGATGGCAATGCCTATATTGACTATGTCTGTTCATGGGGCCCCGGGATTTTAGGTCATGCGGATGACAGAGTAGTAGAGGCAGTGAGAAAGGCCTGTGAAAGGGGACTGACCTTTGGCGCACCTACAGAGCAGGAATATATTTTGGCAGAATTGGTAAGAAGGTTTATGCCATCCATGGAGATGATTCGGTTAGTTAGCTCAGGGACGGAGGCGGTGATGAGTGCTGTTCGTGTGGCAAGAGGATATACCGGGAGGAATAAGATTGTGAAATTTCGCGGCTGCTATCATGGTCACTCTGACGGGATGCTGGTAAAAGCAGGCTCAGGGGCGTTGACGCAGTCGGCACCGGACAGTCTTGGAGTTCCGGCAGACTATGCAAGGAATACACTGGTTGCGGAATATAATCATCTTCTTTCAGTGGAGACTTTGTTTGAGGAGTTCGGCAGTGACATTGCGGCAGTGATTGTGGAACCGGTAGCTGCCAATATGGGAGTTGTTCTGCCTGAGGAGGGGTTTTTGCAGGGATTGAGAGAAATTACTGACCGGTATCACAGTCTCTTAATCTTTGATGAGGTGATTACCGGTTTCCGGTTGTCATTGGGAGGTGCTCAGGAATATTTCGGGGTAAAGCCTGACCTTACTACACTGGGGAAAATTATCGGTGGTGGTATGCCTATGGCTGCCTATGGCGGGCGCAGGGATATTATGGAGATGGTATCGCCTGTGGGAGGTGTCTATCAGGCAGGTACGTTATCCGGTAATCCGGTGGCAACGGCTGCCGGCATCGCTACATTGGAGATATTGGAGGAGAGAGGAAAAAGCTTATATAGCTGGCTACAGGTTCATACGTTACAGATAGCGGAGGCGATAAAAAGCCATTTTGGAAAGGCTGTCTGCGTGAACCAAATCGGCTCCTTGCTGAGTGTATTTTTTACAGAGAAAGATGTGGTGGATTATGAAACGGCAATAAGCTCTGATACGGAAAAATATGCAGAATATTTCAGATATATGTTAGGACAGGGAATCTATCTCGCACCATCCCAGTATGAGGCAATGTTTGTATCTGCAGCTCATAGCGAGGAGGATGTGGAAAGGACCTGTGCTGCGGTGAGGGGATTTTGTCCAAATTAAAGGGGCTGCCGGAGCAGCCCCTAATGCTACCTGTCAGGCAAAGAGCACCTGACGAATCAATTAGTCTCAATATTGTCAAGGTTAATCTGTGCAATGGCATCGACCGAGCCTAGTTTGTAGCTGGTGATAGACCGGTTGGTTGCAAGATAGAGATAATCTCCGATATAGACACCCCTTACTGCATCATATTCATACTCTGAGCCATCGTTAATCCGGTATCTGGCCGTTTCGACAAAGCCCTTTTCCTTGTCATATGAGTATGTGGAATAGTAATATATATCATTGTAGTTAGAGTCCATACAGCAATACAGGAAGCCGAAAATATTCTTTTCTGAATTAATCATGATGGCCTTATGGTTGTAGAGAGCCTCGCTGTAGGAGGATTTTTCTATGATATACTTATCCTGTTCCGTCACATCAGCCGGATTATTAATGTCAAACATGGATAGCTTAAGTCCTTTAAATTCCGAGGTGGTTTCATCCCGTTCTTCACCGATACCCAGCAGCAGACCGTCACCGTAAAAGTGCAGATATTCGGAAAAACCAGGGATCTTCAGTTTCCCTAAAATCTGTGGATTATATGGGTCTGACAGGTCTACGGAAAACAGGGGATCTGTGTTCCTGAAGGTTACAAAGTAGCCGATATCTCCCATAAATCTGGCAGAATAAATCTGTTCTCCTGGTGCAAGACCGGACAGCTTCCCGGTCAGGTTCATGTTACTGTCTAAAATATAGAGAGCGTTGACATCTTCGGGGATGACCTCGGCGGTGCTTTGTGAGGAATCCATTGTTTCTTCTATGGTAAAGCCTCGTAAAAGCGAGATGTTATTAGCAGGAATTGTGGCAACAATTCGCAGATATCCGTTATACTCACTAAGGGCAAAGGAGCCATAGAGGTATCCGGCAACCGTAGCACTGCTTCCTGGTGTCAGTTTTCCTTTGTCATAGCCTACCTTTGTGATTTCCGTTTTGGTTACGCTATCGTATAGCGTTGTAAAAATGTAGATGGAGGAGTCACTGACATAGGTCTGTCCGGCTTTGGTCGGTATGGCTTTTGTATCAGCAAAATCTGTTGGCTGAGACAAATCCAGACTGGTCATTACATAGGTGGTTTCCATCAACACATTTCTGGGATAGTAGATATTCTTGCAGTCAATGGTTTTATCGTTGATTGTCGGAATATAATTGGTATATGGTTTCTTGGACTCCAGGGAGGTATCATTAAAGTTACTGATGGTGTATAGATAGCCGTCACTAATTCTGGAGCTTACAAACCATCCGGATTGGGAAAGCTGTTTGACCTCCTTTGGATTTTCCTTATCCTTTATGTCGTAGATGACAATATAGGTCTTGGTAGAGTCGGTGTTATTCATATCATCAGCATATCGATTCTGGGTGTATAAAAACACCAGCTGGTCATTGTATAAATAGAATTCTTCAAAATTAACATAGTCTTTTTCGGAATTATCCAGCACGCCATTTAAATTGATGCTGGTTATATAGGTCAGATTTCCCTTGTCTGTCTTGGTAATGATAAGCCGTGTTTCATAATCTCCTGTTCTGTTATTAAAGCTGTGGGTAACCTTATAAATATAAGTTCCGTCGGTCTTGATGACATCTCCCTCGTCTACTGACTGCTCCTGGGTATTTGTGGTGGAGTAATCTGCTTTTTGCTTGTCACTTCTGAGAACATCGGCAGAATTAGTGGCAGCCCCCCCTGTGACAGCTCCCATGTCTTTCGCAGCGCTATCCTCCATCACGGCATCCTCCATTTCGGCCTCCGTAACATCATAGTTGGTTTGGACACTGGCAATACGGTCATAGTAATCATCATAGGCTGATTTGAGTGTCTCGTAATAATCATCATAGCTGTCCGGAGAGATAAGACCAGACTGGTAGGCCAAATCGCTGTCAAAATTATCGGAGGTATCGGCATCGCCCGCACCGTATTCCTCAGCAGCTTCATCACTTGACGTTGCGGTTGCACCTTCATTGTATGTGCCTGACTTGTTGTCGGATTGTCGGAGTGTGAAAAATCCCATGCCGCCTGCAAGACAGAGCGCAATGCACGCACAAATGCAGACCGCAATACGGCGGGTGTTCCTGCCGTGTATGCCGGTGTGAGGGCTTTTGTCCCTGCCTGTACCGTTCTTGGCAGACAGATCTGTTTCGTTTATATGGGAATCCAACATTTTCTGCATTGCTTCAGGGGAAATGCTGTCTGGAATAGGTATGTCTTTGGTTTTATTTTCAATATTGTGCATAATATCCTTTTCGTTCATGCGAAATCCTCCTTTAAATATTTTGACATCTTAGCGAAGGCACGGCTCTTGGAGGAGCGTACTGTCCCTTCCGTGCTGTTTAAAATTTTGGCTGTCTCTTTGCTGTTGTAACCGCCAAATACCATAAGGGAGATGACCGTCCGCTCCGTTTCATTCAGGGCGGCAAAGGCAGACCGGATATCCAGCTGCTCTGCATAGGGATGGTCCTCTCTGGACAATGGCATATTATCCATGTCCTCTTTTTTCTGCTTGCGGTCAGCGGCATAGACCGCTATCTGACGTTTGCATTTTGTGGATAGTATTTTGAAAATCCATGCCTTGAACCGTTCCGGCTTCTTGAGCTTTTTGATTCCGGTAAATGCGTCTAACACTGTTTCACTGATAACGTCCTCAGCGTCCTGTACATTTCCCAGCATATAGTAGGCAAAACGATACATATCCTTGTAATAGAGTTCGTAGAGCTTGCAAAACGAAGCAGTGTGGCCGTTACGTGCAAGCAGTACATGAGCTTTGATTTCTTCTTCGTTCAATCTGTTCACCTCTGCTTTCTTGCGGGAGAAACTCGCAAAGCGTGTTTCTCATCATTGTGGTATACCTATTATAGTAGTGTGTAAAAAAAGGAAAAGTGTTGCAACAAAATGCAAAAAAATCAGAATCTTATAAAGATAGTCTGCAGATTTATGCAGAAGGGTTGAGTGTGTCCAGTTTTTTGACGATTACTTTGCCGGCAATGGAGTCTTTATCGGGAATACGGTCGTACAGCTTAGCAAACTTATCGGTCATCCCGTGTGCAGCATAGTATCTGGCAAGTAAATCGTAGGTGCCAGAAATGTCTGTGCCGGTAGAAATGCAGTATTCGAGTACAGATACGGCATCTTCCGGATATTCGTCGTAAATGCATTCTGCAAATAGCTGCAGATTGCGCAGATAGAGGGAATAGTTCTGGTCACAGATAGTTAAAAGCTCCAGATTGGCGGGACCGTAAAGCTTTTTGAGCTGGGTATTGGACACCCCGATCAGATTTAACATCTGTTTTTGGGATAATGCCAATATTTGTTTTTTGTATTCCGTAATCTTTATTTGCTTTTTTTCGTCATTTAGGGTAATATCTAAGGGAAAAGTGTCAAGAGGGACTTCGATATAGGGAAGTCCGGATATGTCTTGGCGTCTGGTGCTGTTGGCCTGATCCTCCTGTTTGAGGTAGGCACTGATTCCACGTTTTTCTATACCGTTGGATTTGCGCAGGTTGTGATGGAGCACCAGCACTAATATAGTAATGGATGGTAATAAAATAAGCTTCATGATATGTCCTTTCAGAAAAGAGGTGTTAATATGTTCAATTTTGGAAGCAAAAAAACACAGAAGATTATTTCTTGTGTCATTGCAATCATTTTGGTTGTTGTTATGGTACTGAGCTGTATCGTTACATCTGTTGGCGGCTTCTAATTGTCTGAGCAGATTTACCTGCCTTTATGGCAGGAGCTGCACGGGCAGTTTTCTGTCCAATAAGTAAAATATACAAAATCATTTCAAAAAAGTCAATTTATTCGTAAATAGTGACAATATTATTTTAAATACTTGAAAACTGTGTGTGATGTGCTACAATGATTATACTAGTTAACTTTAGTATTTGCCGAAGGCAGATGCTTAGTTTAACTGCATATACCGCGGCAAAATGTTGAATCTGGCAATCAATTTCGTTCGCGAGTATAATAAGTTTGATGTTTGTTGGTTTTACGGATACAGGAACAGGTAAAACCGTTATAGTTAATTTGAATACCCCGGGGAAGGCTACGGGGTATTTGATACGTACGCAGATGTTAATTGCAGGAACAGGTTCGCTGTATATGCGGGAATAAAGCTGAGGTAATGATATGATGAAGAAAAGAAAATCATTAAGATTAATTGTATTTTTGCTGACTATGGGGATTGTGACCATGGCAATCGGTCAGGTTAAGGCAGCAGAGGAGGATGACCAGGTAATCTATGGTGGCGTGTATCTGGACGGGGTATATGTAGGCGGATTGACCAAGGATGAGGCAATGAAGGAATATGACAAATATATAGATGGTATTGACAATCTCAGGCTGACCTTTACCACTTCGGCAGGCTCCTATACTACAACATTGAGAGATATTGGGATTTCTGTGTCGGTGGAAGATGCTGTTAATGAGGCAATGCATTATGGAAGACGAGGCAATATATTATCCCGATATAGAGAGATTAAGTCACTGGAAGAGGAAAATGTTGTACTGGTGCCGGAGAAGGTGTTTGACGAGAATAAGTTAAAGGACAAGCTGGAAAACGAGACCGATGATATCGTGACAACACCAAAGGATGCCTCTATTTCCAGAGAAAATGGTGAATTTACTGTATATGCCGGGGTCAAGGGAACTTCTATTAAGGTTGAGGAAACGATTCAGGCAGTAAAGGAGTTGTTTGCCGAGGAGTGGGAACAGAAGGATATTAAGATGAATGCCGTTGTAGAGGAGACAGACCCTCAGTATACGGAGGAAGACTTTTACATGATAGACAGCGTAATGGGACAGTACCAGACGACTTATAACCAGAGTCAGACCAGCCGGTCTAAGAATCTGGCTACTGGTGCCAGCAAGATTAGCGGAAGGGTTATGATGCCGGGAGAGCAGTTTTCTATGCTGGATACGGTAACGCCTTTTACTGAGGAAAACGGATATGCGGATGCGGGACAGTATGTGAATAACGAGCTGGTTGAGGGACTTGGCGGAGGTATCTGTCAGGTGTCTACTACCCTGTATAATGCGGTGATCAATGCGGAGCTTAAAGTAGACGAGCGTAGACCTCACAGTCTGACGGTCAGTTATGTAGAGCGCTCACGGGATGCGGCGATCGCTGAGGGACTTTTTGATTTTAAGTTTACTAACGATACGGAATATCCTATATATATTGAAGGCTATGCCGGTGGCGGTACGATTTCCTTTGCCATTTACGGACATGACACCCGGCCGTCAAACCGTACAATCGAATTTGAGAGCAAGACTATTCAGACCTATGAGCCGGATGATCCGGAGGAGATAAAGGACGACACTTTAGAAGAGGGAAAAACCATGACAGAGCAGTCGGCTTATACAGGATATTACTGTGAGCTGTGGAAGCATATTTATGTTGACGGAGAGCTTCAGGAGTCGGTTATGGTCAATAGCAGTCAATATGAGAAAGTACGGGGCAAGATTCGTGTCGGTACTAAGAAAAAGAAGGATAAGGACAATAAGGATAAAGATAAGGATAAGAATAAGGATGATGATAAGAACAAAGATCCTTCTACCTCGGATAATCCAGAACCCGAGGATCCAGTAACAGATCCATCCAGCACAGACACACCGGATGGGATGCACATCAGTCTGCTTATGGACAGACAGATGACTAGATACAGGAGCCGGTGGATTTTGAGATGAAACTACTATAAGCTCTTTGGCTTGAGTTAAGGATAGTCCCATGTATGAGTGGACGGAGGGAATCGGAATGAGAACTGGTAAATTACCGGAGCATACGTTTAAGCGTTCTGTAATCAATCCCATACGGTATCGCAGACCGGAAACAACACTCCGGACTGCAGTTGGACATGATGGGGCAGTGACTGGCAGCATGGTAACATCCATGGCCACCACTGCCTTTTCTTATATGGGAAACGAAAGATATGCTTTTGATAATGCGGTTAATAATGTCATTGCGGCGGGGGGAAAGCCTTATGGTGCCGCTACAGCGGTTTTGATGCCGGAGCACAGTGAGGAGTCAACACTTCGTGCAATTACGGATAATCTCGCCAGACAGGCGGAGCAATACCGGATAGAAATATTTTCCGGGCATACGGAGCTGGTGCCATCAGTTGTCTCGCCGACTGTGGTGGTGACGGTGTATGGAGAGAAGTTGTGGGAAAGCCGCCACAAAGAGGTGACGGCGGATCTGGATATTGTAATGACAAAATGGGCGGGACTATACGGTGGAGCGATTCTTGCTGCACTGCGGAAGAAGGAGCTGGCAAGCCGTTATCCAGAAAGCTATATAACTGTAGCGGCAGACTATATGCGATATACTTCGTTGATGCCGGAGCTGGAAATTCTAGAGGAGAATGCCGAAATTTGTGAATGGATTTATGCGGCTCATGATGTGTCTAATGGAGGAGTATTTGGCGCATTATGGCAGCTGTTGTCAGCCTGCAACTGTGGTGCGGAGATTCCGATAGAAGCGATACCGGTTAAGCAGGAAATTATCGAGGTTGCTGAATATTTTGACCTCAATCCCTATATGATGAATGGTCAGGGTAGTCTGCTGCTGGTGACGGGCAATGGAGAGCAGCTTGTCGGGAAGATGAATGAAGCAGGAATACAGGCAGCTATATTGGGGAAAACAACGAAATCAGCGGAGCGTAAGATTCTGCTAGGGGATGAGGAGAGATTTTTAAATCCGCCAAAGGGAGATGCCTTGAATGCAGTATTTTATGGACAGCCGCTGCCAGTCTAAAAAGAAAGGAAAGATGACAATGCAGAATGAGAGAACCAAAATATTAAAATTAATTGAGAATAATTCCAAGATGGATACTGCGGATATGGCTACGGTTCTTGGGATAGATGAGTCAGTGGTGATCAATACGATTCATGACATGGAGCAGGAACAGATAATTTGTGGATACAATACGGTTATCAACTGGGATAAAACGGATACAGAGCGGGTAACTGCACTGATTGAAGTTAAGGTTCAGCCTCAGAGGGGACAGGGTTTTGACCGGGTGGCAGAGCGCATTTATAATTACGAGGAGGTGACTTCTCTGTATTTGATGTCCGGTGGTTTTGATATGACTGTATTTATTGAGGGAAAGACGATGAAAGAGGTGGCTCAGTTTGTGGCGAGGAAGTTGGCACCTATGGAGGGAGTACTCAGTACATCTACGCATTTTGTACTGAAGAAGTATAAGGAGGCAGGAACAAAGATTGAACAGCGAAAGAAAGATGAAAGACAGGTGGTGACAGCATGAGAAATCCACTATCCGATAAAGTAATCAAGATGAAACCCTCTGGGATTCGTAAGTTTTTTGATATTGTAAGTGAGATGCCGGAGGCAATTTCTCTAGGTGTAGGAGAACCTGATTTCGATACTCCGTGGAGTGTTCGTGAGGAGGGAATTTATTCTCTGGAAAGAGGAAGAACCTTTTATACGTCTAATGCAGGTCTTTTAGAGCTGCGTCAGGCAATTTGTGAATATATGGACAGCAGATTTCATGTTGCGTACAATCCGAAGACGGAGGCGCTGTTGACTGTGGGTGGCAGTGAGGGGATTGATGTGGCATTGAGAGCGATGCTGAATCCGGGTGATGAGGTTATTGTGCCGGAGCCCTGTTTTGTGTCTTATGTGCCTTGCGTGGATCTGGCAGGCGGTGTTCCGGTGACAATTTCATTGAAAAACGAAAACCAGTTCCGTTTGACTAAGCAGGAACTGGAGGCGGCTATCACGAAGAAGACGAAGCTGCTGATTTTGTCTTACCCCAATAATCCTACCGGTGCCATAATGACCAGAGAGGATTTAGAGGCTGTTGCGGAGGTTGTCATTCGAAACGACCTTTATGTTATATCGGACGAGATATATGCAGAACTCACATATAACAGTGGTCATGTAAGTATTGCTTCACTGCCGGGAATGCGGGAGCGTACAATTGTGATCAGCGGTTTTTCCAAAACCTTTGCCATGACTGGCTGGCGGCTGGGCTATGCATTGGGACCTGCAATGATTATGGAACAGATGACAAAGATACATCAGTATGCCATTATGTGTGCGCCGACTACCAGCCAATATGCGGCTCTTTCCGCTTTGCGGGACTGTCAGCGGGATGTGGAAAATATGCGGGAATCCTACGATCAGAGGAGAAGATACCTGCTTCATGAATTTGAGGAAATGGGACTGCCCTGCTTTGAACCATTAGGAGCATTTTATATATTTCCCTGTATAAAGGAATTTGGATTGTCCTCGGAGGAGTTTGCCACAAGACTGTTAAACAGCAAGAAATTAGCTGTGGTACCTGGTGATGCCTTTGGAGCGTGTGGGGAAGGCTTTTTAAGAATATCCTATGCCTATTCACTGGAGGAATTGAAGGTTGCAATTGGAAGGCTGGGTGCGTTTATACAGGAATTGCGAGAGGAGAGTACAAAAGCAGGGATATGATAAATATTGTGTTGCATGAGCCGGAGATGCCGGCAAATACCGGAAATATTGGGAGAACCTGTGTGGCTACAGGCGCAAGGCTTCATCTGATTGAGCCTTTGGGCTTTCGCATAAATGACAAAATGATTAAGCGAGCAGGAATGGACTACTGGGACAAATTGGACGTGACCACCTATGTGTGTTATGAGGAATTTTTGGAGAGAAATCCTGGAGCAAGGATTTATATGGCTACCACCAAATCAAAGCAGACCTATACTGATGTGCATTATGAAGAGGACTGCTATATTATGTTTGGAAAGGAAAGTGCCGGTATTCCGGAGGAGATTTTATTAGATAATAAGGAGACCTGTGTGAGAATACCAATGTTAGATGATATACGGTCATTGAATTTATCTAATTCTGTGGCGATTATTTTGTATGAGGCATTGAGGCAGAATGAATTTATGAATTTTCAGATGGAGGGACAGCTTCACCGTTATGAATGGTGAGCAGGAGAAGTATATAAAACGGACTGTTGCAGATATGGGATGGCAGGAGGAAAATTGTGAATAAAAGGACATTACGAGTATTGGAATATTACAAAATTATAGACCAACTGACCGGTTTTGCGACTTGTCCCGCAGGGAAGCGTATGTGTGAGCGCTTAAAGCCGTCAGGAGATATAGTGGAGATTCGGAAGAATCAGGAGGAAACGCGAGATGCGCTGACAAGAGTATATCAGCATGGAAATATTTCCTTTTCAGGTGTCTATCCGATTGGTGAGGCGATGAAACGTGTGGCAGTAGGAGCTGCACTTTCGATTAATGAGCTGCTGGATGTGGCAAAGCTTCTTAAGGTGGCAGAAAATGCAAAACAATATGGTGGACAGGTTTCCGATAGTGAAAACTCTGCTGTGGAGACAAGGCAGGATTCTCTCACCGGATATTTTGAAAGCCTGATGCCACTGGAGCATCTGGCGAGAGAGATTAACCGCTGCATTTTATCGGAGAATGAGATTGCTGATGATGCCTCGGCGGCATTGAAGGATATCCGTCGTAGTATGAAGGTGGCTAACGGCAAGGTGCACGAGGTGCTAAATCGTATTGTTGCAAAGCAGGATAACCAGACTATGTTGCAGGATTCTATTGTAACCATGCGAAACGGACGGTATTGTATTCCGGTGAAATCGGAATATAAGAGCCAGTTTCCGGGTATGGTACATGACCAGTCCTCTACCGGTGCTACATTTTTTATAGAACCGATGGCGGTGGTAAACTTAAACAATGAGTTAAAGGAACTGGCTGCTGAAGAGGCGATGGAGATAGAAAAAATTCTGGCAAATTTAAGTGAGCAGGTGGCGGTATCAAAGGATAGTATTGAGATGAATGTGGAAATCCTTACCAGACTGGATTTCATTTTTGCCAAAGCGTGCTATGCAAAATCCTATGACGGCACGGAGCCGGAGCTAAATGACCAGGGGATTGTTGATATTAAGCAGGGACGGCATCCGCTGTTGGAAAAACACAGTGTAGTTCCAATTGACCTTAATCTGGGGAAGGATTTTACTATGCTGATTGTCACTGGACCGAATACCGGTGGTAAGACGGTTTCCCTGAAGACTCTTGGACTGTTCACCTTGATGGGGCAGTCCGGTCTGCATATTCCGGCATTTCAGGGCTCGAAGCTTGCTGTGTTTCGGGATGTGTTTGCGGATATTGGTGATGAGCAGAGTATTGAACAGAGCCTGAGTACCTTTTCTTCTCACATGACCAATATTGTATATATTATGAAGCATGCTGCAAAGGATACCTTGATTTTATTTGATGAGTTAGGAGGAGGGACTGACCCGGTGGAAGGCTCCGCTCTGGCTGCCGCTATTTTGAATCATCTTCATCAGAAGGGAATAAGCTGCATGGCTACTACCCATTACAGCGAGTTGAAGACCTTTGCCATGACTACACCGGGAGTGGAAAATGCCTGTTGTGAATTTGATGTGGAGACATTAAGCCCGACCTATCACCTACTGATTGGCATTCCGGGTAAATCCAATGCCTTTGCCATTGCTGCGAAGCTTGGACTGCCAAACGGTATAATAGACAGTGCAAGGGCACAAATGGACAATGATACAATAGATATGGAAACAATTTTGGCAGATTTGGAGAAATCCAAGAGGACCATTGAGCAGGAGCAGGAGGAGATAGCGGCCAACAAGGAAGAAATACAGAAGCTGAAGGATAGACTTGCCTCTAAGAATGAGCATATCGAGCAGCGTAAACAGGATATCCTGCGGAATGCAAGGGAGCAAGCAAGGGATATTTTGGAGGAGGCAAAGGCCTTTGCTGATGAATCAATTCGTAAATATAACAGCTGGGAGAAGAATCCTCATAGTGCAAGCAATAAAGAAATGGAGAAGGCGAGAGGGGAGCTTCGTGAAAAGCTGGGTAAGGTAAATGACAAGCTGCAATATAAAACACCGAATCGGAAGTCAGGACATAAGGCGGCGGATTTTCATCTTGGAGATACCGTGCATGTCATTAGCATGAACACGGAGGGAACGGTTCGTTCACTGCCGAACCAGAAGGGGGAAATAACCGTCCAGATGGGTATTTTACAGAGTACAGTTAAAATAACCGATGTGGAGATTATCCAGGAGGAAAAGAAGCAGTCTCCGAAGCAAAAGATGACCCAATATCGAGCCTCCGTTAACAAGTCGGCAACGATTAAACCAGAGATTAATCTGCTTGGAATGACAGTAGATGAGGCAGTGATGGAATTGGATAAATATTTGGACGATGCCTGTCTGTCCCATTTAAATCAGGTGAGGGTGGTACACGGAAAAGGAACCGGAGCATTGAGAAAAGGTATCCATGAATACCTAAAAAGGCAATCCTATGTTAAGTCCTTCCGTCTGGGAGAATTCGGTGAGGGAGATGCCGGTGTGACTATTGTGGAGCTGTAAAGGAGGTAGTAATGGATAAGAGAAGAATATTGATTGTAGATGATGATGAGAATATTGCGGAGTTGATTTCTCTGTATCTGATTAAAGAGTGCTTTGACACGGAGATAGCCTATAACGGTGAGGAAGCCATTACTAAGTTCAAATCGTTTCAACCTAATTTGATTTTGCTGGATATTATGCTGCCGGGAATGGATGGTTATGATGTGTGCCGGGAGATTCGGAAGGACAGTGATGTTCCGATTATTATGTTATCGGCGAAGGGGGAAGTGTTTGATAAGGTTTTGGGTTTGAAAATCGGTGCGGATGATTATATGATAAAACCCTTTGATTCCAATGAACTGGTAGCACGTGTACAGGCAATTCTACGCCGTACAAGTCATATTCAGGAAAACGCCGCACCTGCTGTAGAGGAGCAGGGAGAATATGTCAAATATGATGGCTTGACTGTAAATCTTACCAGTTATTCCGTGGTATATGACGGCAAGCCGGTGGAAATGCCACCCAAGGAGCTGGAGTTGCTGTTTTTCCTTGCCAGTAAGCCTAATCAGGTGTTTACCAGAGAGCAGTTGCTGGATAAGATTTGGGGTTATGATTATATCGGTGATACCAGAACGGTGGATGTACATGTGAAACGTGTCAGGGAGAAGATAAAAGACAAAAGCAATTGGTCTATTGCAACTGTATGGGGAATTGGTTACAAGTTTGAAGTGAAGTAGTCGGGGTGAAATGGGTTGAAGCATACATTTTTTGATAAAATCATAGTGGTTATTATTATCCTGTTGGTGGGAATCTTTATTGCACTGGCAGGGTATACGACTTATGCAGTCCAGAAAGCCTTAGTCAATGAGAAACAGAATAATCTGATTAATGAGGCAACGCTGCTTTCAGAACAGACGATTTCCTCTTATATTCAGGGTATTACTTCGCTGGAATATCTGCAGCTTAGATTTGATGAGTTTGAGGACACTCTGAAGACAAATGTATGGTTTTTTTCATCTGACGGCACTTTGATTGCGGCCTCCAATTCCGGTGATTACGCAAAGATTCCGAACAATATCCGCAATCTGGACCCGGAGGTTGACTTAGGAAAAGGCTTTACAAGAACCGGTAATTTCAGCGGTGTGTTTGAAACAAATGTAATCAGTATCGGAATACCCATTTATGCGGCAGAGGAGCAAAAGGGATTTTTGGTGCTTCACACCTCCATGACCGAGCTGGACAGCCTTCAAAATGATATGCTGGAAATTATGTATATGCCGTTCGTAGTGATGATTTTGGTTGTGGGTGTTGTATTAATGTTCCTTTCCGGTGTAGTGCTAAGACCGCTGGCAAGAATAAACAATACGGCCAGAGAGTATGCGAAGGGGAATTTTGAGGTTCGGACAGGAGTAAAGAGTAAGGATGAAATCGGGGAATTATCGGATTCTCTGGAGTATATGGCCAGCGAATTAAGTAAATTAGATGAGTACCGCAAAAATTTTATCGCCAATATTTCCCACGACTTCCGCTCGCCGCTTACCTCAATTAAGGGTTATCTGGAGGCAATGCTGGACGGTACTATACCTGTGGAGAAGTATGATAGGTATCTGAATATTGTATTAAATGAATCTAAGCGACTGACTAAGCTTACTACTGGTCTGTTGGAATTAAATGATTTTGATGTGTATGGTCCCATTTTGAAAAAGCAGAATTTTGATATTGTGGATGTTGTCAGAGAGACGCGTAATACAGTAGAAGGTCTTTGTGAGGAGAAGAGTATTGATTTTCGAATAAAGTGTCCGGCAGAGGATACTATGGTCTATGCAGACAAAATGAAAATCGGACAGGTAGTATATAATCTCATTGACAATGCAATTAAGTTTAGTCCGGAAAAAAGCAGGATTATCGTGACAATATATGATAAAAATGATAAAATTTTTGTGTCGGTCAAGGACGAAGGACCGGGAATAGAAAGGGACAAGCAGAATAAAGTGTGGGATCGTTTTTACAAGACAGATTCCTCAAGGGGAAAGGATAAGCAGGGAACTGGGCTTGGTCTTGCTATTACGAAAGAAATCATCAGAGCACATGGTGAAAATATTAACCTTATCAGCACGGAGGGAGCCGGAAGTGAGTTTGTCTTTTCTCTGCAGCGCAGGGGTGGTCATGAGGAGAAACAAATAGGGTGATGGATTATATATTTAACATATAGGAGGAAGGAGATTAATCTATATGAGATTTATTAAGGAATTAAAAGAAGGTGATATGATTTCATCTATTTATCTCTGTAAGGATAAGAGGACATTGCAGACTAAGGCGGGTAAGAATTATTATTCTATGCAGCTGCATGACAAAACTGGTTCTGTAGACG
Organism: uncultured Clostridium sp.; assembly: GCA_947178475.1. Lineage (GTDB taxonomy): Bacteria > Bacillota > Clostridia > Lachnospirales > Lachnospiraceae > CAG-590. Next base: position 23,236 of record CAMWYM010000005.1, on the reverse strand, counting down.
GCAAGGTTTGGGATTTATCCAGCGGAATTGAACATTTTGAGTCTATGGATTATATTCAGGTTGATGCACAGGTGATTAGCTATCAGGGAACATTGCAGATGAATATTCGGCGTGTGAGAAAGGCGTCAGAGGGAGAGTATGATCCAAGGGATTATATGCCCTGTTCCAAATATGATTTGGAGGAAATGTATGACGAGCTGGTCTCTTTGATACATACGGTGCAGGAGCCGCATTTATCCAAGCTGCTGCAGATGATATTTATAGAGGATACAGATTTTGTGAAGGCTTTTAAAATCCATTCGGCGGCAAAGACCATGCATCACAATTTTGCAGGGGGGCTATTGGAGCATAGCCTGTCTGTGTCAAGACTTTGTGAATTTTATGCATCCCATTATCCGGTAATCAACCGGGATTTGCTGATTACTGCTGCGCTTTGCCATGATATTGGAAAAATGAAGGAGATTTCTTCTTTTCCAGAGAATGACTATACGGATGAAGGTCAGTTGATTGGACATATCGTGACAGGTACAATTATGATAGAGGAAAAGATGACACAGATTGATGGGTTTCCGGTCAAGCTTGCCAATGAGCTGAAGCACTGTATTCTGACACATCACGGTGAACTGGAATATGGTTCACCGAAAAAGCCGGCATTAATTGAAGCGGTAGCGTTGTCCTTTGCGGATAACGCTGATGCGAAGCTGGAGGGCTTTATTGAGCTTCTGGATGGCGGAAAAGGTGAGGAATGGCTGGGTTACAGCAGAATGTTTGAAACGAATGTGCGACCGACATCAAAATAGGTGTGTTATTTGGTGTCATATGTTATGATAAGAACACTTTAAATGGATAAGGAGAAGAGTGATGGGTTTAAAATTAGCAGGAGAAGAAACAGAACAACAATCTGGAAACGGGTTAAGACTATCCGGTCAGGAAGCCGATGACAGGAAGACAGGGGACGTAAATGTAGAACCGCAGAATCCGTGGGATTTGCCGGACAAACCGGTTGTCATGTCCTCCGTCAGAAGTACGGTGGAAACAGAGACATTTCAGGCAAAGAGCGGAAATGAAGGCAATATCGTTCTGGTGATAGGAAAAATAGTGGTGTATCTCTGTTTTGTTTTTGAGATGGTTTCCGGTGTGTGGATTTGTATGCAGAAGCCCTATAATGTGGCAATGAATTTAATGAAATTTACTGGTATGTATAGTTTCTTCGAGGTACTCTGTATTATTGATGCGATTTTAGTGAATGTTTTATATGAGAGAAAATTATCTCTCGTGTTCTGGGCATGGTTGCTGCCGTTTTTCTATCCAGCAAAGAGGAATACGCATATAAAGGGAGACAGTGGAATTGGAAAGATGCTGGGACTTGGTGTGTTTATAGCGTCAGTTGCTTTGGGAATCTTTTTGATTAAGGCGTTTATGGGATATGGGGGCATTATCGCCATTACCGATGAGGAAACCCGGCTGACAGCAGCAGAAGTGATGGATCAGGTTACAGATGAGGGTACACGTCTTGGAGACAAATTGATGCGTAGTGTGGTTGTGGAGACTGCGGCTGTGGATAAACAGGGGTCTGGCGTGACAGTTGTTTTTGTGGGGAACGGTAGCGTGAAAATGGATGGAAATGTTTTTGTTGATATCGGTACTTCTACGATTGAAACACAATTGGCATTTGTGAAAAGCAGCGAAGGGAAGTATGAGCTGCAGGTAGTCGTTTTGGATGGTACGACATTAACTCCTTATGGTGCAAAAGCCTATTGGAATGCAGTAGTGCTTGGAAAATAAGAAACAGAACTAAAGGGGACACCATAATGGTTGTTATTGTGGAGAAAGGAGTGCATTATGAATTATTTAAAAAAGAAAATGAATTTTATGCTTGTAATAAGTGGTATACTTTTCCTGGCAATGGCACAAAAAGCGGAGGCAGCGGGAAGCGGCATTACGAAGGTAACGCCCGGAACAGTATACAGCCAATATGATTTGGACGAAGACGGAGTATCGGACGCAGTTAAAGTTGTGGTTACGGAGAGCTCAACAACAGCGGATGCAGGCCGTGCAGATGCGGATGGTGCAGGAACCTTAAGAATATATGTAAACGATGTTGTTGTATTTGAACAGACCAGAAATGATTATCCGTATTGGAGTCTTCAGCTTATCACCCTGAAAAACGGAAGAACTTTTATAGATATTGAAAGCACAGTTGGCAGTGATGACGATTGTATGCATGAGTTATATAGGCTGAAAGACGGTCAATTAGAAAGTATATGTGATTTTCAGAAACCGTACTCAAAATATGGAGATTATTATAATGTGACGATTACAAAAGTGTCGGGAGACAGTTTGGTTTTAGATGCAAGCGCACAGTTTTTTACAACCGGAATTACACATTGGAGGATGAAATACGTGTACATGATATGTAAGTGTCAGGCGCGTCATGAGAGCTTTGATTTTGGGTACATAGAAAACAGTCAAAAAGTCCAGTATAAAGACATGCCGGTTAAAAATAAGTGGACAGCGGGAAAGAAGCTTAAGGCATATAAAAAAGCAGGCTCTAAGAAAGTGGTATATACGATAAAGAAAGGAAATACCGTTAAGATTAACAGGATTATTTTTAGGAATAATAAGATATATTTCCAGATAAAGAATGGAAAAGGAAAAACCGGATATATTCCATGTGCTAAGAAACATAAGCAGGAGTTTAAGGAAGCTGTGTTTGCAGGCTGAGTCGATATGGGAAGAAGATATAGAAATAAGCAGGGAAGAATGGAGAAGTTCTTCCCTTTTTGTATGCAAAAAAATAAACAGGGTATATTTATATTTTGGCTTGGGTAGAGTGGTTATCACAGTAATAGGATTAAGAACAATAGGGAAATAAGGTTGGTACAATAGTGCATTTTAGATATCAAAAGAAATATGTATGATAAAAAAGAGCGTATATCACAAATGGCATTGGACCTAAAGGAGACAAGCAGATATGAAAAAGGCAATTAAAGTAATTGGGTTTATTTTAGTGCAACTATTGGTTATTGCGGGTTGTGTATGGATGGGAGGATATATCAATGGTTCAGCAGAAGAGAAAGAACTGCTGACAATTAATAAAATTGCCTTAGTAAATTTAGATGATGGTATAGAAGTAAATGGAGAACATAAATACTACGGGACAGAATTTATTAATAAATTAGATGATAATTTTGAGATTATGAGTCTGGAACAGGCACGACGTGGATTAGAAAATAATTTGTATGCTGCGTATATCATTATTCCAGCTGTTTTTTCAAAAAATATAGAGAGTATTAATATAGAACCAATAAAAAGTAATATTATATACAAAATTAATCCCAATTTGGATTATGGGATAAGGGAACAGATAGTTGCCGATATATGGGCATTCAATGAAAATTTGAGCACAGATATCGAATATGTGTATATCGATGCAATATTGAAAGAAGTACATACGGTTCAGGATGGCGCAGGTGAATTGTTGGAAAATGATTTGAAGGATTTACAGGCAGTATTACAGTTTACTGAAACAAGTCTGGTTGTTGATCCTGAATTTCCTAATCAAAGTCATGTAGACAATACTATTGCAAGGTTGGATTTTTCGAAAATATATTCGGATATGCAAACGGTATTTTCTGATTTATCTACAGAATATAAATCTAGCGAGGCAAGTGCACAGCAGGAATATGACAAGCTGATATCCGGCATGACAGACGTCTCTTCAAAAATGGGAGAATTAAATGCAGAAATTGGAGGAATGGCGGATATTGATGAAGGTGAGGAATTTGATATAGAAAATGATGGAGAGATAAGGAAATATATCAGTGATTACAATGCAGATTTATCTGAATGGAAGGATGACTACGATAAGCAGGCAGCGTATAATTTTGACGAATACATGGATAAATGTCAAAAATATACAAATGAACAATTGACTAATCTGAATATGGACCAAAAGCAGCAATTAAAAAATTTTTATATATTGGCTTATGATGAATGCAATATTGTAGTTGAAAGCGAAAGTAAGTTTGATAACGAGATAACAAGTTTAAACATATATAGCACAGCGCGGGATATAATAAATGAACTAAAAGGAGAAATTGCCAATCTGAATAATAAGATTGATGACTTGTATGCTGCTACAGCTGATAGTGGAGTTATTATAGGCGATATTACATCAGAGGTAATATTGAATAAAACATATGATGATGTTTTGAAAGGGGCTTTGAGTACAGACATTTCTCGAATTGGAGAGATGTCACAAATGGAAAGAAATGCAAAATTAAAAGAATCGATAACTAATTGGCTGAAGGCAGAGTTAAATTATTATGGCGTGTCAGATGAATTGACCAGTCAGTTAGACCCGGAAAAAATAGAGGCAACAGAGGCTATAGAGCTAATAGATGATTGGTATACAACAGAAGTTAATCTATCTATTGAGCCTGTAGAGGAAAAGGAGGATTCCACAGAAGAATCGGAAATAGAAACGGATGATGATAAATCGGGGGAATTGGATAATGATGAAAAATCAGAGGAGCAAATTAAACTGGAAAAAAGAGCAAATGTATTATTTGCTAATACATATGAACCTGATTTTGTTGATGCTGATGCATTGGATAGCTTGATTACAGGAACTGTTATTAGTCCTATTAGTGGTTCTATAATGAAAAAGTATACGGATTTGACTGCAAGTTATACAGCTTTAGATACAGTTTGGTCAGATTGGAATATGAAATTAGGGACATTTACAATTAATAGTTTTGGCGATGAAAAGAAAAGAGGTTCGTTTGAAAAGTCATTTTATGGAAATATGCAGAAAATCCAGAATGAAGTGGATAAGAAAAGTGCTGAATATGAAGCATATGTTACCCAGTCGAATGAAGTGAATGACAATAACTTAGAAAACTGGGAAAAAAGTATTCAAAATGCAAATAAAGAAACCCATACAAATATAGATAATGGTATTGAAAGTATTAAATCAAATAGAGAACAAATGAACGCAAGCAATAATGATTTGATGGCCAATATCTTAAATATATTGCCCTATTCGAGAATTGGTGAGTTGGAAAATAGGAATGTATATAGCTACATAGCATCGCCGATTGCGCAGGAAGATTTGTCAGAGAATAGAGTGGTAGATTTCACAGAACCTAAAGGTGATAAAGATATAGATAATAACAGGATGCAATTAGTTACGATATTATGTAGCATAATACTCTGTGTGACAGGTGGAAGTATTTTGATTATGCAAATGAGAAAAAAGAACAAATACCTGCAAAAGCAGGATTTGTAATAAAAAACAGGAGGTAAAGAAAATGGCATCAATTAAAATGGATCCTACGGAAATGGCTGCAAAAGCAACTCAGTTGGATAAAAAGGGGACAGAGTTTAGTACAATTGTTAACCAGATGGAATCTTTAGTAAAAGAATTGTGTGGTGCATGGGATGGAGCGGCGAGTGATGAGTATGATTCACAATTTGCAAGGTTAAAGCCAGGCTTCAAGGCTACAGAGGAGTTAATTGGTGATTTGGCACAACAGATTAGAGACATTAGTAAGATTATGACTGATGCAGATACAGATATTGCTAAAAAACTAAAGAATGCGTAACACAGTAATCAGCCTTTCACTGCGGTGGAAGGCTGTCTGTCAATGGAGAACTATATGGAAGATAGATTGGAATTGGATACAAGTGTTTTAAAAGAAAAAAAGCAAATTGGGGAATCTTTAACAGACTTGAATAATATACATTTGTTTACCGACGAATTCGATTTGATTATATATAAAAAAGAAGAAGAGGAAAAAGCGGCAGAGCAAAAATTGCAGGAACAATGTTTTGTTATCCCCAATATACAGGATGAAGAGGATGTGCTTAAGAGCAGAATGTTTCATTCTGGACAAAGGGCAGTTAGTAGAAATATACAACAAGAAATTGATTATGTAAACTATTATATGTTGCTGGGAAGTATATTTATTGGGATTGTAATTTGCTGCATTGTATTCGGCATGGCAGACAATAAGAGGAGTGCAAATAATGATATTGACATTAACAATTAAAGAAAATGAAAAGAAAGCATTTGATATACAGGTTCCCTCAGAACAAAGAATTAAGGATACCTTACAGGTTCTTATGGAAAATGGATTGATTGATGGTACTAAGTGTGAGTCGTATCAAGTGTTTTCGGTAAGAAATAGCCAATGGTTAGACATGAAACAAACATATGAGGAGAATGGGGTCTATACAGCGGACATTGTTGGTATTACCTGTGAAAAGGAGAACAAAGATGAGAGATAAACAGAATGATAAAAAGGATGTTGTGACAATTGTTGTGAAGAAGTCTGGGATGGTTGTGAGAGAAGAAGAATATGATAGATTAGTTGAAAGTCAGGAAGGGTTTCTTGATTGTATTATAGAAGAAACAGAGGAAGAACTTCAGTTTACATATAATAAGAAACATGTAACCCCCCTTCGACAGCTCAGAAAAGATGACAAATTAAAACAAATGGTTGTGCTGGGAAATGTGAAAAATGTGCAGGATTTACGAAAGCAATATTCATTTTCTATGAATCCGGATAATTTATATTATGATATGAAAGGAAATGTGTATGTTATGCATAGGGATATTGTCTCAAAAGACTATTCTGGCAAGCAAGAGCATTTTATAGAGGAATATAAATCTTTGATTGGTTATGTTATGCAAAGTCGTTATGATTATGAGGATTATCTAGAGGGTGGACAAGCACTTTTAAGAAAAGATAAGTTTCTGAATAAAATTTTAGAAGCGGAATCAGTAGATGCTATATTAACGGCTTTAGAAGAACAATATGAAAAAATAGTGGAAGAACGCAATGTTTATTATGTTGAAGTAAAGCGGGCAGTATATAAAAGAAAAAACGGATATATTGTTTTTGCAAGTTTACTTATAACGGTATTGTTGGGGGGATTACTATATCTTTATTTTTATAAGGTTGAAGAACAAAAACATATGTTAGAGGTATATGGAAATTATCTGGTAGAGGATTATGTATCGCTCATAGATGCAGGCAGGGGTATTCGTACCGAAAATCTTGATAGTCGTCAAAAATATGTATTAGCAGTGGCATACGTGAAAAGCGAGGATTTAACTGCTGAACAGAAAGACAATATACTGGCATTGCTATTACCGGAGGGCAGTGAACAGATTTCAGAATATTGGATTGAGTTGGGAAGAGGTAATGTTACTGAGGCGGAGAATATTGCAATGCAGCGCTCCGATGATGAATTGCTTCTATACGCATATTTGAAGGAAAAGCAACAGTTAGAGGAAAATACAGAACTGACAGGTACGGAGAAGAATGAAGCGATTACCAATTTACAGAGTAAGATAGATTCTCTGGCAGAACAGTATTCTGTGGAGGAGGAAGAGAATGAGTAATGTACAGTTAAATGTATCAGATGCATATAAAGAGAGCATTCGATATAGAAGGTCACCAAGATTAATCAAACGTACAAATGCTGAAAGTATCAAGTTTAATAGTCCGCCAGCAAAAAAGCGAATGCAGAAAGGAAGTATTGTTCAATTAATCGTCCCACCTTTGTGTATGTTAGCGGTAACAGTGTGTATCAGTATATTCATGAATAGAGGTTCCTATGTATTAATGTCTGCATCAGGAACACTTATGACCGTTATTATTTCTGTTGTAAAGTTTTTGAGCGATCAAAAGGAGTGCAGAGAATCAAATAAAAAGAGAGAAGAGCTATACCAGAAGTACTTGTTAAAGATGCGGAAAGAAATTTATCGGAGAAGAGAACAGGAGATTGAAGCAGATTCATATAATTTTCCAGATGTAGATAAGATTTATGGTATGGTGGAGCAAAAGAGTAGCCGTATTTATGAACGGAATTGTAATGATGAAGATTTTTTACAGGTAGTTCTAGGACATAATAAAAAGCTGGTCTCATTTCCGATTGAGCTGGATTATGATGAACTTTCTATGGATAAAGACAAGTTACTTATAGAGGCAAATGAGATTAAGGATGAAGCGGTAGTGCTTCCCCAAAAGCCGGTTGTGGCAGATTTGAAAAAGGCGCATCTGGGGCTGGTGGGTGAAAAGAGGAATGTGCATGAACAGTTAAAGCTTCTGGTATCGCAGCTGACGTTTTTGCAAAGTTACCATGATGTGGAGATGATTGCAATCTATGATGCGAAATATGATGATGATTTTCGTTGGATGCGTTGGTATCCACATTTCCGCTTGAATGATTTAAATGTGTCTGGTTGTGTGAACTCGGAGAAAATGCGTGACCAGGTATTGGGAAGCTTAACGCAGATATTAAAAGCACGAAAAGACAAGTTGGATGAGAGTAAGAAGGAGAGCAGGTTTTTACCACATTATGTTTTTATTATTGATGAACCCAAAATGATTATGGATCATTCCATTATGGAATATTTGGATAAAGATGGAGATAAGTTAGGTTTTTCTATTATATACACCAGTTATTTTCAGGCTGATTTACCAGAGTATATAGGTACTGTATTTATGGTGGAAAATTCTACAGATGGTTGCTTGTTGTTGAGTAACAAGGAAATGGTTAATGAAAAATTGACGTTATCCCATGTGGGAGATGTTGATTTGGAAAAAATGGCAAGAGATTTGAGTGTATTGAAACACGAACAGGGAATTATGTCACAAATTCCTGAGAGTATTACTTTCTTTGATATGTATCAGGTGGAAAGACCAGAGCAGTTGCAGGTAAAACAGAGATGGAAAAAGAATGAGTCACATAAATCACTTGCTGTTCCGTTGGGGGTGCGCGCAAAGGAAGATTATGTATATCTTAATTTACATGAGAAAGCACATGGTCCGCATGGTTTGGTTGCAGGAACCACTGGTTCGGGAAAATCAGAGATTGTGCAGTCGTATATTCTTTCATTGGCAGTAAATTTTCATCCATATGAGGTTGGATTTTTGTTGATTGATTATAAGGGTGGCGGAATGGCGAATCTGTTTAAGGACCTTCCACACCTATTGGGAACAATTACTAACTTGGATGGCAGTGAAAGTATGCGTGCAATGGCATCGATCAAAAGCGAGTTGGCCCGACGGCAAAAGATATTCAGTCAATATGATGTCAATCATATTAATGCATATAACAAGCTATTTAAGCTGGGTAAGGCAATAGAGCCAATTCCCCATTTGTTCCTAATCAGTGACGAATTTGCAGAGCTTAAGAAGGAGCAGCCGGATTTTATGTCAGAACTGGTGTCTGCGGCACGAATTGGACGAAGCCTTGGTATACACCTGATTCTTGCTACACAGAAACCGAGCGGAGTAGTGGATGACCAGATTTGGACAAATTCAAAATTCAAGTTAGCGTTAAAGGTACAGAATGAAGGAGACAGTAAAGAAATTATTAAAACTCCGGATGCCGCATTTATTACACAAGCAGGCCGCGCATATTTGCAGGTGGGTAACAATGAAATTTATGAGCTGTTTCAGTCGGCGTGGAGTGGAGCGGCCTTTAATGCAGATACAGAAGAAGAGTTTGTGGATGACAGAGTATATCTTGTAAATGATTTGGGTCAAGGTGAGCTGATTAATCAGGATTTAAGTAAGAATACGGACGGAAATCAAATAAAATCAACACAATTGGATGTTGTGGTATCTCATATACATGACATTTTTGAAGATGAGCATGTAGATAAAGTGAAAAGCCCATGGCTTCCGTCATTGGAACGTATGTTGATTAGCTCATATATTGCCGAGGGGTATATATCAGATGTTAATCAGAAAATGGAGTTTGATTTGAAGACAACATTGGGCTTGGTAGATATTCCGGAACAACAAAAGCAGGTAGAATATAAAATTGATTTTCCGGAGGATGGTAATTTGGCCATCTATGGCTCGTCAGGATTTGGTAAAACCTTTACATTATCTACGATGATGATGGAGATGGCAATTAAGAATTCCGCAGAACGAGTGCATTATTATATCTTAGATTTTGGTAATTCCGGTTTGATACAATTTAAGAATTTACCGCATACTGCAGATTATATAAGTTTGGATGATATGAAAAAACTACAGAAGCTAATCAAAATTCTGCAGGAAGAGATTAAAATGCGTAAGAGATTATTTGCAGATGCGAGTGCAATGAATTTCACTATGTATAACCAGATTACAGTGGAAAAGCTGCCAGCTATCTTTTTATTCATTGATAATTATGATGTCATAAGAGAGTTAGAGGTTGACCTGGAGGCTGTATTAACGCAATTTACAAGAGATGGTGTGAGTCTTGGTATCTATGTAGTGATTACGGCAACAAGGCTGGGGGCGGTTAGATACACGGTACAAAATAATTTCAAGAATAAGATAGTATTATTTATGTATGAAAGTTCAGATATGCAGGCTGCAATTGGACGTACCCAATATCCATTAACGGAGATTAAGGGAAGGGGTCTGGTAAAATTGGAAAATGTCAATCAGATTCAGTTGTATGCTGTTGCAGATGCTTTGGATTTGGTGTCCTACATGGAGACAGTAAGGGGGTATATCCAAAGATTATCTGATGTATATACTGGACAGAGACCGAAAGCGATTCCGATGCTGCCGGAAGAATTAACAATTGCATCCTTTAAGGCATATTACAAAATAGCACCAAAACATCTTGTGCCAATTGGTCTTGAGACAGAAGAAGTTGTGCCACAGTATATAGAATTGAATACATACAGGCAGCTTATTATCGGTTCGGCACAAACTGGCAGAACCAATATGTTGAAAGTGTTACTTCATAATATTTCAGCGGATATTCCCATTTACTTATTCGATTCTAAAGATTCAGAGTTGATGTTATATCAGGCACAGGAGAATGTCACCTATATTAACAATAAAGATGCGATATTATCTTTTGACGAGAGTATTAAGAAAATAATGGAGGATAGGGAGGAACAATATCAAATGCAGCGTGTAAGTAATCCGATGTTGACGCCTAAGGCTTATTATGAACAGTTGTCTAATATTGTGGTCTTAGTTGAGGATTGGGATGACTTGACGGAAGCATTGGAGGACATTGAATTAGCTGAGGCTGCTGAAACAATCATGTGTTTGGAAAACTATGGAATTACTATAATTGCAACTGCAACTAACGGTAAGCTGCGAGGGTATGGTGAGCTAACTAAGTATATGAAAGAAGCAGTTAATGGTGTGATTCTTGGCAAATCAAGTGACCAGTCTATATTTGATGTTCCGTATATTCGAAATGAGGAAGTAGAAACTGGAATGGGATATATTATAAATAAGGGAAAAATAATAAAAATTAAAATTCCATTGGTGTAAGAAAGAAGGTGCGAATGATGAAAGAGGAGTTATTAAAGCTATTTTCGGATTACTTAGAAGATGTAGATTATTTGAATGATGAGCAACAGGTTATGTTGATGCAATTAGGTCTGGAAAGTGAAAGGACAATTTCATTTTGGTATTCATGTTTTGAATGTATGAATAATGCGGTAGAAAAAGCAGAGCAAAACGAAATGCGGTTGTCATTTTATATGGATGAAGAATGTCATCTAATATGGAAAAATCAAGAGATAGTACTTGAATATGAAAACGCAAGAGAATTAATAGCTCGTTTTATCGATATTTTTGAACCAATTTATCCGCTGGGTACGGTAGTGGAACTAAGTGAAGACTTTTCCAAATCTTTAAAATTAAAAAATCAGACATATAAAGTCAAAGTGGTGATTATAGAAAGATTTTCTTCAACGGCAGATAAAGAAGCCTATTTTCCATATGTAGGAACTGTGTATCCGGTTGGAACATTAGGGTATGGCCGATGCATTCAATTCACTAGCTCGTTGATTGATTCAGTGGTTCATGCAGGATATCAGGATGATATGGATAATGCATATATATTATTGATGAAAAAGGAATTGATTTTGGATAATGAAGCAGTATCCTTTGGATTTCTCAGCAAGGGGAGAATGGAGAAGTATAGAGAAGAATTAGGAGTGATGACAAATGAGTAAGATAGAAATAGATTTGCAAAGCTTAAAAACTGCAGCATTAACTTTGAAAACTGCGGTAGACGATTTTACTCCGCATTATAAAGAATTTGTAGGTTCTGCGATGGATTGCCTTCAATCCTATAATTCGGACTATTTGGAGGAATTTGAAAAATTATTGAGGATATATAAAGATGACCGGACGAAAAAAACGCTAGAGTCAGTGTCTAATTATTGTTCTGAACTTAATAGTGTATTCAATATATGGGAAGAGGCGGATGAAGCAATTGCAATGAAAATAAAAGGAGGCAATAAAAATTGTTAATGTCTAGGGAACAAGCAGTTTTATTTAAGAATGGGATTATAGGCGATTTAGAAGATATAAGTGCAGCTATCCGAGAAAATTTTGATGAAATGGATATAGAAAATGTTACTTTATACGATGATATTGATTTTGTGATAACAAATATGCAGGGAAGCATACTTGAAGCTATTGCTGAGATTGAAGCAATAACATACGAATAAAGGAGACTTTTATGGAGAAACGAGACATTCGTATCAATTATGAAATGCTAAATATTCTGCTATCAAAACTAAATCAATACTGGAATGAATTATACATAATCCGTGATGCCTTGGAGCAGGTTGACAAATTGGTGGAGGCTAATAATGATGCAGTGTCATTTAGGCAGTTAAAGAAAAGATACAAGAAAGCGAAAAAGAGTGTAGATAAAAGCATAGCTGAGGTTTCAACATTATGTAATTCTTTGCGTGAATTTATAGATGATATGACAGGGATCATAAAACCACTTACCGGAACAACAAGAGTGGGAAGAAATGATATTTATATGAACATGATGGCAATTAAATGTCAATTAGTGAATGTAGAGAATATAAAAAAACGTTACCTGCCCCAGACAGAGCCATATGAAGGTTTAACAGATGAAGACCGGATTAAGATGGAAAAAAATTATGCAAAGATATATAACCAGATTCAGGGAGAGATTATACCTAAGTTAATAGAAAAGCTGGAAGATGACAAGGAAACCTTAAATCGTTATTACAAGGAAAAGGTAAAAAAATATGAGAATAAGGATGACGAGCATCGCTGGAGGGCATTAGCAGCAAGAAGAATATGTTCCAGTCCAATGGATTGTCTGAGACAATCGAAAGTAAACCATACAGAATTTGTAAACAGCCTGTTAAAAGGAATGAAGATGGCTGTCATAGAAGCGGTAGAGGGGATTGCAAACATTGAAGTTATGCTGTATTATGCAGTAAGGGCAGATGCGGCAAGGGTAGTCAGTCTGTTGACGGATGAGCCTCCGGAATGGGTAGAGGATGCGCTGCGTGAGTATGATTGGTATTTCGACCCGATAGTGGAAGCGATAATGAATCCGATAGACACGATAGAATCCATGGCACAGTATACCAGCGACACCTATGAAAAAGAAGGAGCAGTGTATATAGCAAGCTACGTGATTACGGACTTTCTGCTAGGAAAAGCAATGAAAGGGGCTGGAAAGGCAGATGATGTAACAGATGTAGCCAATGCTGCTGGAAAGATAGATGACGTAGAGGATGTCGCAGGTATAGCAGGAAAAGCGGATGATGTAGCAGGTGCAGCAGGAAAAGCGGATGACGTGGCAGATGTGGCAGGTGTGACAAGCAAAGCGGATGATGTAACAAGTCCTGGTAATGTACCAAAGGATACACTGGATGTTCCAAATGTGTCTGGTAAGGGTGGTAAACATTCTTTAAGTAATGTTGAAGCAAGAAAGTGGTATTTGGAACAAGAGGCAAAAATACCAGATATGATTGATAAAAGTTTACCTTTGGAAGAACAGGCGAAACAGGCATTTAATCTGCGAAATCAGTTTAGGACGCTGGCTAGAGAACTTATGGCAGATAGGGCAACAGCAGAGTCTTTATATAAAACAGATCCGAATCTTACATGGGAAGAAATTGTTAGAAAGCAGAGAGAAAAGGGTTTGAAAGGAGATGATATATATAAAGCAATTATTGAAAGTTCACAACGTTCAAGAAAATCTGTAAATAAATCATTGGGATTGGAGTAAAGCATATGGAAGTAACCTATAAAAAACATATAAATGTAGATAAAAAAAATAGAATAGAGTTTTTGCTTATTAATTGGGATTATGAAGACGGTGGTGATTATTTGGCAAAGATTTTCTGCAGGGAGTTTGGTATGTTAGCAGAAGAAAAGGTAGATTATATATATTTTAGTGTGATAAAATTACATTTAGGTAAAATTACCTATGAGTTACTTTGGCATGAGGATTTTGGAAATATAATATATTCCATAGAACAAGAGGAGGAGATTGTGGATACATTAGAGCAAAGGCTAAAAGCTGTATTAGGTATTTTGAATGAAAAACTGAAGACAAATATGGGTACAGGTTTAGAATGGTAAAATTTGAAATGGAGGAGTTAATAATTCATCGACGGTTTATAATTCTGAAACAGGTCTTTCAAATCCTAATAAGCCAATTCAAGGAGATAAAAATGACAAATCAAGAGGCATATATAGCTATGATATATTTTTTAGAACAATTTTATGAAAGAACGGGCTCTGATGATGTTGGAGAACTACTTGGAGACATGATTCTAACAGGTAATGAGGAGACTATGGATCCGGCACTATGGAATGACTGGCTCCAAGCTGTTAAAAAAATGGAATTAGAAAGATAATAAAGTAACTGTATTACCTGCCTGTTTATGAAGTGAATGATATGTAGGAGAGACTGTTCTTTTTAGTCATTACCTGAGAGAATGGACTGCTGAAGGTAGAATTGAAAACTTTTTGGGAGGTGCCCGTCTGGTAAATGACGATACTGCGATTGCAGTTTATGGTATTTTGCCGGATGGGAAAGATTATGAAATAGCGATTATAGAGGGAATTAGTAGAGAAAAAGGGAAGTGAAGAAGTCAAAAAGTTGTTAAGCAGAGATGCTTTAGTGGACTTTGAGAGAGAACTCTTAACAGAAAAGTAAATTGGGAGGAATAGAGTATATGGCATTTTTAATAGGTTATATTGGAACTCCGTTTTTGATTGCATTTTTGATTGTGCGATTTGGATTGAAGGAAGGATATGAAAAGAAGCATGGTGCCCCGATGAGTACTGGACAAATGGTGGGACGTACAATAGGAATTGGTATTTTGATTTTGTGCATATGTCTTTTTGGGCATCTGGTATAGAGAAAGGCAAAGATAGGAATTGCTTTTGAAGATCGGTATATATAATTAATAAAATACCGGTCTTTTTAGTTGATGGACTAATAAAAAGATTAAAAAAAGATATTCTTTATGGGGAAAGCTTGATATAAACTCACTTTTTGTAGCGAATAAGGAATGCTTAGTTTTCTTTTGGGGAAGTATATTATAAATGTACTTTTGGTATATTTGCGATGGCTGGATAAATAGTATGAATATGGATAAAGTAATATGGACTATATAATCTAATGATGGAGGATATAGACCATGAGTAAAATAGACACATTGAAAGAAAGAATGCAATCAGCCACAAGATTGCGTCGAATTCGGGAAAATGCTAATTTAACACAAGAACAATTTTCAGAGATTTTAGGAATTTCGTTATCAGCATATAAAAAGGTTGAAAGTGGCGAGAATCAAGTTTCTTTATCCAGCCTTAGAAATTTGCGTAGGGTAATGAATATATCAACGGATTATATTCTTTATGGTGATAATCAGAATCTGGAAGATACCTGGTGCATGATTTTAAATTGTTCAGAGCCAGACAAGATGTTCTTGTTGTTAAGATTATTGGTTTATTTTACAAAGATTAAGGATACTGCATTTCCATTGCAAGATAATCAGTCGAATGAAGATAAAGAAATTATGCAACTTCTTCGAAAGCTGCAGAGTAATGGAGAAGGCTGATGCAAAGGAATATTTTGATAGTTGAAGATAATGAAACGCACATGAACGCATTATATGCAATTATTGAGGAATTGCATAAAGATGTCAGAGTATATTGTGCTAATAGCATTGAGAAGGCATTTCAATTAGCCCTTGAGTATCATATACACTTGTTTTTGATAGATATAATATTAAATACAAAAAAGCCTGGAGATGTATCTGGTTTGAGTTTTGCAAAAGAGATTAGGGGAGTAGTTAAGTATAAATTTACGCCATTAGTTTTTATTACATCATTGGAAGATCCCAAGCTGTATTCCTATAGTCAATTGCATTGTTTAGGATATATTGAAAAACCATTTAGTGTCGCTCAAGTAAGGGACACTATTTTAGATGCCTTGGAATTCCCTGTCAGGGAAGAAGACGATAGGTATGCATATTTCCGGAAAGACGGAATCGTGTATTCTGTATATATTAAAGATATTATTTATATACAAAGTATCCGAAGAAAAATAAAAATATTTTGTGTCAATGATGAATTGGAGATACCATATAAGACCTGTGGAGAAATTCTTAAAGAACTGAATTCAAAATCATTTATTGCATGTAGTAGATATTGTATTGTCAATAGAAAATATATAGAACAGATAGATTATGTCAACCGATATATTAAGCTTAAATATATAAATAGTCCTGTAGAGATTGGTGTTGTAATGAAAAAGGCTTTTAAAGAGAAAATGGATGATGATGAATGAATTTATATCGATAGCTATTTTGTTATTTGAAGTATTAATGGTTCTACAATGTCTACAAGTCGCATTTAAGCAAGAAATACATTTTGATAAATATACGATTGGAATAATATTCATAGATATCAGTTTATACATGCTTATTAATCTAAAGATACTACCGGCACCATGTTCTATTGTGTTGTATGTATTGCTATTTATATATTGTTATATTGAGTTTAAACAAAAGATTGCAAAAACAATTATCAGGTTTGTTGTTGGTTTTGTGCTGGTAGGCTGTATTGAAAGCATAGTGGCTTTTGTTACTAATGTTTGTGGAGGTGAAAGCAATTCGATTTATATTTTGTTGTTATCGAGTATAATTGCATTGGTTATTGCATGTTTTATGAAAAGGAATGTTATTCTCTTAAAATTTAGGAAAACGACAAAATATAATCGGGATATGTATGGAATTGTAATATTATTGGGTGCATCAATGATTGTTTTACTGATGGACTATTATTTGATTCAAAAGCCTATGAGCGTATATGGCATATTTGTTTTAGTTTCTTTGATATTAATATTATTCTATCTGTATCGATTAGTGTTGGCGCAGAATGAAATTGAAAAAAAGAATTATGAATTAGAAGTGCAAAGGATTTATGGTGGGGCTTATGAGAACTTAATTACTGATGTCAGACGCAGGCAGCATGATTTTAAAAATCAATTGGGAGTTATATATAGTATGCATTTAGTTGCAAAGTCTATGGATGAATTGGTTTATATGCAAAAAGAGTATGGAAATACCATTCAAAAAAATTGTAAATTTGACTCAATATTAACTAGTTGTAATAATCCTATATTAGCAGGTTATTTATATCACAGATGTCTTTCATGTGAACAAAGTGATGTATCAGTTGATTACAATATACATATTGAACAAGCGAATTGCTGCTTCCAACTTTATGAATTAATAGAGATGCTTGGAATATTACTTGACAATGCGTGCGAAAGTTTAGCATTACAGCAAAGAAAACATAAACAGATAAAATTAGAGTTCGTAGAGGATGAAAATGTAATAACCATTTGTGTTTCCAATCCTTCAAGATATATTACCTATTCTGAAATTGAGAAAATGTTTGTTAAAGGTTTTAGTACTAAGGGTGAAAATAGGGGAATAGGCTTAACAAGAGTTTTGGAATTGACAAAGAAGTATGATGTAGAATTGAAGGTGTCTAATACTGTAAAGGATGCGGATAATTGGATTGAATTTGCCGTTAGAATTATAAAGTAAAAGTGCCATCAGAATTATTGATGGCACCTTTTGAGTTATTCTTCATTTAAAAACGGATGCTTTGGCTCACCGAAGAATAGTAAACTGATAAAATCAAAATGAAATCCCCGATTAGACATTGTTACTCACCTCCCTCTTTGCTTGGGCAATTAACAGCTGCAGTATATGCAAAATAATTGTCCAATAACCAATGTATATATATGTGCTATGTGGACATAAGCATATCAATATAAAAAACAGAATTATTATTGATACTGTATTTTGTTTACATCTTTTTATTTGTAATGGAGTTGCTGCCGGACGGTTATTTGAAGTGATAGGTACTAAATAATATCCAAATAGCATGCAAAGAACAATACTTATATAGGTTAATGGTTTTGGAACTGTTATATATATAGCAAGAAAAATGCTGACATATATAAACGTAAAGCTGACTAATAAACAGCTTATGTAATGTTTACAATGAAGTCCGCCGCCGTTATTTCGTAATAACATCAAATATAGAAGTGAAAAAATATATTCTGTGGTTAAATCCAGAAATATGAAAATAATCAGAAATATACATATCTTACTAAATTCAGACAAAAAACATTTCCAGTAATATTCATTCAATTTTTTTTCACGTTCATTTAATTCTCTTTTGCTACTTAATTTAAACACTTATGTTCTCCAATCCTAAATCAATGAATCAAATATAGTACAAAACGAGACTGAGTTTTTAAAATAGAGTTGAAATAGGTACTTTGGAGACTAAACTTAATGGGCTTAATGATTAAAAGCAAATATTATTTGTTTGGTCATTATTTGTGGTAGTTGGTGACAAATTTAAATTAAGAAATGTGTATTTGATAAAATAGACAATACACTTTAGGTAATAATTGGCGGAACAATAGCAGGTTTTGAGAAAAAGTACAATGAGTTATTTTAGTATATAGTAGGAGGTTAGTACAAATGATGGCTTTATATAAAGAAGCAGGTGAAAGAATTTTGCTGGCTCGTGTTATGCGGGGGTATACAAGAGAATGTTTAGCAGAATTGGCATCTATCTCGCCTAAATTTTTATATGAGATTGAGACAGGGAGAAAAGGTTTTTCTGCAATTGTTCTCTATAATCTATGTAATGCGTTGAAAGTGAATTCGGATTATATATTAACAGGAACAGAAAAAGTGGAATATGATCACAAATTAGTGGAAATATTGCAATTATTTAATCAAAGCCAAACGGAACGGCTTAGTGTTATCCTGAAGCAAATATATGAATTATTATAAAAGTATTAAGTATGGACAAAAGATGTTATTCAAATTATGGTTATAAGTTAAATATTTTGAATAATGTGATTTTTGTATAGATTGTGTCGGAAGCCTTAGAAAAGAATTATAGAAAACCAGAGGGAGATAAATACTTTGGTTTATGTTGCAGATAACGAATTATAAGAAGATGGTTGTCTGCTTTTTTATTGTTGCAATTTTTGGAAAACTGGATTGATTTAAAAGTTATGGATAGCTAACGTAGAAAAATTAGAATTTGTCAGAAAAGTACCGAAACACAAGAAAGGACCTATTGACAAAAAACATAAGAAATGCTATAAAAAACATAGTTGTGAAAGACGTTGAAGGAGACAGTACCTTTTTTATGAAACTTTTTTGGAATAGCACGGAGTACAAACAGGCGGTGGCAGTTCCAAAACCAGCGAGTCTGTGATGGTGGAAGACAGACAGGAATAGTAAATTTGGGAATATCACTCCAGAGTTTTGGACTGAACGGTTTCGTGTTTTGTCATAGATGCAGTAAGTGAATGCAGATGTCTTGTGATGATATGTTGAAATCTAATAGGCTCCAACGGTTGTTTCCCGTTACAGAAACCATGTATGAAAGCAGAGAATAGCCTAAGCAGCAAAGAGATTACCGATTTGGTCTTCTTTATAGAGCTTATGTACTTTGCAGAGTACAGTGTATTAGGTGGTATAGCGAATAACAAGCCCTTTTCGTCCTGATACAGGAGGAGAAGGGCTTTTGTATTATTATAGAAAGGAATTAGATTATGTACGAAAAAGTATCAACAAACCTAAACTTTGTAGAGCGTGAACAAAAGACGCTCGATTTCTGGAAAGAGAACAAGATTTTTGAACAGTCCATTGAAGAGAAGGAAGGTAAGCCGGTATACACCTTTTATGACGGACCACCGACTGCAAACGGCAAGCCACATATCGGACATGTGTTAACCCGTGTCATCAAGGATATGATTCCGAGATACCAGACCATGAAGGGACACAAGATTATCCGTAAAGCAGGCTGGGATACCCATGGACTTCCGGTAGAGTTAGAGGTAGAGAAGCTGCTTGGAATTGACGGCAAGGAACAGATTGAGGAATACGGGCTTGACCCATTTATTACAAAATGTAAGGAATCTGTCTGGAAATACAAGGGAATGTGGGAAGAGTTTTCCGGCAAGGTTGGATTTTGGGCAGATATGGATGACCCGTATGTAACCTATCACAATGATTTTATCGAGTCGGAATGGTGGGCACTGAAGAAAATCTGGGACAGGGATTTACTGTATAAGGGATTTAAGATTGTACCGTATTGCCCTCGCTGTGGTACGCCGCTTTCCAGCCACGAGGTGGCACAGGGCTATAAGCTAGTGAAGGAGCGTTCTGCTGTAGTACGCTTTAAGGTAATCGGAGAGGATGCCTATTTTCTGGCATGGACAACCACACCATGGACACTGCCTTCTAATGTGGCACTTTGTGTAAATCCGGAGGAGACTTACTGTAAGGTAAAGGCGGCAGATGGCTATACCTATTATATGGCCGAGGCGCTTCTTGACAAGGTTTTAGGTAAGCTGGCAGATGAGGAGAATAATGTCCCGGCTTATGAAGTATTGGAGACTTACGTCGGTACGGATTTGGAGAATAAGGAGTATGAGCCTTTATTTGCCTGTGCTGCAGAAGTAGCTGAAAAACAGAAGAAGAAAGGACATTTCATTACCTGTGATTCCTATGTAACCATGACTGACGGTACCGGTATTGTTCATATCGCACCTGCATTTGGTGAGGATGATGCACAGGTGGGAAGAAAATACGACCTTCCATTTGTACAGTTTGTGGACGGTAAGGGTAACTTAACGGAGGAAACCCCATTTGCCGGGTTGTTTGTGAAGGATGCGGACCCGAAGGTATTGGTGGATTTGGATAACAGGGGACTGCTGTTTGATGCACCGAAATTTGAGCATGATTATCCGTTCTGCTGGAGATGCGATACGCCGCTTATCTACTATGCAAGAGATACATGGTTTGTAAAAATGACAGAGGTCCGCGAGGACTTGATCCGCAATAACGATACTGTAAACTGGATTCCGGAGTCTATCGGAAAAGGACGTTTTGGCGATTGGCTAAAGAACGTTCAGGATTGGGGAATTTCCCGTAACCGTTACTGGGGAACTCCGCTTAATATCTGGGAATGTGAGTGTGGCAAGCGTCACGCCATCGGTTCCATTGCAGAGCTTAAGGAAATGAGTGATAACTGTCCGGAGGATATCGAGCTGCATCGCCCATACATTGATGCGGTGACCATCAAGTGTCCGGATTGCGGGAAGGAAATGAAGAGAGTGCCGGAGGTAATCGACTGCTGGTTTGATTCCGGTGCCATGCCTTTTGCACAGTGGCATTATCCTTTTGAAAATGAGGATATTTTTAAGGAGAATTTCCCAGCTGACTTTATTTCAGAAGCCGTTGACCAGACGAGAGGATGGTTTTATTCCCTGATGGCGATTTCGACATTGATTTTTAACGAGGCGCCATATAAGAATGTTATCGTTCTTGGTCATGTTCAGGATAAAGACGGTCAGAAGATGAGTAAGTCAAAGGGAAATGCAGTAGACCCGATGGAGGCGTTAAACCAGTACGGTGCAGACGCCATCCGCTGGTATTTCTATACGAATTCTGCCCCTTGGCTGCCAAACCGGTTCCATGAGGATGCAGTAGTGGAGGGACAGCGTAAATTCATGGGTACACTGTGGAATACCTATGCATTTTATGTGCTGTATGCGAATATCGATAATTTTGACCCGACAAAATATAGCTTAGAATATGATAAGCTTCCGGTTATGGATAAATGGTTGCTTTCCAAGCTGAATACAGTGGTGAAGATAGTGGATGAGAATCTTGGCAATTACCGGATTCCAGAGGCTGCAAGAGCCATGAGTGAATTTGTGGATGATTGCAGTAACTGGTATGTAAGACGTTCCCGTGAGCGTTTCTGGGCAAAGGGAATGGAGCAGGATAAGATTAATGCGTATATGACCCTTTACACGGCACTGGTCACAATATGTAAGGTAGCGGCTCCGATGATTCCGTTTATGACGGAGGATATTTACCAGAATCTGGTGATGAGCGTAGATCAGACAGCACCGAAGAGTATCCATTTGTGTGATTTCCCTGTCTGTGAGGAAAAGCTTGTGGACAAAGAGCTTGAAGCAGATATGGATGAGGTGCTTAAGATTGTTGTATTAGGACGTGCAGCAAGAAACAGTGCCAATATCAAGAACAGACAGCCAATCGGCAACATGTATGTAAAGGCTGAAAAAGAGCTTTCGGATTTCTATAAAGAAATTATTGAGGACGAGTTAAATGTGAAGGCAGTTACTTTTAAGGATGATGTGTCTGAATTCAGCTCATACAGCTTTAAGCCGCAGTTAAAAACGGTTGGTCCGAAATACGGTAAGCAGTTAAATGGTATCCGGGAATATCTGGCAGGCGTAAACGGCAATGAGGCAATGAATACCTTAAAGAGTGAGGGTGCGTTGAAATTTGATGTGAATGGAGTTTCTGTATCCCTTGCAGAAGAAGATTTACTGATTGAGCTTGCCAAGTCTGATGACTATGTGACAGAAGCGGATGCAGTAGTGACTGTGGTGCTGGATATTCAACTGACAGAAGAACTGCTGGAGGAAGGCTTCGTCCGTGAAATCATTTCCAAGGTACAGACCATGCGGAAGGAAGCAGGCTTTGAGGTCATGGATCAGATTACCATTTCTGTTGCCGGGAATGATAAGGTTGCAGAAATTATGAAACGGAATGAGGAAGCAATCTTCAGTGATGTGCTGGCCACCGGTATTGAGTATGATGAGGCAAAGGGTTATACCAAGAACTGGAGCATCAATGGCGAAAAGGTTGATTTGGGCGTTACGAAAAATGCATAATTAAAAATAACAGGTTAATGTAAAAGAATAGCATCTATGCTCAATTTTGGACATAGATGCTATATTTTTAAATTATATATAATTCGAGTTTGTGAAACTTTTTCTGTAAATAGAAATAACTGGTCTTCTATGATAAAAT